>CAJCIA010000133.1 GCA_903970275.1 Betaproteobacteria bacterium
CTCAATCCGTCGGCGGTCATAGACCGCCGCTACAGAAGACATCCCGCATGAAAAAGAATTCGCTCAACATCCTGCACCGCTACCGCAGGCACGTGCTCGAGCAGGCGCAGGCCGCCATCGCCGACGCGCTCGCCGAGGAAAACAACCAGAAGGTCCGCGTCCTCCAGCTGCGCCAGCGCATCGCGCAGACGCACGAGTCCAAGCTGCGCGCCTCTTCGTCCGCCGACCTGATGTCGCTCGACGAATCCGCCGCCTACCTGCACGGCCGCCTGATCATGGCCGAGCGCGCACACACCCTCGCCCGCGGCGCGCGCGAGCAGGCCGTTGCCCGCGTGGTCGAGCTCAAGAAGGAACGCGACCAAATCGGTCATCTGCTCGATCGCCAGAAACAGGAATGGGCACGCGCCCAGGACGAAACCGAACGACAGGAACTCAACGACATCGCCCTGGCGCGCCACGCGCTCGCGGCGGGAGGCCTATGAAAAACATCATCATCGTCGCCCTCGTCGGGCTCAGCTTTCTCACCAGCGGCTTCTGGATCGGCCTGCGCCTTGCCCCGATGCCGCAGAAACCGGTGCACGTCGCCGTGGTGAAGGCGGCGCCCAAGCCGGTGGACCCGAAGGTTGCGTTCAGCGTCGACGCGCTCCGGCACGCGTCGGAAAACATGCAGTCGATCAACGATGCGCTCCAGGCGCGCGAACAGGCCGTGGCCGCGCGCGAGAAAGCCGCCGCGCAGAAGGAGGACGAACTCGCCGCCGAACGCGCCGCGCTCGACCGTTTGCACGCGCAGTTCAAGACGCTCTACAGCCAGTTCCAGCAGCGTCTCCAGCTTGTGACCGAGACGGAAACCGGCGCGCTGCAGCGCCAGATCACCGTCTTCAACGCGATGGACCCGACCCAGGCGGTCGACCTCGTCCGCTCGCTCGACGATCCCACCGTCACGCGGCTCTTCGCGCTGATGGAGGACAAGCCGCTGGCCAAGATCGTCAGCGCGTGGAAGCAAAAATATCCGGCCGACATGACGCGGCTGCTGACCGACCTCAACGGCATCGGCCGCGTGGTGGCCAAGGACAAGGTCGACATGCCCGACATGCCGCCCGCCGCCGATAGCGGCACGCCCGCGCCGCCCACCACCACGGATGTCTCCACCCCGCCCACGGCCGCGCAGGCCGACGCAGGGGCTCCGGCGGCCACGCCCAACGCGAGCGCCGCGCCGGCGACTTCCTCGCCCGACTCTGCCGCGCCGGCGCCCGTTTCCGACGGCTCGATCTCAGGTCACGAACCCTACGCCAATGCCGGCACGCCGCCGCCTGATTTGGGCCGGCCCGATGAACCGGCCACGCCGCCTGCGCCGGCGGCCGCTCCCGATGCTGCCGCGCCCAGCACCGATCAGGACCAAACCACGCCACCGCCTGCCGCGCCTTCCGATCCCAGTAACGCCGCTCCGGCTGCTCCCGCTCCGCAGGCCGCGCCAGCCGGAACATCCTCCAGCGCCTCGACCGATTCCGCGCTGCTCGATTCGCCCGGTGAAACCGCCGCCCGCGCCACCGGCAGTGCGCCGACGCACGATGACGCCGACACGGCGCCGCCCTCCGAATTCCAACCCCCCACCCCCACGATGCGCCTGGCCCACGACAAGCCCACCCGCTTCGCCCGGAATAACTAATCATGAAAACTTACTCGGGAAGTACGTCCGAGGGTTTCCTGCCGGCCACGCTGCCGGCCGCCGGTGCCGCCGCGACCGCCGTTGCGCCTGCGCCCGAGGATCCCTCCGCCACCTTTGCAGACGCGCTCGACCAGCAGACGCCGAAAGCCCCGGCCTTTGCCGCCTGGTCGATGAGCGCCCCCGTCGCACCCAGCCCGGTTGTTCCCGGCCCGGCCGCTACGTCTCTTGGTGCGACAGCCGATCCCTCCGCCGCCCTCGCGCCTGAACCGACGCTGACCACGACGCCCGCGCCTGCTCTTGCCGCCACGCTCCATTTTCCCGCCGCCGCTCCGCTTGATTGGAATTCGGCGGCCGCCAGCACACCTGCCACGACGAGTAGGTCAGCCATCGTCAGCAGCCCCGTCCTCGCGGCTCCAGTCGTTACGCCGGACGAAGCCTCTACGCCTAATCCTGTCGACGAGTCTCTTCCTCATTTCAGCTGGCTGACCAAGGCCGCTGTCGCGACGCCCGCCGCCAGCGCACCGGCTCCGACTGATGACCCCACCCCCAGCCCGAGCGGTTCGGTCGCGCTGGCGCTGCTTGCCCAGGCTTCGCTTTCCAACGCATCCACCACCCCGACCGGCTCCGCTCAAGCAAGCGACGAAGAGACCGCTCCTGAAAATCCTGTCCCTGCATCGGGCCAGACGGGAACCTCATCCGCGCCAGCCACGTCGCCTCCCGTTCGCGGCGCCGGCGCCTACGCCTCCGCGATGTGGCTCGGCCAACGCTCCACGTCGGCGGCCCCGGCCAAGACTTCAACATCGCCCAGTTCGGCAAGCGATGCGGTGGCTGATGCCGCTCGGCCTCGTTCATTCTTCGCCCCAACTTCCTGGTCGTCCACCAACGCAACGACGCCGTCCACTCCGCCCGCCGAGCCCGAGTGGACCAACACGGATTTCACCGGCGCGGCCATCGTCGCCTCCGCCTTCGCCGGCTCGCCGAAGTCCACGCCGACGCCCGCTTCCGTGCCCGCAGCTCCAAATCCGACCGTGACGGCGCAAGGGGCCGGCATCGCCCCGACGCCGACCGCACCCACGACTGCAACACTGCCCTCGATCTCCGCCGGATCGCCGCTGGCCACGATCATGGCCCACGCCGCGATCCTTGCCGCCACCACGAAAAGCACGGGCCAGCCTTCCATCCCATCGCCGGCGCCAACTTTGACCTCGACGCCTCTCGGCGTCCCCGCCGCCCTGACGCTGGAGAAAACCTTCGCGCCCGTCCCGGCGAAGTCCTCCGCGCTGCCTTCCACCGTGGAAAAAAAATCCGCCGCTAACTCCTCGGAACGGAGTTTTCTTCAGGAGGACGCGGTTGGCACAGCGCCCCTCGACACCACCGCCAACCTTCTGCAGGCCGCCTTGGCAGCCGCCGCGAATCTCACTGGCAACCAATCGGTTGCGACGTCATCTGCAACGCCCGCGAGCACGTCAACCAGCCCCGCTTCCACCCCGATTTCAGCCGCTGGCATGGCGAATGGTAAGAAGGTGGAAGACATGAATTCCACGCCGGATATGACGAGCCTGGTTGTGAGCAGCGGAACCCATCCGCTGGTCACCAGCACGTCCGCCGATCTCCACATCGCGCTGGCGTCCAATCACGATTTCAGCGACGCGCTGCACCAGGTCATGCACGTGGCCGAGCTCAGCAACATGAGCCGCTCCACCCCGCCCCTGCGCGTGGCGATCGAAATCCAGACGCCGCCCGGCGCCATCGTCAACGTTTACGTCTCGCGCCAGGCCGACTCCACCTACCGCGCGCAGCTCAGCACCAACGACCCGCAGGCGCTCGCCTGGGTGCAGAGCCAGGTCGGCTCGCTCAAGGATACGAGCGAATCCGGCAGCGCCATCCGCTGGTCACCCGCTCAGCTTGAGCCCGGCACCCCGAGCCTGGCCACTTCCTCCGGCTCGACCGGCGGCGATCGCAGCTACGACTGGGATCGCGGCGGTCAGCAGGACCAGCCCGGTTACCAGGACGACGAGCCCCGCCGCGCATCCCTCTATGAGGAAGATGAGCCCGAGGCCGCCTTCGAAACCTTCACTGCCGTGGGAGGTGTCGCGTGATCCCCGCCATCCTCGCCGCTCCCGTGGTGGAAGGTGTGCTCGGCTCCGTGGCCAGCCTCGCCTCCAGCATCTTCGCCCCGCCTTCCGCCTCCTTGGCGGCCAGCGCCGCCCCGGCCACGGGCAGCTTTGCCCACTCGCTGCAGCAGGTCGCCTCCCGCGCCACCGCCGCGCTCTACAACACGCCCACCGGCTCCATGACGACCAACGACTGGAACGGCATGGGCAGCACCGATCTTCACAACTGGATGATGAGCCTCACCGGCAAGCAGGTCCACGCCGTCGATGTCGGCGGCAAGATCGTCTCCGGCGTCGTGCAGGGCTACAGCACGATGAACGGCTCCATCGGGCTCAACATCTCCGGCCACTTCGTCCCGCTTTCGAATCTCAACCAGGTCACCTGGTCGCCCGCCATTCGGTAAACCCCACCCACTTCCATGAGCAACGTCGGCAGCGTCACCTTGCAAGCGCCCCCCACCACGCCCACGCCCACTTCAAACGGCAACCAGGCCCTCAGCCAGCAGGATTTCCTCCAGCTGATGGTCGCCCAGTTCCAGGCCCAGGATCCCCTGGCCAGCGACGACGGCAGTGGGAGCGGCGGCGGCAGCGGCGGCGGCGCGGCTGACTACGTTAACCAGCTCATGAGCATGACCAATCTCACCACCATGCAGACGATGTCCGCGCAGCAGGGCCTGCTCCTCGCGCAATCGCTGCCCGGCCAGACGGCCACGGTGACCAAGCCCGACAACACGACCGTCACCGGCGTCGTCACCGGCACCACAGTCACCAGCGGCGGAGTGGACGCCACGATCGCCGGCGGCGCCTACCCGATCACCGAGATCACCGCGCTCGCGCCCACGCCGGCGGCATCCGCCACCGGCAGCACCACCACCCCTTCCAACTAAACCGCCAGTCCCAACCCAAGCCAGAAACTCCAACCCAACCCCGGCGCACCGCCGGCCTAATCAACACCAACTACCATGATCCAATCGTTGTTCGCAGGGGTGAGCGGGATGCTCGCCAACCAGAGTGAAATGGACGTGATCGGCAACAACATCGCCAACGCCAACACCACGGCGTTCAAGTCGAGTTCGACCGATTTTGATGAGTCCTTCCAGCAGGTCACCCGCACCGCCACCGTCAATCAGCCTATCGGCCTGAGCGTCGGCCTCGGCGCGCAGGTGGCCGGCACCACCACCAACTTCAACCAGGGCGTCTTCCAGACGACCAACGTCCCGACCGACATGGCCATCAACGGCTCCGGATGGTTCACGGTGCAGTCGGTCGGTGGCAGCAATTATCTCACCCGCAACGGCGCGTTTGTCGAGGATAGCTCGGGCTACCTGCGCACCAGCGGCGGCGACTTCCTCATGGGCGTCACCGGCACGACCCCGCCCACCTCGCCCACCACCGGCTACCCGGCGCAGAAGATCCAGATCCCGACCACCGTCACCGGCGGCTCGCCCGTGGTCAGCTTCGCGGTTGACCCCACCGGCGCGGTCAGCGTCACCGGCCAGGACGGCACCTCACAGACCGTCGGCTTCATCACCGTCCAAAAATTCAACAACGACAACGGCCTGGTGGATAATGGCGGCGGCCTCTACAGCTACGCGGCGGCGGCGGGTACGAACGAGTTCTACTCGGGCGGCAATGCCGGCGCCGGCACGATCCAGACCGGCGTGCTGGAAGCCTCCAACACCGATCTCTCGACCGAGTTCGCCAACATGATCATCGCCCAGCGCGGGTTCGAGGCGAGTGCGCGCGTCATCTCCGTCTCGGACAACATGCTCCAGACGGTGACCGACCTGAAGACCCAGTAACCGTCCGCACCGGAATCAGGACACGCTCATGGCCGACGACAACAAGCCCGAGGAAGGCGCCGAGGAAACTGCGGCGCCCAAAGCCAAATCGGGGGGAATGATCCCCCTGCTGCTCACCTCGCTTATCGTGGCGGTGCTGCTCGCAGGCGTCGGCTTTGCGCTGGCCTACTTCGTCGTTCCGGCCCGGATGGCGGCCGCCAATGCGGCCGCGGACGCCACGCCCGTCGACGGCACGAGCACCGCTTCCGCACCGGTCGGCGCCGCGCCCACACCGGAAAAGGAGAAGACCGCCCGCAGCGCCGAGGAACTCCAAGCCGAAGGCGGCAAGCCGATTTCCAAGTTCACCATCGAGGAAGTCACCGTGAACATCGCCGACACCCGCGGCAACCGCTTCGTCCGCGCCGGCGTTTACTTCGAGGCCGAGGCCCCCGTGCTCGAGGAGCTCGAGGCCAACCGCGCCCGCATGATCGACACGCTGGGCCAGGTGCTTTCCACCAAGACGCTCGACGAGCTGACCGCGCCCAACATCCGCGGCGTCCTGCGCGAGGAACTGCTCGGCATCATCAACCCGACCCTCAAGGCGGGCCACGTGGACAACCTCTATTTCACCGACCTCCTGGTCCAGTAGTTCCATGGCGCACGTTGAAAATCCCCTTGATTCGGCCGTCGAAAGCTCCGGCCTGCCGCTGACCCCCGACCAGCCCGGCGCCATTCCGCCGCCGGCTGTCGACGGCCATCAGCCCTTCCGCTTCGCCGCCGGCGCCAGCCTCTCGCCCGCGCGGCAGGAAGTGCTGCAAAGCTGGCACCGCCCTTTTCTTCGCATCGCCGCCGCCAGCCTGCGCACCGTGTTGCGGCTCGACGCGGAGTTGGAACTCGACGCCATTCGCGTGGAAAGCTGCGCGCAGCTCCTCGCCGCCCGCGGCGAACAGAGCCAGGGCGTGATCTTCCGCATGTCCCCGCAGGCCGATCTCTGGCTGCTCGACCTGCCGCTGCCGTTCGCCGTGCTCGCGGTGGAACGCATGATGGGTGGCGCGACCGAGAAGCTGCCTGAGCCCGCCGACACGCACGAGCTGACCGAACTCGACCAGATCATCTTCCACCAATTCGCCGCCGGCTTGCTGGGCGACTACGCGCGCAACTGGCTGCCGCACCGCGAGCTCAAGCCCGAGATTTCCCGCTCCGTCCGCCACCTGCGCAACACGCGCCCGCTCGGCCATGGCGAGGAGGCTCTGATGGTGCGCATCGACCTGCGCCTCGTCGTCAAGGAAACCAGGACCCCGCTTTCGATTCACCTGCCCATCGCCGCGGTGGAGGAACTCCTGCAGCGCCTCGGCGCGGATGACGACAAGGCGCAGCCCGCCGCCGCTTTCCAACATGATCCCCGCTCACCGCTCGCCTCGGTGCCCGTGCCGGTTTCCGTGCGCTGGCAGGGCTTTCAGATGACGCTGAGTGAAGTCGCCGCGCTTGCGCCGGGCGACCTGCTCGTGCTTGACGCCAAGAAGTGCGAGCAGGGCGTCGTCTTCCTCGGCGACCGTCCGCGCTTCACCGGCAAGGTCGCGCGCGAAGCGCACAAGACTTTCATCACCCTCACCAACCCCCTGGACTAACAGCACCCCCTGGAAATCCAAAATCGGAGAACCACATGCCCGCAGAAATCGCACCCCCCTCGCGTAATCTCGTCATGGACATCCCCGTCTCCCTCAGCGTCGAGCTGGGGCAGACGCAGCTGGAAGTCCGTGACGTTCTCAACCTCGGCACCGGCTCGGTCATCGAGCTGAACAAGCTGCAGGAGGAGCCCGTCGATCTTCGGATCAACGGCCGCCTCATCGCGCGCGGCGAGGTTGTGATCATCAAGAACAATCTCGCCGTCAAGATCACCGAACTCATCGGCGCCTAGCCTCCCACGCTTATGGACGCTGTCCGCTGGGTCGTTTTGATCCTGCTTTTTGGCGGCTTGCTTGCGCTTTGGCTTTGGTCCAGGCGCCAGGCCCGCCAGAACAATCCGCCCGGCCGCGCCGCCAGCGCCGGGTTCAAGATCGCGCAGAAGCGCTGGCTCGACCAGCGCACCGGTCTCTGCCTGGTCGAGGCGGAGGGCCAGAGCTTCCTCCTCGCCTACACCGTGGGCGGCGGCGTGAGCTGGCAGGCGCTGGAGCAGAAGGAGGCCGGCGTCAACCGCGCGGCCTCGATCAACCGCGGCTTCGACGCGCTTTTGCCCGGGGCGGTCCTTTCCGAAACGGCACGGCGATGAATGGGCGCAAAGTTTTTCTCCTGCTCGCGCTGCTGATCGGCGGCGCGTTATTCGTGCCCGGCCTCGCCCCGGCCGAGGGGCTGACCGCGCCGGCCAACCCGCAGGTGCAGATTTCGATCCAGAACGGTCC
>CAJCIA010000134.1 GCA_903970275.1 Betaproteobacteria bacterium
CAGCTCCATCATGTACTCGATGCCGGTGCGCACGGTGTGGACCTTCTTCACGTCGCCGGAAATGACGTGGCCGGCGTACATGTTGCCGAGCGTCGCGTCCTCCCAGCCGGGCACGAACATCGGCAGGTTCTTCTCCGCCGCGGCGAGCAGCCAGGAGTTTTTCGGGTCGATCTGGTACTCCTTTTTCAGCACGCCGGAGAGCAGAATCTTGTACATGAACTGGTGCGGGAAATAGCGCTCACCCGACTGGTCGGCCCTCACCCATTCGTCCAGCACCGCCTTCTCGATGCGGCGCATGGCTTCCATTTCGGGAATGCAGGTGTCGGTCACGCGGTTCATGTGCCGGTCGAGCAGCGCCTGCTCATCGGCCGGCGTCAGGTCGCGGTAATTCGGCACGCGCTCGTAGTAGTCGTGCGCGACGAGATTGAAGACATCCTCCTCCAGGTTCGCGCCGGTGCAGCAGATGCCGTGGATCTTGTCCTGCCGGATCATCTCGGCGAGCGACAGGCCGAGCTCCGCCGTGCTCATGGCGCCGGCGAGCGTGACGAACATCTTTCCGCCCTTGCCCAGATGCGTCTCGTAGCCCTTGGCCGCGTCGTGCAGTGCCGCGGCGTTGAAGTGACGATAATGGTGCGCGATGAATTCGCGAATGGGGGAACTCGTGCTCATGACGCGGTGATTCTAGGTCACGCCCCGCCCGATGCAAAAGCTTTGTCCGACCGGTCGCGGAAAGGTCACGCATGGCCCGTTTTCGGGCGGAGTGGAAGGACCGTCCAGCGTTACTCCTCGCTCATCCGCGCGTCGCGGCTTGCATTCACCCTTGCTCTGGTAACTTGATGCGACTGCCCATGCGCTTTCTTCCCGGCCTGCTCCTTCTCGCGCTCACGCTGCCGGCCCTGGCGGTGAAGCTTTCCCCGCTCGCCCCGAAGCCGGACTGGTCGAAGCTGGACGGCTACCAGCGGACGATTACGCACGACGAGTTCGCCCATCTGGTCAACACGGTCTACTCGCCCGACGGCGGCTTCTGGGCCTTTGCCACGCTCACGCCGGACCACGTGACGATCTATAGCGACGCGACGAAGAAGACGCCGGAGTTCACGCTGCACTTTGCCGGCAGCGACGCAACCGCCCTGCCGCGGCCTTACGCCTACAAAACCCATGGCGTCTCGACCGACCCGCGCACGCCGCTGGCCGGGATCAAGATCGCGCTCGATCCGGGCCACATCGGCGGCGACTGGGCCAAGCTCGAGGCGCGCTACTTCAAGCTGGGGGACGACCCGCCCGTGATGGAAGCGCAGCTCAACCTCATCACCTGCAAGATCCTGGCCGAGCGGCTGCAAAGCGACGGCGCGCAGATCATCTGGGCCAAGCACGGCTACGAGCCGACGACCGACGAGCGCCCGGACACGCTGCATCACGAAGCCATCGCCGCACTCGCCGCGCCGGCCGGCGGTTCCAGCCCCTCGGATGAAATCTTTGGGTTGCCCGATCTCTCGCCCCGTCGCTCGCACGTGCGCGCCTTCAGCGAGAGCCGGATCGACAACGAGGCCGCCCTGCTCTTTTACCGTAGCGCGGAGATTCGCGCCCGCGCCGAGCTCGTCAACCGGCAGCATCCCGACCTGACCATCTGCGTCCACTACAACGCCGATGACTGGGGCAATCCCGATCACCCGACGCTCAGCGGCACGAGCAAGCTGATCATCTTCGTCAACGGCTGCTACGAGAAATCCGAGCTGGCGGACGACGACAAGCGCTACGATATGATGCGCAAGCTGCTCGACCGCGACGCCGCCTCGGAGGAAAAGGGCTGCTCGCTCGTCGGCCGTGAGATGCTGGAAGCGTTCGGCTATCCGCCGGATAACTTCAACACCAGCTTTGCCCGCCGCATCACCGACGTACCGAGCGTCTACACGCGCGACCTGCTGGCCAACAGCCTCTACCACGGGCCCGTGATTTACTGCGAGGGGCCCTACATGAACGCGCGCGACGCCTACTACCGGCTCATCGCGGGCGACTACCTCGGCCGGCGCACCATCCAGGGGCAGAGCGTGCCGAGCATCTACCGGCAGTACGCCTTGGCGGTCGAGCGCGGTGTACTGGAGTATTTCGCGAAGTAGCTGGGGTGGGCTTTGCCGTCTTCTATAGCGGCGGTCTATGATCGCCGGGGAAAGACGCAAACCTGAGTAATGCGTCGGCGGTCATAGACGCCCACTGCTCTGTAGAACCTCCACAAGCCGGTCATCCGACACACTCTCATTCGCGGCACTATATGGCCGTCCCGCAGACCTCAGGTAGCCGGCGTCGGCCCGACGCCGGTCGCGGCCACACGAACTCGCCTCCCCAAGCCATCTTTGCTCCGCGATCCACGTGCCCGCGTCGCTTGCCATTCCGCCTCGTTGAGGCGCGCACCGAAGCTCCCCGCTTGGTCATCAACTCGCGGCGCGCCCCGGCGTCGAGCCGACGCCGGCTACCTTTCTGCACGCTGTCTTTGATTGTCGGCACCTCGTTGGGGCGGTGTGTCTAATCCCTCGAAGAACTCGGGGATGAAATGCGCATCTTCTTTACGAGGCCAGCCTCGCTACAGAAGGCTCACGCCGCGGCACGCCGTGCCAGCTCGGAAAGCGTCAGCAAGCGATAGTTCGCGTCGCGCAAGCGCGTGAGCGTATCGCCGAGGCTTTCTGCACTGGCCGGCGCCTCATGGCAGACGACAATCGCGCCGGGATGGATCTGCTCGAGGATGCGCTGTGTCACCTCCGGACCAGGCTGCGGGCGCCAGTCTTCCGCGTCGACGCTCCACAGAGCAACGCGCATGCGCCGCAGTTGCACGCGCCGCGCCTGGTCTTGTCGGAGCGCGCCAAAGGGAGGACGAAACCAGGCTGCCTGCGCCCCGAGTTCGTCCCGGAACACCGCTTCCGCCCGATCCAGTTCGTCATCCACCTGAAGGTCGGGCAACTCGGTCAGCTTGCGCCCGGATTGGGTGTGATGACCGAGCTCGTGGCCCTCGGCCAGAACACGCCGCGCCAGGTCGGGCGCGGCAACGACCTTGTCGCCTGACATGAAAAACGTGGCGGGACTTTTGTGCGCGGCCAGCGCGTCGAGCAGCCGCTCCGTGATTCCCGACACCGGGCCGTCATTGAAGGTCAGGGCGATCACGTGCTCCTCCGTCTGCACCTTATGCAGGAACGGAATCCGTTCGATGGGCAGCGGCGTCATGGGCGGCGACGCCTGCGCCACGCGGCGGAAGATCGCCTCCGCCGCCGTGGCCACGCCCGTGGACGCGACCAGCCCCGGCAGCGACTTGCCCAGCGAGCGCAGGAATTGGCCGCGGGTGATCGACATGGTCGTAGCCTACTGCGCACGCGAGCATCGCGCACTTGAAACGTGTGGGGGTATCTCGCTTGCGAAGGCTATTCCGCGAAGCGCGGCAGACCAACTCCGTCTCGCTTCGTGGCCTGTCGGTCCTTACGACCCGGCCACAAAATTCGCGATCCGCTTAAGGCCTTCCTCGATGTTCTCCTTGCTCGTGGCGTAGGAGAGGCGGACGGTGTTGTCGTCACCGAAGGCGATGCCGGGGACAACTGCGACCTTCTGTTTGTCGAGCAGGCGCTCGGCAAACTGGGTCGAGTTCTGGCCCGTGGCCGAAATGTCGACCAGCACGTAGAACGCACCCTGGGGCTTGACGTACTTGAGGTTCGGAATCTTGTCGAGCAGCCCGCAAATGAGATGCCGGCGCGAGTCGTACTCGGCCACCATTTGCTCGACGCAATCCTGCGGGCCCTTGTAGGCCGCCAGCGCGCCCTTCTGCGCGAAGGAAGTCGGGTTGGAGGTACTGTGACTCTGCAGAGAGTCGATCGCCTTCGCCACCCCTTCGGGCGCGGCCACATAGCCGAGGCGCCATCCGGTCATGGCGTAGGGCTTGCTGAAGCCGTTGACGGTAAGCGTGAGGTTGTAAACGTCCTTGCTCAGCGTCGCGATGCTGACGTGCTTCACGCCATCATAGACCAGCTTCTCATAGATCTCGTCGGAGAGGATGAGGATGTCCTCGTCCAGCGCCACGTCAGCCAGGCCGGCCAGCTCGTTCTCCGTGTAAACGGAGCCGGTCGGGTTGCCGGGCGTGTTGATGATGATCATCTTCGTGCGCGGGGTCATCGCGTCGCGGAACTCGTCGGGCGTGATCTTGTAGTTGTTCTCCGCCTTGGTCGGGACGATGACGGGCACGGCGCCGACGAGCTTGGCCATTTCTGGATAGCTGAGCCAGTAGGGCGCGGGAATGATGACCTCGTCGCCGGGCTCCAGCGTGGCGAGCATGGCGTTGAAGCAGGAGTGCTTCGCGCCGCAATTCACGACGATCTGCGAGGGCTTGTAATCGAGGTTGTTTTCCGTCTTCAGCTTCTCGCTGATGGCCGCGCGCAATTCGGGGATGCCGGAGGAGGGCGTGTACTTGGTGAACCCGGCGTCGAGCGAACCCATGGCCGCGGCCTTGATGTGTTCAGGCGTGTCAAAATCAGGCTCGCCGGCGCCGAAGCCGATCACGTTTTGCCCTTCGGCCTTCATGGCTTTGGCCTTGCTGTCGATGGCCAAGGTCAGGGACGGGGTCAGTTCTTGTACGCGGGAGGAGGGTTCCATAAAGGGGGATCGGTTGAGGGCTGAAAAGAGTGAACGGGAATCAAAGCACGGCTGGAGGGGCGATGCCAGCCCCTATCGCTCTAATCTTGGTAGAAACTTTCGATGAGCGACTTGAAATTGTTCTCGCGGATCCGGACGATGCCCATCTCGCGCCGTGCGTTGTCGGGCGAGTCGGAGGCATGCGCGGCGTTGACCATGATGGTCGAGCCGAACTCGCGGCGGATGGTGCCTGTCGGTGCCTTGGCGGGATCGGTCGGCCCGAGCGTCTCGCGGATTTTCTGCACGGCATCGATGCCCTCGTAGATCACCACGATGCACTTTTCCGTGCCGGGCTCCGTGCGGGCCTCGCCGGAGACTTCCAGCGGCGAGCGGCCGGTCATGAACTTGATGATGTTGTTGAACTGCTGCTCACCGGCAGTCGGCCCCAGCAGCGTGCCGAGCTGCTTCTCCACCTCAGGCGTCAGCCGGATGTTGAGTGCGGAGGTGAGCAGGTCCTTGGCGCGCTCGCCAATGCCCTCGCCCATCTTCTCGCGCAGCACCTGGCGCACCGGGCCGTAGAATTCCTCTGCCTGCGCGACGGTCATCCGGTGCACCTTGATGCCCGTGATGGACAGCCCGGTGCGGGAAAAGATATCGAGGATGTTGCCCGGCCGGCCGCTGGCGAACTTGAAGTTGTCCGGCTTGATGATGACGAGCGTGCGCTCGTGCTTCGGATCAGTGCAGGTCGCGGTGGCCTTTTCCAGCAGCCCGCCGTCGGACTCGCTGTAGCGCGCCCAGATCTTCAGCTTGAGCCGCGCTTCCTCCACGTTGGGCGAGGCCAGCACCGCGGGCTCGAAGTAGCGCAACGAGCCATCGCGGTTGTGCACGATGTCTCCGTAGGTGTCGCGGATCGACTCGCCGCCGAGGAAGTTCTCCTTGAACGTGCCGACCGCCTCGCGCACACGGCGCACGGCGTTTTCGCCGCGGAAGAGGAGCATCATCACCCGCTCGCGCTGGCCGGTGGTGGGATCGGGCGCCAGGTTTTCCAGCACGTAGTCGCGGATCATCTCCTGGATGTGCCGCTCCTGCGGGTCCGCTTGGGTGACGATGTTCTGCGCGTACTCCTCGATCAGCGCCTGGCTGGGCGCGAACATCTGCGCGCCGACGAGGTCGAGCGACGTGCGCGTCAGCAACCGGGCGAGAACGCCGCCGGTACGCGATTTATAGATCGTGTACGGGGTGATGATGACGTAGCTGAGCTCTTCCGACATAAAGGGGAATGACCCTAAGACGCTCGCCAAGGGGGGTCAAACGGAATTGTGACGGCTTGCCGAGCAGCAATCCTCGTCAAAGCCAGCGACTGGCGAGCGTGCCAAGGATTCTAACGCGGCTGCTGATCCGCCGACCGCATCTCCCCTTCCCACCACGCACGGTACGCCGGTGCCATCTCGCGCGGATCGAGCGCCACGATTTCCGGGCAGTCGTAGGAGTGAACCTCCCGCACCGCGGCCGACACGGCTTCAAACTGTTCCGCCGAGGTCTTGACCAACAGCAGAACCTCGCTGCCGCGCTCCAGCTTCCCCTGCCACCAGTAGTGCGACTCGATGCCCGCCACAATGTTCACGCAGGCCGCAAGCCGGGGCTGCAGCAGCGCATCCGCCAGCCGCCGCGCTTCCTCCAGGGTGGCGGCGGTGATGAGCACCAGGCGCGGAGTCATGCCGGGCTCACTGCGTGGGAACCACGTAGTTCGGGTTCATCAGCCAGATTTGGTCGGAGTAAGTGGCGAGCGAGATATAGCGCACGCTGCCATCCGCGAAGCCGTAGTTCGCCCCGTTGAAGTAGGCCGTCTTGTTCAGCACGTCGTTCTGGTTTCCTTCCTCAAAATCCATGTAGTACTGGGTCGACCCGTGCACCTTTTGACCGAGAATGGCCAGGTTCGAGACGTTGTTGATGCTTGCCAGCGTGACCGTAATACTCGGGTTGTTATAGGCGCCCAGGTCGTTGAAGCCGTTGAAGAAAAAGGAGCTGGCGTTGCCGTTGTTGCTCGCCAGGTCCCGGCTCGCGACCGCCGAGGCCACCGGATCGCCTGGATCAACATAGTTCTTCGGGTCGGAGACATAGGGCAGGAGCAGCACGGGCCACTTGTCCGTCGTCCGCGCACGGCCCGGCAGCTCGCCATCGTTGTCGGAGGCATACTGGATGAAGGCGATGCACAGCCCGTGCATCCGCGCGGCGCAGCCGGCGCATTGCGCGTGGCGGATGGCGCTGGGCGCGATGGCGAAACTCAGCGCCGCAAGCACCGCGATGATGCCTATCACCACCAGAAGCTCGACGAGCGTAAAGCCGTTTCGTTTCATGCGTGCCTCCCTGCATGAAACGTTCCCGCACGCGATTTGTTGCGCGCGCAGCGGCCGTTAAGCCGATGGATTAGGGGCTCCGCGCGACCGTCACCCGGGAACGGGCTCGACCACCGCCAGCGGCGCGCGTTCAATCCAGCCGCCGCCGAGCACCTGGTCCCCTTGATAACAGACGGCGGCCTGCCCGGGACTGACGGCGCGCTGCGGCTCGCGGAACTCGATCCGCGCGCGGTTCCCGGGGAGCGGGTGCAGCACGGCCGGCACCTCGGCCCAGTTGTAGCGAATCTTCACCTTGATTTCTGTCGGGCCGGTCGGCGCTGCCACGCCCCAACCGGTGTTGGCGATCAGGCATTCATCGCGGCGCAGGTCATCGTAGTCGCCCACGATCACGCGCCGGCTCGCCGCGTCGATATCGATCACGTAGACCGGCCGGCCGTGCCCGCCGCCGAGGCCCTTGCGCTGGCCCACCGTGTAAAGCTCGATGCCCTCGTGCGGCCCCAGGTAGGTGCCGTCCTTGAAGTAGATGCCGCCGGGATGAAACGCCTTCTCGCCCAGGTGCGACTGCAGGAACGCGGTGTAGTCGTTGCCCGGCACGAAGCAGATTTCCTGGCTGTCCTCCTTGTCGTAGGTCTTGAGACCCATCTTCTTCGCCAGCGCGCGCACCTCGGGCTTGGTCAGGCCGCCAAGCGGCAGCAGCGTGTGCGCGAGCTGTTCCTGGCGCAGGCTGAAGAGGAAGTAGGACTGGTCCTTTTTCGCGTCGACCGCCTTGAGCAATTGCGCGCGGCCCGCCGCGTCGTGCTCGATGCGCGCATAATGACCGGTGGCGACATGGGTCGCGCCCAGCGCCCTGGCCTTGTTGAGCAGGTTGCCGAACTTGAGCTTCTCGTTGCACATGACGCACGGGTTCGGCGTGCGACCGGCGGCGTATTCGCTCGTGAAATAATCGATCACCAGGCGCTCGAACTCGCCCGCTTCATCGACCACGTAGTGTGGAATGCCCAGCGTATGCGCAATCCCACGCGCGTCGGCCACCGCCTGCGGTCCGCAGCATTTGTCCTCCGCGCGCGAGACGCAGTCCTGCGGCCAGACCTTCATCGTCACCCCGACCACGTCGTAGCCCTGCTCCTTCAGCAGCAGCGCCGCGACCGACGAGTCCACGCCCCCGCTCATGCCGAGCAGGACGCGGGGTTTTTCGAGGGAGGACATGGACCTGGAAGTGTACTGATGGAATTGCTGAGAGTCGAGCCGACTACTAGCGCTTCCACTCTCTATCGAGAGAAAGCGGATAAAGTTCGTTTCGCAGAACCCTGCGAAATCCAAACGGCCAGACTAAAACCTCGATCAACTTGCGTTGTTCTTGCGAGTCGAGACAGTCCAGTTGGACAATTGTAGATTCAGTTTTGACCCGTCTATTGCCTGTTTTGTTGAAAGCGGGCGACCATCGAACGCGATTAACCTTGAGGCCGCTTTTCCGGCAAAACGAGCGCGCATGTCGCACACAAACTCGATCAAAGAATCGATGGACTACCAGAAACAGAGGAAGAGTGAGCCCTCCGCAGACTCCAAGTATCGCAAATTCGAGCTGGGTCGTGAGAGCCATCGCGCTTCCTCGCTTCTGGATTGTATCCGGAAATGAGGAAAGCCCAAGTACCGAGATGCCTCCACAGTGCCAGCGGTCTGTAGCCATCGCTTTTGCGCATCAGCACACACTGGAGTTTGCCGAGCGTAAGCACAAGGTGGCGGCGCGCCGCGCCGAGATTTGCGACGTTCATAGACCGCCGCCACAGGATTTATGACTTCTTCGCATACAACTTCATAAACTTCGGATAGCTCGGGCACAGATGCTTGATCCCGCAATCGGGGCAGGCGGGGCGCAGGGCCTTGCAGATGCGGCGGCCGTGGAAGATCAGCCAGTGCGAAAAGAGCGTCCAGTCCTTCTGCGGCACGAGCTTCATCAGCACCGGCTCGATCTTCTTCGGGTCCGTCTGCCGCGTGAGGCCGAGGCGCTGGGAAAGCCGCGCGACGTGCGTGTCGACCACCACGCCGACGTTGATGTCGAACGCATTCCCGAGCACCACGTTCGCCGTCTTGCGCCCGACCCCGGGCAGTTCGACCAGTTCCTCCATCGTGCGGGGGACTTGCCCGCCGTGCTTCTCCACCAGGATCTGCGCCATCGCGCGGATGTTCTTCGCCTTGGCGCGATACAGCCCGATGCGCCGCAGGTCGCTCTCCATCTCCGGTTGAGACGCCGTCGCGTAAGCCTGCGCCGTGCGGTATTTCCGGAAGAGCTCCGGCGTGACGCGATTGACCAGCGCGTCGGTGCATTGGGCGGAGAGGATGGTCGCAACGAGCAGCTCGAGCGGATTCGTGTGCTCCAGCTCACAGTGCGCGTCGGGATAGAGCTTGCGCAGCCCGGCGCAGAGGGCGGGCATGCGTTCCTTGAGGGGCGGGAGGGAAGGCATGGACGAAATTACGGCAGACGACGGAATTAATGGAACGAATTCCAGGTTTCGGAAAACGGCCTTGGAATAATTCCGTCGTCTGCCGTAATCCGTCAAAAACAGACCGGTCTTACCAGCCGCCTACTTGGGCACGAGCGTAAGCGGCAGCTTGGGCATTCCGCCCGGCTGGCTGGCCACGAAGGAGCCGACTTCATTCGCGCGGTCAGCCACGACCTGCAGCGGGTCGCCGCGCAGCAGGCCGACGATCAGCGCCGCGCCAAAGGCATCGCCGCTACCCACGGTATCCGCCACCGTCACCTTGGGCGCAACTGAGTGGATCATCTCCGTTCCGTGGTAGAGATTGCAGCCATCGCCACCGTGCGTGACGGCGACGTACTTGATCGGGTGGTGCTTCATCAGCAGCGCCACCACCTGCTCCTCCTTTGCGCCGCTCCAGTGGAACATCTGCGCGATGGCCATCAGTTCCGCCGCATTCGCCTTCAGCACGGTGGCGTGATCCAGGCCAAACTCGATGATGTCGCGGTTGAAGAATTTCTGCCGCAGGTTGAGGTCGAAAAGGCGCAGCGCCTCCAGCGGCGCAGCGCGCACGAAGCGCTGGATGGTGATGCGCGAGCGGTCGTTGCGCTGCGCCAGTGTGCCGTACGACATCGCCTGCGTCATGGTGGCCAGCGCCGCGACGTCGTCCGTCCAGGCCAGGAAATCCCACGCGGCATTCTTCACGATCTCGTAGGTTGCCTCCTGCTCCACGCCAAGGGTCACGCGGACTTCGCCGGTGGAATGTTGGGCATCCTTCTGCAAATCGCGGCGATCCACGCCCACCTCCTTCAGCGCCTGCAGCAGCAGATCGCCATCGGAATCCAGACCCACGCGCGAGACCAGCTTGGCCCGTACGCCAAGCTGCCCGGCGTGATACGCAAAATTCGCGGGGGCTCCACCCAGCCGGTTGCCGTCCGGAAACTTGTCCCACAGCACCTCTCCAATGCCGACGACCAATGGGGGCGGCCGCGTCATGACGCCTGCTTCCGCACGGCGGTCGAGTTTCGCCTGCCGCGGGACGACCCCGCCGTTGGCCAAAAGGTGAAATCACGTAAAGTCATGGGAACGATAGCGCGGGAATTAAGGCGACTTTTTGCCGGGAATCAATGCGGAAGGCCGAGATTGTTATCGCAAGTTAAGAATTTGCGGCAACAGGCAGACTTCCGCTTGTGACCGTCAGCGGATTTCTCCCGGTCGCAGGCCGGCGGCAGGCCATGGGGTGCTGCGCCCCTTCATCCGCTTGATCGCCAGCCGCGTCTCGTTGCGCCGCGTGGGCACCAGCTTCTCCCAAATCACCCCGGGGAAGGAACTTGCCGACTCGAACTGTAACTTGGGCGGCGGAAGTTTCGTCATAGGATGGGTCATGCCACTTGTCCGCTACGCCTCCTGGGCGCTCGCTTTGTTCGTGGGCGGTAGTTCCCTATCGGCACAGGAGGGTCCGGAAAACACCGGAGATCGCGCCGCCGTTCTTCACGTGCTGAACCGGATCACCTTTGGCCCGCGTCCGGGTGACGTCGAAGCGGTCGAGAAGCTGGGACTGCAAAACTTCATCCAGCAACAGTTGCATCCGGAGGCGATCGAGGACGCGCAGTGCGATGCGGAGATCGCGCAGTACGAGCTGCTGCAGTTGAGCGAGCCGCAGTTGGTCTTCCTCTTCTACGACGAGCAGAAGAAGCGTCAGGAGGAGCAAAAACGGCTCGCCGCGCAGCAGGCCGCACAAGCCGCTTCCGGAACGTCGATGACGACGCCTGCCGCGCCCGGCGCGCCGATGATGCAGGAGGAAACCGCCGCCGGCGGGGCGAACCCGGCGATGACCGCTGCTAACAATGCGGTGCCCGATACCTCCACCGCCCCTCCGCCGGAGCTGCGCAAGAAGCCGGGCAAGCTGGCCGATGCCATGGCCAAGGCAGCCAAGGCAAAGACCGTGGCGGCGATCGGCGAACTGGAGGAGGCAAAATTGGTCCGCGCGGTTGATTCCAACCGGCAGCTTCAGGAAGTGCTGGTCGATTTCTGGGAGAACCACTTCAACATCGACGTGAAGAAGGGCCCGGATCGCGTGCTGGAAATCAGCGAGGACCGCGACGTCATCCGCCCCCACATCTGGGGCAAGTTCCGCGACCTGCTCGAAGCCACGGCGAAGAGCCCGGCCATGCTGCATTACCTCGACAACGCCACGAACACGGTGGAGCGCACGCTCACGCCCCGCCAGCAGATGCTCCGCGCGAAGTACCTGCAGATGATGCCCAACCTCGCCGGCGCGCTTGGTTTGAGCACCAATCCGGCCCAGCAGCCGATGAAGGTCGGCGGCATCAACGAGAATTACGGACGGGAGATCATGGAGCTCCACACGATCGGCGTGAACGCGGGCTACACCCAGAAGGACGTGCAGGAAGTCGCTCGCTGCTTCACCGGCTGGACCTTCAACCGGCAATCGGGCGAATTCATGTTCCGTCCGGCCCAGCACGACAACGGGCCGAAGACGGTACTGGGCCACAGCATCCCCGCCGATGGCGGCATGCAGGACGGCGAGACGGTCCTCGACCTTCTTTCCTCCAGCCCGGCCTGCGCAACGTTTATCTCGCGCGAGCTCTGCCAGCGCTTCGTCAGCGACGATCCGCCTGCCCCGCTGGTTGCGCGCATTGCGGGCGTTTTCACGCAGACGGGCGGCGACCTGCGCGCCGTGACCCAGGCCATTCTCGCAAGCCCCGAATTCCTCTCACCGTCGGACTACAACACCAAGATTAAGTCGCCGCTCGAGTTCGTCGCCTCCGCCGTGCGCGCCTCGGAATCAAC
>CAJCIA010000135.1 GCA_903970275.1 Betaproteobacteria bacterium
CGACTAGGCGCCGGCGGTCATAGACCGCCGTTACAGAAACCGGCTACGCGCTGGCCCGGGACGGCCAGGTCTTGCGCTTGGGCCGGAAGAGCTGCTGCTTGGCGCGGAGCTCGTAGGAGGCAGCGCCAAGAAAGGCTTCCAGCTGGGTGCGCAGGTCGGCACTCCACAGCACGCCGTAGTGATCAGCGGGCGCGAGCTCGATCTCCTGGCCGGTAGCGCGCGAACAAACCAGCCGCAGCTTGACCGGGCCGGGCGCGTCCATGACCAACTCGCGCAACTGCGCCCAGCGCGCGGCGTCGAGCCAGTCGTCCAGTGGCAGGCGCAGCACCAGCTCGGTCAGCAACTGGTCGCACGCTTCGCCGAGCGTGAGCAATTGCGTGGCGCGCAGCTTGGGCGCATCGTCGCGCCGGTCGAGTGAACCGGTGATGACCATGACGTCGCCGACCGCGAGCGCCTGCGGCAGCGCGGCATAGGTGTCCGGAAAAACCAGCACCTCCATCGTGCCGGTCATATCCTCGAAGGTGACGCGGGCCCATGGCTTCTTGCCCTCCTTCGTCACGCGCACCTCGACCTTGGTCACCAGCCCACAGACGCGCGTATCAATGTCGCCGTCCATGTCGCGCAGCGCCGCCACCGTATGCAGGGCGAAGGCCGGCACCTCCGCCCGATGCTCGTCGAGCGGATGACCCGTGATGTAAAAACCGAGCAGCTCCTTCTCGTAGGCGAGCCGTTCGCGCAGCGAGAAATCGGGCACCGCGGCGGCGGGCTTGCCGACGCTCTTTTTCTTGGCACCGTCACCCGCCCCGAGCAGGTCGAGCAGCGAACCCTGGCCCGCGTCGCGATCGCGCGCCCGGGCATTCGCCTGGGCGAGCGCGCCGTCAATCTGCTCGATCAGCTCCGCCCGGTTCGGGCCAAAGTCATCGCACGCGCCGGACTTGACCAGGCTCTCCAGCAACTTCTTGTTGAAGGCGCGCGACTCGACGCGCGAGCAGAGATCGTGCAGGTCGGCGAAGCGCCCGCCCTGGTCGCGCGCCTCGATGATCAGCTTCACCGCGGCGCTGCCGACGTTCTTGATGGCGGAAAGGCCGAAGCGGATCGACTTGTCCTTCACGGTGAAGACCGCGCCGCTTTCGTTCACGCTGGGCGCGAGCACCTCGAGCCCCATGGCCTTCGCCTCCGCCACGAAGACCGCGATCTTGTCGGTGTTATCGAGTTCGTTGGAGAGCAGCGCGGCCATGAACTGGACCGGGTAGCGCGCCTTGAGATAGGCGGTGTGATAGGCCAGGACGCCGTAGCAGGCCGCGTGGGCCTTGTTGAAACCGTAGCCGGCGAACTTATCGAGCACGTCGAAGAGTTGGTTGGCCTTCTCCGGCTTGATCTTGTTCTTGGTTGCCGCACCCTCGACAAAAATGGCGCGCTGCTTGGCCATTTCCTCGGGCTTCTTCTTGCCCATGGCGCGCCGGAGCACATCGGCGCCGCCGAGCGTATATCCGGCGAGCACCTGCGCGGCCTGCATGACCTGCTCCTGGTAAACCATGATGCCGTAGGTCTCCTGCAGGATCGGCTCGAGCAGCGGATGATCGTACTCGACCGCGACCTTGCCGGCCTTGCGATCGGCGTAGAGCGGAATGAACTCCATTGGCCCTGGCCGATAGAGCGCGACGAGCGCGATGATGTCCCCCACCGCGCGCGGGCGCACGCGCCGACAGGCGTCGCACATTCCGGGCGATTCCACCTGAAACACGCCGATATTCTGCGCGCGACTGAGGAGGTCGAAGGTCGCGCCGTCATCGAGCGGGATCTTCTCCGGCGTGAGGATGGTGCCGGTGGTCTCCTCGATCAGCCGCAGCGCGTCCTGGATGACGGTCAGCGTCTTGAGGCCGAGGAAGTCCATCTTGAGCAGACCCAGCTCGCCCAGCGGCTCCATCGAGTACTGGGTGACGATGCCGCCGTTATCGTCCAGCGTGAGCGGCACGTAGTCGGCCAGGTCCTTGTCCGAGATCACGACGCCGGCAGCGTGGACACCGGCCTGGCGCGAGACACCCTCGAGCGTCAGCGCGGAATCGATTACGTTGCGCGAGATCTCCTCCTCGTCGTACGCGCGCTTGAAATCGGGACTTTCGGCCAGCGCCTTTTCCAGCGTCATGGTCGGGCTGAACGGGATCATCTTCGCCAGCCGGTCGGTCTCGCCGAAGCTCAGGCCCATGACGCGGCCGACGTCGCGGATGGCCATCTTCGCGCCGAGCGTGCCGAAGGTGATGATCTGCGCAACCGAGCGCTCGCCGTACTTCTTGCGCACGTACTCGATCACCTCGCCGCGGCGGTTGTAGCAAAAGTCGACGTCGATATCGGGCGGCGAGATGCGTTCGGGATTGAGGAAGCGCTCGAAGAACAGGCCGTACTGCAGCGGGTCGAGATCGGTAATGCCGAGCACGTAGGCGATGAGGCTGCCCGCCGCGCTGCCGCGGCCGGGGCCAACCGGGATGCCGTTGCGCTTGGCGTAATCGATGAAATCCCAGGTGATGAGGAAGTAGCTGGTGAAGCCGGTCTTCTCGAGCACGCCCAGCTCGAAATCGAGCCGCTCGCGCAGCTTGGATTCCTGCGCGCGCTCGGCGAAGCGGCGCTCCAGTCCCTCATAGCAAAGCCGGCGCAGGTAGCCCTCGCGCGTCTCGCCCTCGGGCACGTCGTAGGCGGGAAATTTGTTCTTCCCGAGCTCGATCTTCAAATCGCACTTCTCGGCGATCTCCAGCGTTTGCGCGAGCGCCTCGGGCACCTCGCGGAAGAGCGCGGCCATCTCCTCCTGGGTCTTGAGGTAAAACTC
>CAJCIA010000136.1 GCA_903970275.1 Betaproteobacteria bacterium
CTGTGACCGCCGAGGAATGAGGAAGCGGGCTGCTTGTCCGTCGGCGGTCATCGACCGGCGCTCGAGTGACCTTTCGAGTAGGCGTCGATCTTTGATGTCCAGGCTGGAGCGAAAGCTATTTGCCACTGGGAAGAGCCGGAACTCCTCGACATGGTAAACAACGAATCGTCCAGGTCGCCGTAAGGCCCGGAGCGAGAAACACCGTCCATCCCTGCTGCTTTGCACCTTGAGCGTGCGCATGAAAATACTCGTCTAAACTAAGCGGCTGCGTGTTCGTGGCCGAATCGTCGTATGCAGTACGACAAGCACCGCAAACGAGGGTGGTATTGAACCACGCGGCTTTATCAAAAGGATCGTTTTCGTCGAATCCCATACCAACCCTCCACGCCGGCGCGGGCAAGCCCGGCAAGCGACCGCCGTCGTCTTCCCTTGGGTTTGACCGGAGGATGGGCGGGAAACGTCCCCTGCGGCGTCGTCTTAACGAACGAGGGAAACCTTTTCGGTCTTCGTCAATAGGCTGGGACGCACTTGCGACGCTGCGGAACTTGGCTTCTCGGCTGTCCGCTCGCGCCGGAGATGAGGCGCGGAAGAAAGAGGCGGAAGGTGAGCGGTGAGCGAAAACGGCCCGGGCGCAGTGGGCGCGCCGGCCGCAGGACGCTGCCGCGGTGCGGACGAGCCCACGACTTTGGCGGGGGTCAGCGTTACGGACATCCCGTTTTTAGGGCGCCGGGCAAAGTAAACGGCGGTCGCTTGCATGGCGACGCCGATCAAACAAAGAGTCGTCTGAAGCCAAGTAAAAGAGGGCATTCTCCGTCAAGACCAAGACTCGTGCCACGGGGGCCGGACAAATGTAAACGAAGGTCCTAGGAGCTCTCATCGAGAGACTTAGGTTAAAGCGATCCGTCCCGCCCGGCCTCCACGATCCCTGAAAGCAGCACCATTTTGCCTACAGGCACGAGCCTCTTACCTAGCTCGCGCTAGCGACACTAATCGCGATTAAGCCGGCGCGGGCAAACCGGGCAGCAACCCGCCGTCGTCTTCCTTGGGCTTGACCGGGGGATTGACGGGGAGCGGTTCCTGGGGCGTCGGGTTGCTCGGCGGAGCGAGCGGGGCGGGCGGCGGAGTGAGCATATGGCCGTGCTCGATGATGTCCCGGATGTGCTTGCCATCGAGCGTCTCGTACTCGAGCAGCGCGAGCGTGATCTTCTCCATCGCGTCGCGGTGCTCAGTGATGATCCGCTGGGCTTCCGCATAGGCCGTATTGACCAGCGTGAGCACCTCGCGATCAATCTCGCGCGCGGTTTCCTCGCTGTAACCGCGAGAGTGGCCGAGATCGCGGCCGAGGAAGCTCATGGCGCTTTCCTCACCGTACTGGACCATGCCGAGCTTCTCGCTCATGCCCCATTCGCAGACCATCTTCTTGGCGTACCAAGTGGCCTGCTGAATGTCGCTGGCCGCGCCGTTGCTGATGTCGCCGAGAAAAACTTCTTCCGCGACGCGCCCGCCCATGATGACGATGATCTTGTCGAGAATCTCCTTCTTCCAGTTCGTGTAGCGGTCCTTCTCGGGCAGGTACATGGTGACACCGAGCGCGGGTCCGCGCGGAATGATGGAAACCTTGTGCAGCGGGTCGGTGTGCGGCAGCAGGACGTTGAGCAAGGCGTGGCCGGCCTCGTGATAGGCGGTGGCGCGCTTTTCTTCCTCGGTCATGGCCATGCTGCGACGCTCGCGGCCCCATCGCACCTTGTCGCGTGCTTCCTCAAGCTCGCTCTGAGTGACCTCTTCCTTGTTGTGCTTGGCGGCGAGGAGCGCGGCCTCGTTTACCACGTTGGCCAGCTCGGCGCCGGAATAACCAGGGGTACCGCGGGCGATGAGTCCGAGATCGACACTCTTCGCCAGCTTCACATTGCGGACATGGACCTGCAGGATCTGCTCGCGGCCGCGAACGTCGGGCAGGTTGACGCGCACCTCGCGGTCGAAGCGGCCGGGGCGCAGCAGCGCAGGATCGAGCACGTCCTTGCGATTGGTCGCGGCGATGATGATGACGCCTTCCTGCGTCTCGATGCCGTCCATTTCCACGAGCAGAGCGTTAAGCGTCTGCTCGCGCTCATCGTGGCCGCCACCCATACCGGTGCCGCGGCTGCGGCCCACGGCGTCGATCTCATCGATGAAGATGAGGCAGGGCGCGTTCTTCTTGCCCTGCTCGAACATGTCGCGCACGCGCGAGGCGCCGACGCCGACGAACATCTCCACGAAGTCGGAGCCGCTGATGCTGAAGAAGGGCACGTCCGCCTCGCCGGCGATGGCCTTGGCGAGGAGCGTCTTGCCCGTGCCGGGAGGCCCGATCATGAGCACGCCCTTCGGGATGCGGCCGCCAAGCTTTTGAAAGCGGCGGGGATCGCGCAGGAACTCAACGATCTCGCTCAGCTCCTCCTTAGCCTCGTCGATGCCCGCAACGTCCTTGAAGGTCACCTTGTTGCGGTCGCGGGTCATCATGCGCGCCTTGCTCTTGCCGAAGCTGAAGGCGCTCTTGCCCGCCATGCGGATTTGCTGGCGGAAAAGAAAATACATCACGCCGACGAACACCACGATGGGCGCGAAGTTCATCAGGATCGGCCAGATCAAATTGGAGACCGACTTGCTCTCGATCGTGCCGGTATAGCCGGCCTGTTTGATCTCGCTCTGAAGGTAACGATCGAACTCGAGGTTGACCGGAACCGTGAAAGTGTGGACAACCGGCGCGCCATTCGGGGCGTTGATCGGCGGGGCCTTGTACTTGCCAGTCAGCACGTTCATGCCGGAGGAGGAATCGGACTGGATGTTGATCTCCGAGACCGCGCCCTGATGTATAAGATCGATGAGGCGGGCCTTAGTGATCTGCTCGTCCGACGTGCCGGGATGAAGCGTCAGCCAGCAAAACAGGAGGACCGCCATGCCGAGCAGGGTGAGAAGGGCCATGCCCTTCCAATTCTGGTCCGTACCGGGTGCCGGGACGGGCGTATTGCCATCACCGTTTTTCCGAACCGGCGGTTTGCCGGATGAGGGTTTGGACTTCGGAAACTTGACTGGCGGCGTGGGCATAAGAGGTTACGCTAACATGCACGCTGGCCAAAAGCAAACCTCTGCCAGAGGCTTGCGGTTTTGTAAAACCGGGTCGATTTGGCGCTGATTTCGCTTGGGAAATCAGTGCGGCGCGATGCATTCATCTTGTAGCGGTGATCTATAACCGCAGGCGCACATCGGACGCGTTTTGCCTGCCCGGCAGTTTCCGGACGACTGCCATAATGCCGGCTGCTACACCCCAAAACACCGCATCGGAAATGCCTTCGCACGGGAGAGCCGGCCTGTTTAGTCTGCCGCCGTGGATACTGCCCCGTGGATCATCACGCTCCTCGTGCTGGAGCTTCTGCAGCTCGTCGCGGCGTGGTTGTACATCCGGCGCCGGTATCGGGTTTCGCTGCGGCAGCTGGAGCAGCTCACCGCGCAGTTGGCGGCCGGCAGGTTCCCTTCCTCTTACTATATAGGCGGCACGAAACGGCTGGAAGCGGTCTCGCGCAACCTGGAGGGGGTGGGCGCGCGCATCGAGCAGATGCAGCACGAGCAGACCAGGGAGGACCTGCACCTGTTGCTCGCCAACATGGTGGAGGGCGTTTTGATGGTGGACGCCCGCCATGTGGTGCGCCTGGCTAACGGTGAACTGCAGCGGCTCTTCGGCCTGACGCAGAACCCGGTCGGGCGCACGGTGCTGGAGGCCTTGCGCGAGGCACAAGTGGAGCGCGTGGTCCGGCGTGCACTTGAATCGGGCGCGGCCCGGCGCGAGGAGCTGACGCTCCAGAGCTCGGCAGGCGTGGAGGCGGAACGGCATTTCGAGGTCAGCGCGGTGCCCATCCGGCATGAGAACGGCGCGGTCGACGGCGCGGTGGTGGTCTTTCACGACCTGACGCGGATCAAGCAATTGGAAGTGGTGCGGCGCGAGTTCGTGGCCAACGTCTCACACGAGCTGCGCACGCCGCTAGCCATCTTTCGCGGTTACCTGGAGACACTGATCGACAACCCGAAGCTGCCGCGCGCGGACGTGGCCAAGGTGCTCGATGCGATGCAGCGCAACTCGAACCGGCTCAACTCGCTGGTGGAAGATTTGCTGACGCTGACGCGGCTGGAGTCGCGGCAGGTGCAGCCGCAACTGGAGACCATTCGCCTCGATTCCTTTTTCGAGCAGCTGGTGCGCGACTGGAGCGCGCGCGCCCACACGGAACCGGCGGAGATCGAGTGGCGCGCGGCCCACAACCTGCCTGCGGTTGAGGTGGACCTACTGCGCTTCGAGCAGGTGATGCTCAACCTGCTGGAGAATGCCGTGGCCTATTCCAACCCGCCGCGGAAGATCGTGCTCGCGGCGGAGGCCGAGGGATTGGGCCTGAGGATCAGCGTGTCAGACACAGGAATCGGCATTCCCCCCGGCGACGTGCCGCATGTTTTCGAGCGCTTCTACCGAGTCGACAAGGCGCGCAACCGCAAGTCAGGCGGCACCGGCCTGGGTCTGAGCATCTGCAAGGAAATCGTGGAAGCGCACGGCGGCACGATCCGCGCCGAAAGCGTGGTTGGCCAGGGCACGACGATCGCGCTCTGGCTGCCGCGCCTGCAACGGTCGGAGACGCCGACGCAGTCGCTGCCGTGGGCGGTGGATTCGGCGCCCGTGGAAAGTAAGTCGTAGTGTCTTATAGACACGCTGGTCGCTTTTCCGTTCCGCTCGCTTGCTCGCTCCGGCGCTCTCCGAGCGCCGGTCGCGCGAGCAGGAGTTGAATAGACAAAGCCGCTTCCGTCACGCGATCAACGAGTGGCTTGGCTGGATGCGCCGAGGGTTGTTGACGATGCGCGGCTGCAGCTGGAGGAAGTCCATCGTTTCCCCACTGGCGGCATCGTGATCGATGGCACGCTGCGCTGGGACATCGGCATCGCTTCATTGAGATCAAGGCCGGGCTGCGCTTTTGGGCCGGTACCATCTGAGGCCCAGAAGAACCCAGAAAAAACAGGTTGCCGTCGTTCTCCAAGCGCTGGTCGGTGCCGGACACGTGTTCCACTCGCACCGGCGCACGGCGAGCGCCGGCTACCTTCTCTTGGCGACCAACTGCACGCTTCCCGCAGGCACGGGCTGTGCTAACTTGATTCGCTCTATGGATTACGATCTTATTGTCATCGGCGGTGGTCCGGCCGGTTATGTCGGCGCCATCCGCGCGGCCCAGTTGGGGAAGAAGGTGGTCTGCGTGGAAATGGAACGCGCGGGCGGTACCTGCCTGAACTGGGGCTGCATCCCGACCAAGGCGCTGCTCAAGAGCGCGGAGGTGAAGGTGATGACCACGCACCTCGAGAGCTACGGCCTGACACTGGATGGCTCGGTCGGCTTCGACTTCGCCAAGGTGATGTCGCGCAGTCGCGGCGTGAGCGACCAGATGGCGAAGGGCGTCGAGTATCTTTTCAAATCGAAGAAGATCGATTACGTGGTGGGCAAGGCGCAGATCCAGGCGGACAAGAAGGTCGTGGTTACGGGCACGGACGGCAAGACGCAGACGCTGACGGGCAAGGCCATCCTCGTCTGCACCGGCGCGAAGGCGCGCAAGCTGCCGGGCGTGGAGGTCGATGGCGTCAAGGTCATGACCAGCCGCGAAGCCCTGGCGATCAAGTCGCTGCCGAAATCGGTTGCCGTATTGGGCGCGGGCGCGATCGGCGCGGAGTTCTCCTATTTCTTCAACGCCTTCGGCGCAAAGGTGACGCTGATCGAGATGCTGCCGGAAATCCTGCCGATTGAGGACACGGAAATCAGCCAGTTCCTCAAGCGCACCTTCACCAAGAGCGGCATCGACGTCCACACCGACACCAAGGTGGAGAAGACCGAGGTGCATGCGAAGGGTGTGAAGCTGACGCTGGCTGGCGGCAAGACGGTCGAGGCTGATGCGCTGCTCGTGGCCATCGGTCTGGAGGCGAACACGGACGGCCTGCTCGCTCCGGGGTTGAAGCTGGAGACGGATCGCGGTTACCTGAAGACGAACGAGCGCTATGAGACGTCGGCCAAGGGCATTTACGCCGCGGGCGACATCATTGGGCCGCCGTGGCTCGCCCACGTCGCATCGCATGAGGCGATCGAGGCGGTCGAGGGACTCTTCGTCCCGGGCAAGCAGCCGCACAAGGTCACCGTTTTCCCGGGTTGCACCTACTGCCAGCCGCAGGTGGCCAGCATCGGCCTGACCGAGCGCGCGGCGAAGGAAAAGAA
>CAJCIA010000137.1 GCA_903970275.1 Betaproteobacteria bacterium
CTCGAGTTTTACCGATAAAACACCCAGCAACGGCACGATGTACAGCTACACGGTGAGGGCCATTAATGCTGCCGGAGCCAGTGTTGCGACTGCAGCAAAAAACGCCATGCCCCTTCCGCCGGTGCCGGCCGAGGCCCCCGCTGATCTGACGGCCACCCGCACGGGATCGAAGATAACCCTTCAATGGAAAGCCGTGCCCGGGGCCTTGGGATATGTTATCTATCGTTCCGCCTCCGCCTCCGGTCCGTTTAACTTCCCGAATGATTTTGTTACAACCACCCCCGAGCTGAATTATGTGGATGACAAGGCGAGCAGTAACGCGGCTTATTATCAAGTTACAGCAGTCAACGCGGCCGGGATTTCACCGGCAGCAAATGCGACAGTTCCTTGAAAGTCCTTAAGCGCCAAAAAAGCATCGCAAATTCGAACATGAATTTGACTGAGTATACTAAAATAATACCTTGATGGCCTCATGCTAACGACTTAAACCACACCCCGGGTCGGCAACCGATAATGCAATCTCCCCCCTCACTATCCTCACCGCCACCCGGTCTCAGGGGGGCCACGACACCCCTCATGCCTTCGACGTTCTTGGATTCGGCATCTGATTGGCCACCAGTCATTTTGGTTTTTGGAAATTTGGAAGGCTCCTTTTGCGAAAAGGAGGGTGATTCGAGCTCAGAAAGATGCGCATTTTTTTAGTCCAAACAAATCCCACCGCTCCCATTTTTTCCGATGGCCGTCTCAGAGGAATTGCTTGGATTAATTCAACCGGCGAGGAGGCGCGACATGCATAACATCCCCTCTGAATGGCATAGCAAATCGATGCCGAAAGGTGCAAAGATTTACCTCTTACCCCTGGCCAGATATGTTCTAGAATGCTAACTTATAGCATCTTAGGAAAGGAGATGGCGGGCTGGCAACTATCATAGACCGCCGCTACAGTGCGCGGCGCGGTTGCGGATATCCTTCGGCAATTGCGCCAACTGATCGCGGCTACAGCTTGTGGCCCATCTTGAGGCGCTTGGTGCGGAGGTAGGCGTGGTTGTGGGGGTTGGAGTCGACGCGGATGGGGACTGTCTCGACGATCTTGAGGCCGTAGCCGGCGAGGCCGACGACCTTTTTGGGATTGTTGGTGAGGAGCCGGATCTGGCGCACGCCGAGGTCGAAGAGGATTTGGGCGCCGAGGCCATATTCACGCAGATCGGCGGGATAGCCGAGCTTGAGGTTGGCCTGGACGGTGTCGAAGCCGTCCTCCTGTAACTTGTAGGCGTGGATCTTGGCGGCGAGGCCGATGCCGCGGCCTTCCTGGCGCATGTAGAGGAGTATGCCGCGCCCTTCCTTTTCGATCTGCTGCAGCGCGCAATGAAGCTGGCTGCCGCAATCGCAGCGGCGTGAGCCGAAGACGTCGCCGGTGAGGCACTCGCTATGGACGCGGACGAGCACGGGCTTGCCGTCGGCGACGTTGCCTTTGACGAGGGCGAGATGATGTTCCTGATTCATCGTCGCGCGGTAGAGCAGGAGGTCGAAGGTGCCGAAGTCGGTGGGCATCTTGACGCGCTGCTCGAGCTCAATGAGTTTTTCGCGCTCGCGGCGATGGCGGATGAGGTCCTGGATGGTGCAGAGCTTGAGCTTGTGTTTTTTGGCGAAGCGCTTGAGGTCGGGCAGGCGCGCCATGGTGCCGTCGTCCTTGACGATCTCGCACAAGACGCCGGAGGGATCGAGCCCGGCGAGGCGCGCGAGATCGACGGCGGCCTCGGTGTGGCCGCTGCGCTGGAGGACGCCGCCGGCCTTGGCGCGGAGCGGGAAGATGTGGCCGGGCTGGACGAGATCGCCCGGGCGGGACTTGGGATTGGCCAGCAGGCGGATGGTCCGGGCGCGATCCTCCGCGCTGATGCCGGTGGTGACGCCGAGGGTGGCGTCGACGGAAACGGTGAAGTCGGTCTTGAAGCTCTCGCGGTTGTCGAGAACCATGCGGCTGAGGCCGAGCGCGGCGGCGCGCTCATGGGTGATGGGCGCGCAGATGAGGCCGCGGCCGAAGCGCATCATGAAATTGACGCTGGCGGCGGTGGCCTTTTCCGCGGCGAGGATGAGGTCGCCCTCGTTCTCGCGATCGGCGTCGTCCACGACGATGACCGGCTTGCCGGCGCGGATGTCGCGCAGGACGGCGTCGATGGAATCAAAACCGGCGGAAGCGGCGGGGCGGCGCGGGGTCGCAGTCTTCATCTGTTACTGTATCACCAAATCGACGGTGCGCAGGCGGTCGTGGTTGATGAAGGTGCGGGAGAAATGGATGATCTCGTCGCTGATGCGGATGCAGGTCTGGCGCCAGCGACCGGCGGCGTCGAGGATCTTGGAGCAATCGCGCAGGCCCTCGAGCCGGACGCCGGCGACCTGGACTTCCAAGGCATCGCCGAGCCGCTGCTTGAGGAGCGGGTAGAACTCGAGCTCGTAGGGCGCGCGCGCGGCGATTTCCAGGAGGGAGATGGAGACGCGGGGCGGCACGATGCGGCTTTCGCGTGCGATCTCGGAGTAGCCAATGCCCTCGAGCGAGCGGCGCACCATCTCCTGGAGATAATCGAGCGGCAGGGCGGGCGCGCTGTTTTCGTCCTCCAGATAAACGGCGATGGCGCGGGCGACCTCGGGCGCGAGATGCCAGCGCAGGAAGCCGGCGGCAGCCGCGGCATGCTCGATGGACTCGGCCAGCCAGCCTTCGGAAAGCGGCACGAGACGGCCGTTCTTCCAGATGACGTGGGGCAGGCGTTGAGGCAGGGCGATCATGATTCCAGGTGGAGGTTCTGCACTTCGCTAACGAACTCGCGAATGTCGCGGAACTTTCGGTAGACGGAAGCAAAGCGGACGTAGGCGACCTCGTCCAGCCGGCGCAGGTGCTGCATGATCTTTTCGCCGATGGCGGTGGTGGGAATTTCGTCGCCGTACTTCTTGGTCAGCTCGTCGATCATCTCGTTGACCGTTTTCTCGATGGCCTCGCGGCTGACGGGACGTTTTTCGCACGCCTTGTCGAGACCGCTGATGAGCTTGCGGCGATCGAAGGCCTCGTAACGGCCGTCGCGCTTGAGGACGCGCAGGTCGTCGCCCTCGATTTCCTCGTAGGTGGTGAAGCGATGCTCACAGGCAAGGCACTCCCGCCGACGACGGATCACGGTCTCATCCTTGATGGCACGCGAATCGATGACTTTATCGTCGCGTCCCTGACATTTTGGGCAGCGCATCTACCTGTTGTGGTGGCGGAGCCATGGTTATCACAACAGATGGTGGCGCGCAAGGGGGATGCGCGGCTGGGAGCGCGCGGGCAAAAAGGCGCCGAGCTAGAAGTTGTTCACGCCGGGGCTGTCGGAGTTGGTCTTGTGTTCCTCAATGGCGGAGACAGCGCCGTTGGCGAAGGTGACGATGACCTGGCCGTTGGGGACCTTGGTGGGGAAGGTCTGGATAACGGCCTGGCCGTTGTAGGTGGGCGTGGCGGCGGTCTGCCAAACGATGCTGTAGGTGGTGAAGATCCAAGTGAGCGCGGTGCCGGAATCGTCGGTGTGGGAGGAGGTCTGCTCGGGCTCGCCGAGGGATTGCTTCACTTCATCGGGCGTCATGCCGCGGATGACCTTCTTGGCGCGGATGGCCTGGACGACGAGTTCGTGTCGCGCCTCGTTTTTCCTGGCCTGCTCGATGAGCTTAGGATCGATGCCGGGCGGGAGTTGCGCGGGCGTGATCCAGCCGGTGACGGCGTTGTTGCGGTAGTCGCCCTTGACCAGGTAGCCCTCCGGGCTCATGCCGAGGATTTCGAGGCGCTGGCCGGGAAGGATGAGCGCCAGCGCGGAACCGAAGTCGCGGCCGAGATAGACGGTGGTGGGCTTTTTGACTTCGGCGACGAGGACGTTGGGCAGCGAGTCCGAGAAGTAGAGGACGCCGTCCTCGCGCAGGGCGGGGTCCATGTCGGCGCGGGTGAGGATCGGGGCCAGCAGGAGCACGCAGGCGGCGAAGAGGAGCCTCACGTGCCTAGCGTAGCATGGCTGGCAAATAGGAGCGAGCGGCGGGCAGCGTCCCGGCTGAGATCATCGCTTCTGCGCTCGCAGGATGATCCAGACGATGAGCCCGACTCCGGCGATGATGAGGGCGTCGTTCAGGAGGAGGACCGGCCAGTACTTGTCCACATAAAGCACATGCCCCTTGGACCAATCGCAGAGATCGGCGGGGGACGACGGTGATGCACCGCTCACGTACCCTGCCAGCTGTTCGGGGGTGGCGTTG
>CAJCIA010000138.1 GCA_903970275.1 Betaproteobacteria bacterium
CGTTCCTCGTCACGCGCCAGCTCTACGCCGGCGCGGGCAAGGTTGGCTGGGAATGTGAGAACAACGGCGGTCCGGCCGGCGGCTTTCAGATTTCGCAGCGCGCCGATTTCTTTTCTGAATTGGTCAGCATCGACACGATGAACCGCCGCCCGCTCATCAACACGCGCGACGAGCCCCACGCCGACCCCAGCCGCTTTCGCCGCTTCCACTGCATCGTGGGCGATTCGAATCTCTCCCAGTTCGCCACCTGGCTCAAGATCGGCACCACCGCGCTCATGCTCGAGTCGCTCGAGTTCGAGTCGGCGCCCGACTGGTGGTCTCTGGCCGACCCGCTCGAGGCACATCGCCAGATTTCGCGCGACGAAACCTTCCAGTGGCTCGTCCCGCTCGCCAGCGGCAAGACCATCCGCGCCGTCGATCTCCAGCACGAATTCATCCGCTGGGCGGAAAAACGCTGCGACCTCGGCCATCCCGAAAAGCGCAAGGTGCTCGAGGATTGGAAGGCCACCGTGGCCGTGCTCGAAAACGACCCGCTCACCCTGCACGACCGCCTCGATTGGGCGGCCAAGCGCCACCTGCTGGACCGCTTTCGCGAGCAGGAAAACCTGCAGTGGGACAGTCCGTGGCTCCAATCGCTCGACCTCGAATATCATCTCCTCAAGCACGACGAAGGCCTCTTCTACGCGCTCGAAGCCTCCGGCGAAATGAAGACGCTTCTTAGCGAAGCGCAGATCATCCAGGCCGTGCAAAACCCGCCGCCCGATTCGCGCGCCTACCTGCGCGGCCGCAGCGTCCTGAAGTTCGCCAAGGAAATGAAGACCGCGCAGTGGGACAACCTCGTCTTCAAGGTCGGCGACAACATGTACCGCCTCGACATGAGCCAAGCCTTCCCCGGCATGAAACTCGAATCCATGGTCGCCGCGATGGATCGCTCGAAGACGATTCAGGACCTCATCCGCGAATTGGATCTAAAACCGGTTTGAGACAGGAGGAACATGAAGGACATGAAACAGGTTTGTCTCCAGTCATCTTGCCCATTCATGTCCTTCATGTTTCTCCTGTCAAAACTCGGCCTGCCAGATACCCGTTGAACTGACAAAAACCAGACCTACAATTTTCTTATGCCCGACCAAAACCAAAAAACGCGCCCCACCGGCGGTGGCGGACCCGACTCCCCCGCGCCCGGCGGCGGACCCTCCGCACCCAAGGTCGATCGCCCCAACGTGGACGACCTGCTTAAGCGCATGCGCAAGGTCGATCCCGACCAGGCCAAACGTTACCGCCAGCGAACGGGTCAATAATGACTTTCCCGAGCGCGACCAACGCCTGCGCGGCTCCACTACCCACCGGCGTGGGTGACTTTCGCGAGTTGCTGCTCCGCACGCACGGCCCAGTCGCCGCGCTTGACGTGCGTGCTGCGGCTTCGTCGTCGCACGCGGCCTCCTCGCTTCACGTCGAAGCAACCACGGTCCTCTCCTTCCACTACAAGGGCGGCGTGCTCATCGCCGGCGACCGCCGCGCCACCGCGGGCAACATCGTCATGTACGATCGCGCGGACAAGGTCATCGAGCTCGACCCGACCACGGTCATGGCCATCGCCGGCACGCCCGCGACCGCCTTCGAGATGGCGCGCACGCTCTCCACCTCGTTCCAATACTACCGCCGCAGCCAGCTCCAGGCGCTCTCGCTGAGCGCCAAGGTCCGCGCGCTCGGCAAGCTGATCAAGGACAACCTGCCCATGACCCTCCAGGGCGTCGGCGTGGTCGTGCCCATCCTCGCCGCGCGCGATCCGGTGAAGAAGACGGACCCGCAGCTTTACTTCTATGATGCCCTTGGCGCGCAGTTCAATGCGGTCGATTTCGCCGTGAGCGGTTCCGGCTCGCCCGCGGTGCGCAGCGTGTTGCAGTGGATCAACCGCTGGGGCGAGAAGCCGACCTCCGCGCTGGACGAGACCCAGGCCGTGCAGCTCGCGCTTCAGCTCCTCGATGTCGCGGCGGAGTCTGATACCGCGACCGGCGGCGTCGATCGCCGCTCCCACATTTTCCCGCAGGTGAAGCTGATGACGAGCGACAGCCTTCGCTCCATCACGCCCGAGGCCCTGCGCGAATCGTTTGTGGCGCTGGAAGCCTCCCACCTGTAGAAGAGTTTCGCCACTCAACCCTCGACCGAAAGGAATTCCATGAAGCAACTCAGCACCATTTCCGCCACCACTGCCGGCGGCCGCGCCGGCAAGGGACACACGTCCGACAACCGCCTCGAGGCGCAATTCTCGCCCACCGGCACGACGCCCGAGCACCTGTTCGCGCTCGGCTACTCCGCCTGTTTCGGCAGCGCGCTTCAGGCCGTCGCCGGCGCGAAGAAGATTCACCTGCCGCCCGACTTCGCCGTCACCGTCACGGTGCCTCTCTTCATGGACGACAAGGGCGGCTACTACATCGCCGCCGATCTCAAGGTCACCATCCCCGGCATGGACAAGGCCGAGGCGGAGAAGCTGGTCGAGGCCGCCCACCAGGTCTGCCCCTACTCGAAGGCCACGCGCAACAACATCGAAGTGACCGTCGGCGTGGCCTAGCTGCCTTTCGCAAGCGCATGACCGAGGAACCGTACCGCTGGCTCGAGGCGATCACCAATCGCCGCGAATACATCGAGGATCAGCTCGCCTCCGGCACGCCGGTCGTCGCGCTCAGCGCCGAGCCGGGCATTCTGCTGCTTACGGTCAAGGCGTCGACGCCCAAGCTTTTCGAGATCTACGACCATCTCGCTCTCGGTACCCTAGGCCATCCCGCCGACATCGAAAAGGTGCGCCAGGCCGCGATCGACGCCGCGCATCTGGAGGGCTTCACGCGCTCGCCGCATGACGTCACCGCGCGCCGGCTCGTCAGCTACAATCTCGCGCCGGCGCTCAAGAACGCCTTCGAGCAAATCTTCAGCGCCCCGCTCCTTTTCCGCGGCATCCTCGCCGAACTCGGCGCCACCGCGGCGGACGACATCCTCTGGCGCCTCGACTACGACGGTTCGTTCATCTCGCAAAGCGGTCCCGACCTCGCGCGCGGCCTCGTCATCAGCGGACCCCGGGGCGTGGCGGCGGACTGGCTCGCGCCCGTGCCCGGTCCGGAACTCGCGCGCGGCGATCTCAAGGGCGCCGCGGTCTCCGCGCTCAAGCTTTTCCTCTGGGCCCGCCTGCGCGGCACCAAGGATCAAGGCATCGAGTTCAACGCCCTTCCCGCCGATGCCGCCGGACTCAAGGAAAAGCTCGGCGGCGACGTGCTCGAGTTCGCCCTGCTCGACCGCGCGCTTCTCGACCAGCCAATCATGTACCGCGTGCCGACCGCGGACGAACTCGGGCTGTAGTTCCGGCACCGGTCGCGCGCGTTGCCGCTGTTAAGTAGCGTGCGCCACAGCCGATTCCTTTCCCATGCATCAGGCATGGAAGCCGGTCGATCTCGTCCCTCGAACGCGGCTTCGCCACGTCGCGATCCTCGCCTGCGCCACGGCCGCCCTAGGCTGCCTCGCTCTTGAAGTGGCGCGTATCATCCACAGCATCTCACTTGTCGGCCCGCTGCAATTCACCACCAGCGGTGCGGAGGAGGAAGCGCTCGCCAGCATCTGGCGCTTCATCCACGACCAACCCGTTTACACCGACCCACGGGTCGTGCCCTATACTGCCAGCTATTTTAATTGGCTCTTCTATTGCGCGTACGGAACCGCCGCGGGCGGCACGCTGCGGCTGTTCGGCCTGAGCGAAGCGTGGCTGCCCACTGTTTGCCGGCTGATCACTCTCGCCATTGCAGTTTCCGGCGTGGCGATTTTCGCCGGCGTTGTCCGAAAAGAGACGCGCGCCAGCCGGATGGTGGCTGGCCTCCTGGGCGTGCTCGCGCTCTTCAATCCCCTCAGCGGATTCTGGGTCATCACAACACGGCCGGATGTAGGCGCTGCGGTTCTAGAGCTCGCCGCAGTGGCGGCATTCCTCCGTTTTGGCCGCACCGAACACTGGCTTGATCTCCTGCTCCTCACCTTGCTTCTGGAATCTGCGTGGGCCTTCAAGCAAACCTCGGTGGGGGCGCTGGCGGGCATCACGTTGGCGCTGCTTTCGTCAGCAAGTTTACGGCGCCCGGAGGTCGACTGCTACCGCCCAGCCTCGTTACTACTCGCCATGTTCGCCGTGGGAATGCTGATCGCCTACGCCGCGCTCGGTCCGCTCTACCGGCACGGTCTTTACCTATCGCAAGTTCACTCTGGTTTCCAGCCGCGCTGGGCGCTGCTCCATTTCGGAAGCGCGCTGCTCAAGATGCCGTTGATCGCCGTGGCGCTCGCGGGCGCGCTGCTGACCTGGCGGCGGAGCGACGGTGCGCTGCGCTCGGTCTCGCTCATTCTCCTCGCCATGTTCCTGCTCGAATTCGCCGCCAGTTCCAAGGGCGGGGCGGGCGACTACTACTTCCTTTCCCTGGCCGTCTGGTCCGTGCTCTGGATCGCGCTAGCGCTTGAGCAAGTGCCGTCCCGCGCGCTGAGCCACGCCGTCGCCGCGGCCGCTATCCTGCAGGTCAGTTCGGTCGTGAGCGTGATCGCGGGCCATCGCGGTATGATCGATCCCCGGTCCTCTGCCCGGCCCTACGAGCATCTCGCTGGCTACCTGGCCGCACGGCCCGGCCCGGTTTTTGTGCAGGACACGTACGGCGACCTGCCGTGGATTTCCCCGACCGCACCGCACTTCGTCATCGCCTACAATAACGAGGTCGACGGGGCGGCTGGCGTTACTTTCGAGCGCGGCGGCTGGCGCGGCCTGGTTGCCACCGGTTATTTTACAACTGTGGTGACGCGCGCCGTGCATCCAGAAATCGAGGACGCGACGCTGCGGCGTTACCGGATGGCACGCGAAGAGGCCGGCTGGCGCTACTACGAGCGTCGGTAGACGGAAAACCATCGACGGCTACCGGCGAGAACGCTCCCTCCACCGCCCAGACCCAACCTATTTCGCCAGGAAAAACCCGCGCTGCTTCTCGCTGATCGGCATGTTCACCCGCTCCATCACCTGCATCAGGTCTTCCCAGACCTTGCGTTTCTCCGTGTTGCTCGCGTTGCGCAAGAGGTAGGAGGGATGGAACGTGGGCATGAGCGGAATGCCGCGATACTCCAGGAATTTGCCGCGCAGCTTGGTGATCCCGCCCACCGGGCCGAGCAACCCTTCCACGGCCGTGCCGCCGAGCGCAATCATGGCCTGCGGCTGGATCACGTCGATCTGCGCGCGTAGATAGGGCAGACAGGTGTCCATCTCCTCGCCGGTCGGCTTGCGATTGCCGCTGGAGCCCAGCGGCATGTCAGGCCGGCATTTGAGGATGTTGGCGATGTACACTTCCGAGCGGTCCAGTCCCATCGCCGTGATCATCTTGGTCAGCAGCTGGCCGGCACGGCCGACGAACGGCTCGCCCTGCTGATCCTCCTCCTCGCCCGGCGCCTCGCCCACGAACATGATGCGCGCCTCGGGATTGCCGACACCGAAGACCACGTGCGTGCGCCGCGCCGCCAGGTGCGGGCACTTCACGCAGCCCGATGCGCGCTCGCCGAGATGCGCGAGCTGCTCCGCTTTCGTTGCGCCCGAGACGGTGATTGTCTCCTCGAACCGCGGCGCCGTGGGAATGACCGCGCCCTTGCCGCTCACGCGCGGAGCCGCTACGGGCGCGGACGTTGCGCCGCGCAGCAAAGTTCCGGGTACCGAACCCGCAACCGAACGGCTCGCCCCCGCACCGATCAGCTCCAACCCGTGCAGCGCGGCGGGGCTCAGCCGCACCTCACGCAAGCCTTCATGCTCGCGCAGGAAGCGCACGTAGTGACGCAGCGCCTCGAGCGTTTCCATCTACTTGCCCAAGCCGGCGCCGGTGCAAAATTTCGTCGTGCCATCCGCGCCGCAACAGTTCTTGAACTTCTTGCCTGTGCCCATCGGGCAGGCGTCGTTGCGATTGAGCTGCGGGCCGGTATGGCGGATAGGCAGGGTGCGCTCCTTCGGCGGTTCCTCCACCGGCGCCTGCGCGGGGCTTTCCGCCGCGATAGCCTGCGCTTCCGGACTCGCCAATGGCGCGGCCATGGCATTCGGCGGTGTCTCGTGGATCAGCTTCTGCGGCAAATTGCGCAGGAACGCCTCGAAGGCCGTGATGCTCGCGCTGGTGCGGAACAAGCTTTCCGCCACCTGCTGGTTGATGCGCGCCATCAGGTCGACGAACAGCGTGTAGGCCTCCCGCTTGTAGTCGATCAGCGGATCGCCCCGCTGCGCGTGCGAGCGCAGGCTGATGCCCTGCCGCAGCGAGTCGATGGCGTAGAGATGCTCCTGCCAGAGCCGGTCGATCGAGCCGAGCAGCGTGTAGCGCTCCAGCGACTCGAGCGCGTTCGGGTCCTCGAATTTGATCTTGATCTCGTAGGCGTCGCGCACCTTC
>CAJCIA010000139.1 GCA_903970275.1 Betaproteobacteria bacterium
GCCGGCCGTCTCGGCGAAAATGCCCTCGGTTTCCGCGAGCAGCCGGATGCCGGCCACGATCTCCTCGTCCGTCACGTCCTCGCACGAGCCGCCGGTGGCCTTGATCTCGCGCACCGCGTAGTAGCCGTCCGCGGGCGTGCCGATGGCCAGCGACTTGGCGATCGTCTGCGGCTTCGGCACGGGCCGGATCAAGTCCGTGCCCGCCTTGAAGGCCGCGCTGATCGGGTTGCAGCCGGTGGCCTGCGCGCCGTGCACGGTAAAGGGCTGCTCCTCGATCAAGCCGACCTTGATCGCCTCCTGGTACGACTTCGCGATCTTCGTCAGCAGCGAGCCGCTGGCCATCGGCGCCACGGTATGCCGCGGCAGGCGCCAGCCCAGCTGCTCGGCTATCTCAAAGCCCATCGTCTTGGAACCCTCGGCGTAATAGGGCCGCAAGTTCACGTTCACAAAGCCCCAGCCGTACTTGCCCGCGATCTCCGAGCAGAGCCGGTTCACCTGGTCGTAGGGCCCGTGAATGCCGATCACCTCCGTGCCGTAGACCAGGCTGTTCAGCACCTTGCTCTGCTCCAGGTCGGCGGGGATGAGCACGTAGCTCTTCAACCCGGCGCCGGCGGCGTGTGCCGCCACGCTGTTGGCCAGGTTGCCGGTGGAGGCGCAGGCCACAATCTTGAACCCCAGCTCCTGCGCGCGGGTCAGCGCGATGGAAACGACGCGGTCCTTGAACGAGAGCGTCGGGTAATTGAAGGCGTCGTTCTTCACGTAAAGCTCGCGCACGCCCAGCGCCTTCGCCAGACGGTTGGCGCGCACCAGCGGGGTGAACCCCGTGTTCAGGCCCACGGTCGGGTCGCCGTCGATCGGCAGCAACTCGCGGTAACGCCACAGGCTGTAGGGCCGCGACTCGATCACCGAGCGGGAGATCGAGCGCTTGATCTCCTCGTAATTATAGTCGGCCTCCAGCGGGCCGAAATCGTACTCGCAGACGTGGACCGCCTTCTTCGGGTATTGCCGGCCGCACTCGCGACACTTGAGATAGCTGAAAAATTCCTTGCCCATAATGTTGACCCCGACCGAGGATCATACGGATGAGGAATGGGCCTCCGAAACAGCGGAGCCCGTCCCTTATCCTCCTCAGGGCCGCCAAAGTGCGAACCTGAGCTGGGTTTGGCACCTGGCGATAAGCGCGGGCTCCACAAAGGGGAACCTCACCTACCCGGTTGCCGCGGTTTCACAGGGCCAGCCCCTCCACCGCTCTCGATAAGTTGATGGGAGATTAAGGGTTCGGCAACGAACTGTCAAGTATCGCGCCGTAGTCACTCGCAGCTGATTAGCAGAACTCTGGATGAGTTTCGAGAGGCAGCCAGTCATTCCAAACAGCATTAAAATAGAAGTCTTGGGAGTTAAGCTCGCCTGTAGCAATCATTGGCCGAACTCTAGGGCGGCAATTTTAAGGTGATCCGCTTTAAGGCGCGTTCGTGCTATTAATGTCATTAGCAGTCGGCCGCCGCCCATCGGTGGAAACAGTTGTCGCCGAGCTGGTATCCGTCGTTGGATTGCTGGGCGCGGCGGGGATGGCGTTGGTGTTGCCGGCGGCGAGTTGGGCGGAGCGTTCTTTTTCGGTGGCGGCGTCCTTGGCTAGGGCTTGGGTCCAGGCGGGGGTTTCGACTTTCATCTGGTTGCCGGTGACGGTGGCGGTGGTGCCGTCGACGCGGGTGTAGAGGCCGTCGGTGTAGGCGAGGCCGCCGTTGGGCAGGGTCCAATTCTTCTTCTGGCCCTCGGTGCGCAGGAGCGCCTCCAGCTCGGCGGGGAGGAAGTCGCGGTTGGGGTTGATGATGGTTTCCATGGCGACCTTGCCGTTGAGGTAACCGCAGATGATCTGGAGTCCGCTGGCGTTGAAGGTGCGGGTGCTGGTGAGCAGGCCGGGCTGGCTGGCGACGGCAACGGGCTGGCCGTAGCGGAAGAGGGTTTGCGCAAGGCTGTCGCCCATGCGCGCGGAGGCGGGGAGCGCAACGAGGCTCAGCGCGAGGGCGGTCAGGAGGGGTCTCATCGAGCGGGGGTTATTGAGCCGAGGTTGAGTGGGTTCTTCAAGTGGTTTGTCGATCGGCGCTAACGCGTCTTCGGGCGCGCGTGGGCGAGAAGGAGCAGGCGCGCTCCCTTTTAGCGGCGGTCTATGACCACCGCGGTTGACGCGAAAGATTTGCGGCGGACCCGGCGGTCATAGACCGCCGAGAAGGCGGGGAGAAAGCAGGGATTTTATTGTGGATCGCGCAGCGGAGATTGCTTGCTTAGTCGAAGGTCCTGCCTGCGCGACCGGCGCCGCGACGTCGCCGGCTACCTGACTGCAGTTTGTTCGGGCACACCACTCGCGAATCGCGCAGGGGAGATCGGTCACTTGCGCGAAGGTCTTGCTCGCGCGACCAGCGCCGGACGTCGCCGGCTCCTTGGTGCTGCTGCTCGTTAGACGGAAGCGCGGCGGGTTTTCTTGTGCGTGACGGGCGGGCTGACGGGCACCACCTCGAGCATCTCGAAGCCCAGCTTGCCCTCGGCGACTTCCTGCAGGGCCACGTCCATGAACGTGCTTCGGGGGTCGACGATGATGAGCGGGCGGAATCCCTGGCCGAGCTGCCGGACGCGCTTGGAGACGATGTTGACCAGCACCTGGGGGCTGGTGACGACTTTGAGGGCTTCCTGGACGAGGGCTTGTTTCATGGTGCGGGCGGGATGGAATGAACGGTCGGAACGTGGGGAGCCTGTGATTATGGGAGTCGTCTGGCATAAATCAAGCTTAGCGCGCAACTTTCTTGCGCTGAGGCTGCCCGCCCCTTACCGACTTGGTTGCCATCTGGCCTAAGCTGGATTCGTACCTACTGCTCGCGCCCTCACGCGGAAGCTGAAGGGTGTCCTTGTTTCGACAGGTCTTGCAACAGCCGGAGGTGGGTATAAACGACGCTGAATGTCGTGGCTGCCGCAGCACCCAAACTAAGGTAGAACTCGATCGTTCGGCTCGGCAAAAGTGCCTCGGCTCCCGTCTGGATCCAGAAATGAATCATGAGGGTCAAGTTGAGGAGGAACAGCGGGGACTTGATCTTTCCGTCGGTCGCGCCGATTCGAACCTGCCCATATTTCCAGAGCCAAAAGCCGATACCTCCTACGATGATCGTCAGGTCGACAGCGTGAAAGATGGCGAGGTTCGGGGGCATTCCCAAAACTAGGGGCATCCACCCGCCGGAATCAATATTCCCAACGGCGGGAGGAGGCGGGCGGGTTCATTACCAGTGTGCCGCACCGCGCGCCCCGCCGGGCGATTGCGGTGCGATTGCCATCGTCTTAAGGGTGAGTAATTCAGAAGATTTTACCTCGCTCTCGGTGTAGCTTCGGCGCATATCAAGCTCCCCGATTCACCCCTGAAACGATAACTCTATGGATGTTGCCCCTGTCTTTGCCCCCAATGCCGCCGCCTCCGGCCTTCCCCCCATTCCCAGCAGCGAGCAGGCGCGCTCGCTCAGCTACGGCAATAACACCCTTGCCTCCGCCGCGGGTGCCGTCAAGGACGCCAGCCAGTGGGTCTACCCCCTGCGCGCCGAAGTGGGCCGCGTCATCGTCGGCCAGACCTACCTGATCGACCGGCTGATCATCGCATTGCTGGCCAATGGCCACGTGCTGCTGGAAGGGGTGCCCGGCCTGGCCAAGACGCTGGCGCTGCGCACGCTGGCCTCGGCCATCCAGGTGAAGTTCCAGCGCATCCAGTTCACGCCAGACATGCTACCGGCCGACATCGTGGGCACGCAGATTTACAATCCGCGCGACGGCACCTTCAACCCCAAGCTGGGTCCAGTTTTCGCCAACTTCGTTCTGGCGGACGAGATCAACCGCGCGCCGGCCAAGGTGCAGAGCGCGCTGCTGGAATCGATGCAGGAGCGGCAGGTGACGCTAGGCGAGAACACCTACGAATTGCCCAGCCCATTCCTGGTCATGGCCACGCAGAACCCGGTGGAGCAGGAGGGTACCTATCCCCTGCCCGAGGCGCAGGTCGACCGCTTCATGCTCAAGGTGGTGGTGACCTACCCCTCGCGCACGGAGGAGCGGCAGATTCTCGACACGATGGCGACGACCTCCCCGAATCTGGGCGTGCAGGCGGTGGTGACGCCGGAGCAGATCATGCAGGCGCGTGCGGTGGTGGACCAGATCTACATCGACGCGAAGGTGCGCGACTACATCGTGGATATCGTCTGCGCCACGCGCGACCCAAAGGCCTACCGGCTCGATTTCCCGGGTTGGATTCAATACGGCGCCTCGCCGCGCGCGACCATCTCGCTCACGCTGGCGGCGCGCGCGCACGCCTTCATCAACGGCCGCGCCTACGTGACGCCGCAAGACGTGAAGGAAGTTGCGCACGACGTGCTGCAGCACCGCGTGACGGTGACCTATGAGGCGGAAGCCGAAAACCTGACTTCGCGGAACATCATTCAGAAGATTCTGGATACGCTGCCGGTGCCCTAAAAAGTGAAAAGGAGAAAGGAAAAAGTGAAAAGGACGGCAAGCAGGCTCAACCACTTTTACCTTTTCACTTTCAACTTTTAACTTTTTCCCCCAATGGACGCCGCTGTCACCCGCGAAATTCTCAAGAAAGTGCGCCAGATCGAGCTGCGCACGCGCCGGCTCGTGACCGACGCGATGGCGGGGGAATATCACTCCGTCTTCAAGGGCCGGGGCATGGACTTCGACGAGGTGCGCGAGTACTCGCCCGGCGACGAGGTGCGGCTGATTGACTGGAACGTGACCGCGCGCACGGGCGTGCCATTCATCAAGAAACTGCGCGAGGAACGCGAGCTCACGCTGCTGCTGGCGGTGGACGTCAGCGCCTCCGGGAAGTACGGCTCCAACACGCAGAGCAAGCGCGAGCTGGCCGCGGAGGTGGCGAGCGTGCTGGCGTTCTCCGCCATCCGCAACCGCGACAAGGTGGGGCTGCTGCTCTTCACCGACGAGGTGGAGCATTACGTGCCACCAAAAAAAGGCCGCACGCACGTACTGCGGGTCATCCGCGATATTCTCTTCACCACCCCACAGCGGCGCGGCACCGACGTGGCCGCCGCGCTCGACTTCACCAACGACGTGCTCAAGCGCAAGGCGGTGGTGTTCGTCATTTCCGATTTCATCGAGCCGCCGGACGCTTTTGAGCGGCTGAAGAGGCAACTGCGTACGACGAACAAGCGGCACGACCTGGTGCTGCTGCACTTGCGCGATCGCCATGAGGAAAAGCTGCCCGCGCTCGGACTGCTCACGCTGGAAGACCCGGAGACGGGCGAGGTGGTGGAGATCGACACGGGCAGCCGCGGCGTGCGGGACAGCTTCGCCATCCTGGCCCGCGAGCGCATGGAGCAATTCCGCCGCGCGGCGCGGCAGGCGGGCGTCGACACGCTGGAGCTGCGCACGGGCGAGCCCTACAGCCATGCGCTTTATTCGTTTTTCCAAAGACGCTCGGGCCGGAGGCTGGGATGAAGCGCGCCATCCTGGTTTTCACGCTGGCGCTGCTGACCGTTCCGCTCCTGCGTGCGCAGGATCAGCACCAGGGTCCGGTGGTCTTTCCCACCAATTCCCCGGCGGATGCGACGCCGCCGCCCGACGCGAGCCTGCAGCCGGGAGCAACCCCTAATTCGTTACCCGCCCCGGATGCCACTGCGCCGCCGCCATCGCCCACGCCGGCTTTGAACGGATCGGCCAACCCGCCCGCCGCCGGAGCGACCGGGCAGCCGGACGACATCTACGATATTCGCCCGCCTTATTTCTACCTCAAGCCGCTGACCTGGCTGTGGGTTCTGCTGGCGGTACTGGCGGTGATCGCGCTCGGCATCGGCCTCTGGCGGTGGTTGGCACCGCTGCGGGCGCGCCGGGCTTTAACGCCCTATGAACAGGCGCTGGAGCGGCTGGAGAAAGCACGCAGCCTGCTTAACGAAAAGGACCCGGAACCTTATGCGGTGTTCGTCTCCGAGACCGTCCGCACCTATCTCGCCCAGCGCTTCCAGACGCCATCGACTCGCCGCACCACGGAGGAATTCCTGCGCCAGATGCAGACGGACGCGAGCACGCCGCTGCTCGCCGCGCATCGTGATCTTCTGCGCGGGTTCCTAGAAGCCTGCGACCTCGTGAAGTTCGCCCATTATCAGCCCGCGCGCGACGAGCTGGAGCAGGTACAGCAACGGGCCGTCTCGTTTGTCACCGCCACGCGCCCGGTGGAAGGAGTGCCGGCATGAGCCGCTTTCAGTTCGCACATCCGTGGGCCTTGTGGCTGCTCCTCCTCATCCCGGTGATCGCGGTGCTGCGCGGGCGCTTCGGGCGCGAGGCGGCGGTGCAGTACTCGGGTTTGAGCCTGCTCGGGCCGCTCATCCGCCGCCGCCGTTCGCGGGCGGGCGGGTGGCTCTCGGCGCTGATGTATGCCACGCTGACCTGCCTGCTCATTGCTCTGGCGCGGCCGCAACGGGTGGACAGCACCTCGCAAGTGCAGGAGAGCGGCATCGACATCATGCTCGCCATCGATCTTTCGCCCTCCATGCAGGCGCTTGATTATTTCCGCAATGGGCAGGAACTCAGCCGCGTCGACGCCGTGCGCGATGCGGTCAGCACCTTTATTCAGGACCGACCCAATGACCGCATCGGCATGGTCGTTTTCGCGGGCGAGGCGTTCCTCATGAGTCCCCTCACCCTGGATCACGATTGGCTGCTGCAGAACGTGGACCGCCTGCAGGTCGGTCTGGCCGGTGATGCCACGGCGATCGGTTCCGCCCTGGCCGTGTGCGCGAACCGGCTGCGCGACTCGAAGGCCAAATCGAAGATCATCGTGCTGCTGACCGACGGCGCGAACAATGCGGGCAAGATCACACCGCTGGCGGCCGCGCAGGCCTGTGCCGCGCTTCATATCAAGATCTACACCATCGGCGCGGGCTCGGCAGAGATGGCGAAATTTCCCATCCGTGATCCCTTCACCGGCCAGCGCACTTACACGCGCATTCCGGTCGATATCGACGTCGATGCGCTGAAGAAGATCGCGGAGGTCGGCGGCGGCCAGTTCTTCCGCGCGGCGGACATCGACGCGATGCAGAACGTCTATAAGACAATCAATAATCTCGAGACCACGCAGACGGCGACGAAGAAATTCGAGCATGTGCGCGAGTATTTCCCCTTCGCGCTTTACCCCGGGCTCTTCTTTCTAGGGCTGGAGATCGTGCTCTCGCACACCCGCTGGCGGAGGGTGCCGTGAACGAACTGCAGGACAAGATCGACTTCGGCTTCTTCGAGCCGGTCTGGTTAGCCGTTGGGTTACTGGCCGTCATCGCCGTCATCCTCCTGGAAATTGGCGCGCATCGGAGGCGGTCGCAGGCGCTGCGCCTTTTCGTGGCCTCCCACCTCGTGGGCACGCTGGCCGCGAGCGTTTCGCTAGGCCGGCGGTTGTGGAAACGACTGCTCCTCATCGGCGCGGTGGCGTGCCTCTTCATTGCGCTGGCGCGGCCGCACATGTTTTACCGTTGGGAGGAGGAATCGCGCACGGGGCTCGACTTGCTGGTGGCGATGGACTGCTCCAAGAGCATGCTGACGGAGGACGTGAAGCCGAATCGCCTGGAGCGCGCGAAGCTGGCCATTTCCGATTTTGCCGACCAATTGTCCGACGATCGCCTCGGGCTCATCGCCTTTGCCGGCGACGCGTTCCTGCAGGTGCCGCTTACTCTTGATCACGATGCCTTCCAGACCGCCGTGCGCGAACTCGATACGGATACCATCCCGCGGCCCGGCACCGACATTGCGGTGGCGATCAACGAGGCAGTTTCCGCCGCGGCCAGCCAGGCCTCCAATACCAAGATACTTCTGCTGGTCACCGACGGCGAGGACCTGGAAGGCCGCGCCGTGTCCGCCGCCCAGAATGCCGCCAAGGCGGGAATGAAGATTTATACCATTGGCGTCGGTACGCCGGCCGGAGACTTCATCCCGGAACGCGACGAGTCGGGTGCGCTCATGTACCTGCACGATGGCGACGGCAACATCGTTAAGTCGCGGCTGGACGAGTCGACGCTCAAGCAAATCGCCGAGATCACCGGCGGAGCCTATGTGCCGCTGGGCCAGCGGGGCGAGGGCCTGCAGGAAATCTACCGGAAATACATCGCCACGCTGCCGCGCCATCAGGTCGAGTCGCGCCGGCACAAGGTGCGCTTTGAGCAATACGAGTGGCCGCTCGGGCTGGCCATCCTGCTTCTGGTTGCCTCGATGGTGCTGGGGGAGCGGGCGCGATCGCGCGAAACGGAAATGGCGCCGCTTCCTCCCGCGCGCCGACACGGGCTGCGGCCTGCCGCCACGCGGGCTGCGGCCGGGACCGCCGCGTTGCTCATGCTCGCGGTGGGTTCGCTAGCCCGCGCCTCGACGGCCGACAAGGCCGAGCGCGACTACAAGTCCGGCCAGTACCCGGAGGCCGAGCAAAATTATCAAAGCGCCGCCAGCACCGCGCCGAAGCGGGATGACCTGAAGTTCAACGCCGGCGATGCAGCCTACAAGGCGGGAGAATATTCGCAGGCCGAGGACGCCTTCCGGAAGGCGCTGGAGACGCCCGACCTCGGCATGCAGGAGCAGGCCTATTATAACATCGGCAACGCGCAGTATCGCCAGGGCGAGAGCGAGCAGAAGGACGATCAAAAGAAAACGATCAAGCTCTGGGAAAGCGCTCTGAAGTCATACGAGTCGGCCATGAAGCTCCATCAATCGGCCGACACGCAGCACAATTACGAGTACGTGAAGCACAAGCTGGAGCAGCTCAAGCAGCAGCAACAACAGCAGCAGAAAAATCAGAATCAGCAGAACAAGGACCAGCAGGGTTCCAGCGACTCGCAGGCAAACGGCGGCGGCAAAGGCCAGTCGCAGAGCCCCCAAAATCAGGACAACGCGCAGAATCAAAAGCAGGGCGGCAACCAGGACCAGAAAGGCCAGAACTCGGCACAGAATGGCCAGGGCCAGAACAACCAGAACCAGCCGCAGCCGGACCAGCCGGGCGGCCAAAACCAGCAACAGCAACCCTCGCAGGGCTTGGCCAAAAACGAGCCGATGCAGGGGCATTCCACCTCACGCGAAATCGACCAGGCGGACCCGGGCGCCAAGTCGCAGAAGGACGCTGAGGCGTTGCTCGATTCGCTGAAGGATGACGAGAAGCACATCACGGCGCAGAGTCTCAACAACGGCAATGAGGCGCCGCCGCCGCCACCTTCCGGCAAGGACTGGTAAGGATGAACCGGGCCGCCTTCACCACACTCGCGCTGCTTTTCCTTGCCGTGCTGGCCACACGCGGGTGGGGCGCGGTCAGCGTGCAGTCAAGGCTCTCGCCCGAACAGGTGAACATCGGCGACGAGGTCTCCGTCACCTACACAATCTCTAACGGCCAAGTAGACGATTTCCAGCTCCCCGCAATTGACGGTGTGACGGTGGAAGGCTCCAGCACCTCGGCCCAGATCGTGATGAGCGGCTTGTCCGTCTCGCAGAATTTCTCACACACCTTCCTCCTCGTGGCGAACCGCGCCGGCAACGTGATCATCCCTGCGCTCGAACTCAAGGATTCCAGCAACGGCGCGATCATCAAGACCCATGCGATGGTGCTTCACGTCCTCGGCGTGGCGACAAGCCCGCCCGCGCAGGCGCCGTCGATGGCGCCTCCCGCTCCGCAATCGCCCGGCGCCAGCGGTCCCGTGGTCATGCCACCCGGCGCGAATGATGCGGACAATAGCCAGGCGGCCTCGCCCGACTCCGGCGGTGGCGGCGTGCCCGTGCCCACCGATCCGGATGGCGAGCCCGCGCGTGTCTTCGACCAGATCACCCCGCAGACCACGACGGCCTACGTGGGCGAGTCGGTGCCGCTGCGCATTGAGTCGTACATCCGCGCCGACGCCAACGCGCAGCAGGATTCCCTGCCCGCGCTGACGGGAAGCGACTTCCTCATGAACAACCTCTCGCTCCGGCCGACGGAGGAAGGTGTGAGCGCGGGCAGCATCGAGTACATCCGGGACAGCTGGCTCACCGCCATCTCCGCTCCGCGCGCGGGCGACTTTCCGCTGCAGGCCACGCGCGACACCTATTGGACCAAAAGCGAAACGCCCTCCATGCCGGACGATCCGTTCGGGCCGCTCTTCGGCCGCCGCTCGCAGTTGATGCATAAGGACATTCTCAGCAACAAGCTGGTGATGCACATCCTGCCGTTGCCGGAGGAGGGAAAGCCGGCCAGCTTCACCGGGGCAATTGGCAAGTTCCAGGTCAGCGGCAATGCCACGCCCGGCACCGTGGAGGTGGGCGATCCGGTAACGATCCGCTTCACCGTTACCGGGACCGGCAACTTCGACTACGTGCACGCTCCCGCCCTGGCCAGTGACCCCGCGTGGAAATCGTACGTCGCGACCTCAAAGATCACCTATCAGGACGAGTCGCACACCCAGGCGATGAAGACGTTTGAGCAGGCCGTGATCCCGCAGAAGGGCGGCGCACTCAAACTGCCGGATGCGACGTTCAGTTACTTTGACCCCGAGGCGAAACGGTATATCACCGTTCCGGTGTCGCTCCCCGTGATCAACGTCACCGGCTCCGCCGCGCCGGCGCCTGCGATTGCCGGGGCGTCCAGTTCCTCCGATCCTTCCGTGGCAAGCGCCGCTCCGGCGGCTCCCGCGCCCGCCAGTTTTGCGCCGAACCAGCTGAGCCTTGGCTGGCTCGTGCCGGATTTGACCCCGGCCTACAAGCGCACTTGGTTCTGGGTCGTACAGGGCGCGCTTGGTCTGGTGATCGTCATCGGCCTCGTTCTCTCGGCCATCGGACCGCGCCGCGATCCGGCCCGTGACCAGAGCGCGCTGCGGCATGCCTCGCTTCGCCGCGAGCACGAGGCGATGACCCAGGCGGCGCAGGCCGGCGACGCAGTCGCGTTTTTTACCGCCGCACGCCATGCCGTGCAGTTGCAGCTCGCGGAGCGCTGGCATGTCCCGTCCGAGTCGTTGAACCTGGCGGCGATTACGAGCCGCGACCCCGCACTTGGCGAAGTCGTCGCGCCCCTCTTCGCGCAAGCAGACGATGTCATCTACTCCGGCCGCGCCCCTGCCGGCCTGGACCTCAACGAATGGGATCGCCGCACGCGCGAGATGCTTCAGCCTATCCGCACATGAAATCGATCGGGCTCCTTCTCCTCCTCATCCTGACTGCGGGACGCACGGCGTGCGCCGATACGGCTAGTGACGCGCTCGACGCTGCAAACCAAGCCTACACCGCCGGACGTTACGAAGAGGCAGCGCGTGGTTTCCAGGAATTGATCCAAGCGCACGGCTACTCCGCATCACTCTGCTTCAATCTCGCCAACGCCGAGGCGAAGGCGGGGCATCCCGGTCTCGCGATTCTCAACTACGAACGCGCCCGCTATCTCGCGCCGGGTGATGCGGAGATCGACCATAACTTGCAGCTCGCGCGCCAGCAGGCAGGCCTGAAAAGCAACTCGCTGCGCTGGTGGCAGGTGGCTCTCCGTTCCCTGAGTCTCAACACGTGGCTGGCCATCGTCGACGTCTGGTTGGCGCTCATCGCGCTGGCGGTGCTGGCGCATGTTTTTGTTCGCCGCCTGGAGCCGGGCCCGCGCCGCGCCGCGCTGGGCAAGGTGGTAAAGACCGTGCTCTTCGTCGCCATTCCCTGCTTTCTTTTCACCAGCTACATCGCGCTGCTGGCCGCTCCGCTGCGCATTGAGGGCGTGGTCGTATCAAAGCAGGCGGTGCTGCGCCTCTCGCCCTTCGACAGCGCGGAGCGGATCGGCACGCTGCCGGAAGGCGAGCTCGTTACCGTCGAGCAGCAACACGATCGATACCTGCGCATCGAGGCGAGGGATGGCCGCTATGGCTGGACCACGCGTCCCACGCTCGAACCCGTGATCGCGGGTACGTTTTAGGACCTTGGGCTTCATGGGTCGCAATCGCGTACCGACCCTTAATTGGACTGCGGATTAATTTGCGCGAGCTGCGCAGAAAACTTGCGATTCTCTTTGAACAATCGCCCGAAAAACTCGTCGGAATAGATCATGCTCCCCTCACCGGACATGTCACCCATCGCTGCTCCGACGCCGGTTCACAAGGGGAAGTACGTTCCTTATCTCGACGGCTTGCGCGGGCTGGCCATCCTGGGCGTGCTGGCCGATCATTTTCATGTACCGCTGCCGCCGATCTTCCATGTCGGCCCGGTAGGCGTGCGGTTCTTCTTCATTCTGAGCGGTTACTTCATCACGCTTTCGCTGTGGAAAGTCCGCGAGGCGAATCTCGTCACGCCGCTGCAGCGGCTGGGCTTGCTGCTGCGCTTCTATATGCAGCGTTTGATGCGCGTGGGGCCGCCGTTCTATCTCGCGCTGATCGTGGGCGCGGCGTTCGGCATCCGGGAAATTTACGACCACTTCCTGTGGCTGGCGACCTTCAACACGAATCATTACATTGTCTATCTCGGTTACTGGCCGGGCGAAATCTCGCACTATTGGTCACTGGCGGTGCAGGAACAATTTTACCTGGTATGGCCGCTCTTTGTCCTCACGCTCCCGCGGCGCGGCTTCATGCCCTGCATGCTGGCCTGTGCGATCTTCGCGCTGGTGTTCCGCATGGCTTGTATTACGACGGGAACAAATGAGGTGATCCGCTGGGTGACCCTGATGGGCTGCCTCGATTCCTTCGCGGTTGGCGCGGCCATCGCCTACCTCAAGCAGGCCAAGCTGCTGGAGAAGATCCACCTCCTTTCGCGCACCTGGATGCTGGCGCTGCCACTCTTGGCCTTCTCCTGCTATTTCGTGGCACGCTGGATTACCACCCTGCAGCACGACAATGCCTTCCTCGCGTTGGCCGAGTCGTTCGACGCGGTCTTCCTTGCCTGGCTGCTCGTCGCGGCGCTCACGGGCGTGACCGGTCGTTACGGCGGCATCCTGAGCTGGTCGCCGCTCGTCTATCTCGGACGCATCAGCTACGGCATTTACGTCTATCACGTGTTCATCATCGTCCTGGTCTCGCCCTGGCTGATCGCCGACGGCATGGACACCATATCCCGCACGCTCGTGCTGCTGGCCGTCACGCTGGGCTTCTCCGCGCTCTCCTGGCACTGGCTGGAGCTCCCGATCATCGCCTGGAAAAATCGGCTGGGCGAAGGTGTGCGGAAAACGAAGCCGGCATCCGCCTTCGCCGACGGCGCGTCGGCGGCCATTGCGGGCTGACGGACAAGGTGCTCTCCCGCGCGCGTAATTTTGAGTTTCCAGCTGCGCGACGCATGCCCACTTTCTGGGGATGACCCCGCCCGGACGCTTCACCGCCGAGGAGATGCTCGCGCCCGCGCGCACGCCGGGCGAGGTCTGGTCGCGCACCGTCGTCGGCGAGTGGGTGCAGGCTGGAACGCGCCACTCGCTGGAGCGCTTCACCTTTCGCGGCCCCGAAGGTGGAGGCACAACGGTGCGAGTCGGCATCTTTGCCGGCATCCATGGGGATGAACCGGCGGGCGTGGCCGCGGCGGCGCGGCTGCTGCCGCGGCTGGCGGCCAATCCGGCCCCGGTGCGCGGTTATGAGCTGGCGGTCTACCCGCTCTGCAATCCGACGGGACTGGCCGCCGGCACACGCCATGCCGCCAGCGGCCGTGATCTCAATCGGGAATTCTGGCTGGGCTCGCGGGAGCCGGAGGTCCTTCTGCTGGAGCATGAAATTCGGGCGGGCCGTTTCGACGGCATCATCGCACTGCACGCCGACGACGAGACGCCCGGCCTCTACGCCTTCGCGCTGGGCGCGCAAGTAACGCAGCACGTGGTCGAGCCCGCGCTGCGGGCGGCCGAGCAGATCCTGCCGCGCAACCGGCACCCGATGATCGATAACTTTACGGCTGAAAACGGCCTCATCCGCAAGGGCTATCCGGGGATGCTCTGCGCTCCGCCGGAACAAAGTCCGCGTCCGTTCGAGATCGTGTTCGAGACTCCCGCGCTTGCCGATTTCGAGAGCCAGGTGGAAGCCAACCTCATTTTTCTGCGCACCGCGCTGGAGCAATTTTTGCAATTGCAGGCTGTCGGGCAGGATTTGTAATCCTCGATTCGAGGCAAGGCCCAACGACCGCGCGACAATCGCCTTGCCGCCACCGGGCCGGGCGCCATGTTGAGCCATGCTGACGGACGGCCAGATTTTCTCGCGCTCCCATTCGGTCTTTGCCGAATTTGACCTGCGCAAACCGCGCCTCTACCCTCTGGGCGTGTCGACCCGCAGCCGCAAAAGCATCTTTCTCAGCACTGAGGTGGTGGAGGCGGCGAAGCAGCGCGGGCTGTCGCTCGGCGACTACGTCCAGCAGTTGCACCAGAACCAGCGCTCCTCGCGAATTGCCTATGCGGCGAGCATCTATCGCGGTTTCGCCCTGCTGGAAATGGCGCGCGTGCCCATCGACCCGGCGTACTTCGAGCTGGTTGACGGCTGCATGAACGCGGAGGACAGCAAGGAGTTCCGCATCCTGGCCGCCAGTGGCGAGGACAATGCGCTGACCCGCGCGGCCGCCGGCCTGCTGGGCGCGGACACGCGGCGCTCGGCCGTGCAGGCCATTTTGCTGGCGGCCTCGCGCGCGCAGGTGCTGCACGAGGGCTTCATCGAGGCGGCGCGGCTGCTCGAGGCCACCTTTTACCGGTGAACATGGAACCTCCCAGGAAAACCACGCCGCTTTTCGGAGCGCATCATCGGCTCGGCGCGCGCATGACCATGTTCGGGGATTGGGCCATGCCCGTGCAGTACACCGGCATTGTCGATGAACATAACGCGGTGCGTTCCGCCGCCGGTGTGTTCGACATCTCGCACATGGGCGAATTCTTTGTGCGGGGCACGAACGCCGCCGACTTTCTCAACCATACGCTGAGCAACGACGTGGCGAAACTCGCCGTCGGCCAGGGGCAATACACGCTCATGTGCAACGAACTCGGCGGCGTGATCGACGATCTGATCCTCTATCGGCTGGCAGAGGACGATTACTTCCTCGTCGTGAACGCGGCGAAGATTGGCGAGGACGAGAAGTACCTGACGCAATTCCTGCCCGCGGGCGTGAGCTTCGAAAACGCGAGCCCCCGTTATGCCGCTCTGGCCTTGCAGGGACCGAAGGCGCTCACCATCGCGCGGAAGTTCTTCGGCGAAGCGTGGCCGGAACCGAGGCGCAACGCGATTACGCATGCATCCTGGAATTGCCAGGACGTCCTGACCGCCCGCACCGGCTACACGGGAGAGGATGGTCTGGAACTTTTCTTCGCGCCCGAAATTGCGGACAACTTCTTTCACGGGTTACTGAAAGCGGGAGAAACCGACGGACTCAAGCCGTGCGGTCTGGGCGCACGCGACACGCTGCGGCTCGAGGCCGGCCTGCCGCTCAACGGGAACGATCTTTCCCTGGCGCACTCCGCGTTCGCGGCCGGGCTGGAACCTTTTCTCGGCTTCGCCAAGGAGCCGATTTATCCGGGCAAGAACGTGATGATGGAGCAGAAGGCCGCCGGAGCGCGTTTCAAGCTCGCCGCCTTCCGTGTGCCGAGCGGGCCGCCGCCGCGGCCTCACTACCATCTCTTTTCCGGTGCGGATGCGGTAGGTGAAGTAACCAGCGGCGCGCCCTCGCCGACGCTCGGTTGCGGGATTGGGCTCGCCTACCTGCGTGCCGATGTGGCGATGCCCGGCACGGCGCTGGAAATGGAAGTCCGCGACCGCCGCGTGCCGGTGGAAGTGGTGAAAAAGCCTTTTTACAAACGTGCGGCCTGATCGCAAACTTCCCGCCGCCATGAGCCAGATTCCCGCCACGCTTCGTTACTCCGCCTCGCACGAGTGGGTGCGCGTGGACAACGACCTCGCCACCGTCGGGATCACCGATCACGCGCAGGCCGAGCTGAGCGACGTGGTCTACGTCGACCTGCCCAAGCCCGGCGCAACGCTCAAGGCGGGCACGGTTGCCGCCGTGGTCGAATCGGTCAAGGCCGCCTCGGATATTTACTCTCCCCTCACCGGCGAGGTGGTGGAGGTGAACAGCGCCCTCGTCTCCGCACCCGAGTTGGTGAACAAGGATCCTTACGGCGAGGCGTGGCTCTTTCGCGTCAAGCTCGCGAACTCGGCCGAACTCGACCTGCTCATGGACGCGGCCAAGTACAAGGCCAGCATCAACGAGTAAGCAAGAAGGTAGCCGGCGTCGGCCCGACGCCGGGCGCGGCAAGCGGATGATGGACCGCGGAAAGATGTCCGCCCCCGCGCTCAAAGACTGATCTTTACGACGAAGTCTCTCGGAATCGCGAGGGGAACATCTACCGCTGGAGCAACACCTCTTCAGCGTGACCGCGATCAGGTCAACGGACGGCAAACCGCCCCCGCTCAATCAAACTCAACCACCCCATCTTCCGTCACCACGCTCGTGAGCATCTGGTCGTGCGGATCGCGTGGTACTTCACCCACTCGTTGAAACGCAAAGAATAGACCGACGCGCGGCGTGCCAATATCGAGCTGCGCCAAGGCGGCATCGTAGTAACCGCCGCCACGTCCCAGCCGGTGGCCACGCGGATCGAAAGCCAGCCCGGGCACAAACAGGCAGTCGAGTTCCAGCGGCTCCAGTCGTGGACAAACCGCCGGGTCCGGCTCCCGCACACCGAACGGGCCGGCCAACGCAAGCTGATCCCAGCTTGCCACCACCAGCCACTCCAGTTGCGGCGCATCGCCGCCGCGCGACATGAGCGGAAACGCAACGCGCTTCTTGGCCGCCCACGCCTCCTCAATCAGCGGATGGATGTCCGGCTCTGTCGGCAGCGGCGCGAAGACCGCGACCGCCTGCGCCGCGCGAAACGACAGCAGGGCGCCCGCCCGCCGGCAGATTTCCAGCGACGCGCGCGCCCTTTCCTCAGTGGAATGCAACGCAAGGCGCGTGCGCATTTGCTGACGCAGGGCGGCTTTGAGTCCCGCGATGCCAGGAAGTTTTTCGGGTTTCATTTGCGATGCCTCCGGCAGCCGACTATTTTTGAAGTGGTCAACGTATGACCGCCCCCTCCTCTTCCCATCCTCCCGCCCATTCAGCCCCCAAGGCCAAGAAGGAACGGACCCGCAAGCCCCGCTGGAACGAGCGCAACTTCATCACCGAAGTTCTCATCCCCTCGCTCTTCGTCAAGCGCGGCGGAAAGCGCCAGCAGCCCGTCTTCCCGAAGCTGCACAAGGGCCAGCTGGCGCTCACCTTTATCGGACACGCGTCATTTCTCATCCAGACGCCGAAGCACAACATCCTGGTGGATCCCAATTGGGCGAACTGGCTCATCGTCATCCGGCGGCTGAAGCATGCCGGGCTGGCCATCCACGATTTGCCGAACATCGATCTCGTCCTCATCACGCACGCCCATTTCGATCACTTGAACCGTCGCACCCTGCGCAAGGTGGCGGAACAGCAGCCCATCGTGGTGCCGGCGGGCGTCTCCAACCTGGTGCACGATCTCGGCTTCGAACACGTGCACGAGATGAACTGGTGGGACGTGTGGGAGCACGCGGGGCTCAAGATCACCTTCACCCCGGCCAAGCACTGGGGCGCGCGCGTGCTGCACGACTCGCATCGAGGTTATGGCGGGTACGTCATCGAATACGACGGCCGGTCCATCTATCACTGCGGCGACTCCGCCTATTTCTCGGGATTCCGCGAGATTGGTCGCAAGCTCGCGCCCGAAATCGCGCTCATGCCCATCGGCGCCTACGACCCGCCGTCCGGCCGCGACGTCCACATGGGTCCGGAAGAAGCCGTGCGTGCGTTCCAGGAACTGAAATCAAAGACGCTTGTCCCCATGCACTATGGCACCTACCGCATGAGCTACGAGCCGATGCATGAGCCGGAAGAGCGACTCAAACTCGCCGGCGCGGAGCACCGTTGCCTGCACCAGATTCATTTCCTCCCGGAAGGAGTACCGCAGGTGTTTTAACGCCGGCTCGAACGTTAAGGATCGGATACTTCCTACGCTCGGCAGATGTCGCGAGCGGCATAGTCGTTCACTTCGCGATGCCGCGGAAGTGCACCTGTCCTCCGATTACGAGGATTCCACTATACGTAATGGCGGTCCTTTCACGGTAGAGCTCGCAGTCGTCGCGACGCTGATATCGCTCAAGATCGGCTCGCTTCACGCCACAACAAAGTCTTCCCGCTGAGTGGTCGTGGACCTCAACGCTCGACGTGTTCCCTTTGGACTACGCCCTTCCGAGATACTTCCCGTCCGTCGTGCTAATGCGGACCAGCTCGCCTTCCTTGATGAAGAGTGGGACCTGAATCTGCAGGCCGGTCTCGACCACCGCGACCTTCTGCACGTTGTTCGCACTGTCGCCCTTCACGCCTTCGGCCGACTCGGTGACCTTGAGCGTGACCACCGCGGGCGGCTCGATGTCCGCGGCCTTCTCGTCGGTGAAGATAACTTCGCAGGCAAGATTCTCGGTCAGGTAGTCCTTCACCTTGGTCACAAAATCCTCCTGGAAGGTGATGTCCTCATAGGTGGTGGGATCGATGAAGTGGTAGCCCGAGTTGTCCTTGTAACTGAATTCGTACTTCTTGCGGCTCATTGGCACGATCTCAAGCGACTCGTTGGAGTTGAAGCGCTGCACAAACGATTTGCCGGTGCGCATGCTGCGGAGCGTGGCCTGCACGAAAGCGCGCAGGTTGCCGGGCGTGCGGTGCTGCGTCTCGAGCACCATGCAGATGTCGCCGTTGAATTTGATGGCCTGTCCTTTTCCGATTTCGTTCGCGTTGGGCATGAGGGTCGTTGGATGAAAATGGGTCTGCTGGAATCTAAATCAATTTGAACCGGGCGAGGTCTTGTGCGTCCACCAACCCGACCGGGCGGTGTTGACGGTCCACGACGACCAGGTCGTCGATCCGGTTCGCTTCAAAAACATTCAGCACCTCGACGGCCATCTTGTCAACCCGCACCGTGATCGGCTTGGCGGTCATCACCTTGTCCAGCGCCGTCTTGCCGATATTGACGTCCTTGCGGTAGCCGCGGGAGAAATCGCCCAGCGTGTAGATGCCGCGCAGCTTGCCCTGCGCATCGACGACGGCGGCGGCGCCCGCGCGCTTCTTGAGGATGACGTCGACCGCCTCGTTCACCGTCGCCGTGCCGGCCAGGATGGCCATCTGCTCAACGGGCCGCATGATGTCCTGGACCTTCAGCAGCAGATTACGGCCGAGCGTGCCGCCGGGGTGAAAGATCGCGAAATCCTCCTTGGTGAAGCCGCGCGTCTCCAGCAGCACCATGGCCAGCGCGTCACCAACCGCCAGCATGGCGGTCGAGCTCGAGGTGGGCGCGAGATCAAGCGGGCAGGCTTCGCGCGGCACCTTGACGTCGATGTGGATGTCGGCCTGGTCGGCCAGGGTCGATTTCGCGTTGCCGGTCAGTGCGACGATCCGCGTGCCAATGCGCTTCAGGCTCGGTAGCAGGCGCGCGACCTCCTCCGTCTCGCCGCTGTAGCTGAGGATGAGGATGAGATCGCCGTTCGCCACCAGGCCAAGGTCGCCGTGCGAGGCGTTGACGGCGTCGAGCACCACGCTGGGCGCGCCGGTGCTGGAAAGCGTGGCCGCGATCTTGGCCCCTACCTGGCCCGACTTGCCGATGCCGGTGACGATGAGCTTCCGGCCCGCTCGGATCGTCTCCGCCATTGCTTCCACGGCCAGGCCGAAGTTCTCGTCCAGTCGCTCTTGCACCGCCTTGAGCGCGGTGGCCTCGGTCAGGATGACGCGGCGGCCCTTGGTCAGGTGCGCCCGCAGATGCGCGGACATCCGCTTCCGCGGGAAAAGATGCATCCTCCAACCTTCCAAACCATCGGCGGGAAAGCAAGATCGCCGTGCGGCGCCGATTCGGGCGAGAATGTAGGCTCGCCATCGTTGCAGGTGCCGGTTTGAGCAAACTCAAAACCTGGCGCTATAATTGAGGATGACGGCGCTGCCACCTCCTCCCATCCAACGGGCGCGCACGCTGCTCTTCGGAGCGACGGCGCTGTGGGGCCTGAGCTTCCCGCTTTTGCGCGGGTTGGAACTGGCGCAGGGAGCGCAGTCTACGGGTTTACCCCCCGCCGCCATGGCCGCCGCCGACATGGCGGCGCGCTTCCTTTGCGCCGCGCTGATCCTGCTCCCGATCTACGGCCGCGAGCTGGGCACGCTCTCCCGTCGCGAATGGAGCCAGGCAACCGGGCTCGCCTTCCTTGCCGGCGCCGGCTTGTTCCTGCAGACGCTCGGCCTGCTTTGGACCGATGCGTCAGTAGCCGCTTTTCTCACCCAGCTGTACACGCTGATCGTCCCGCTCATCGTCGCCTTTCGGGACCGCCGTTGGCCCACGCTGCGGACGGTCGGCGCGTGCCTGCTCGTGCTCGTCGGCGCGGCCTTACTGAGCCCCGGACTTATCGCCCATTTCACCCTCGCGGTTGGGGAAGCGGTCATCCTGCTCAGCACCATCTTCTTTTCCGGCCAGATCGTCTGGGTCGAACGTCCGCGCTACGCCGCCAATCGCGCCGGTCCCGTCACTGTCCTCATGTTCGGGCTGATGGGCATTTTCTTCGCCCTGATTTATCCGCTGCTGGGCGGCACACCCGCCGCCGCGCCGCGCCTCTTCGCCACGCCCGGACTGATCGTGCTCATGGCCGCGACGGTCCTTTTCTGCACCGCGATCAACTTCTTCATCATGAACAAATGGCAGCGCTGGGTCAGCGCCACGGAGGCGGGACTGATCTACTGCCTGGAACCGGTCATCGCCACGGCGCTGGCCGCCTTCCTGCCCGCCTTTATCTCGGTCGTGGCGCGGGTCACCTACCCCAACGAAGCGCTAAGCTGGAATCTCGCCCTCGGCGGCAGCCTGATTCTGGGTGCCACTATCTTGGTGGCGACAGAGCGTCGGCCTCTGATCAGCTGAGGCTTACGCGATCGCATTGTTCATGATTTGGCTCGGCTAACTTCCATGATATCGGGGCCATCACGCAGAAGGAAATCAAGCCTCTGATCAAGCAGTTCAAGGCGCACCTTGGAAACTCAAGGCCTCGTCAACGTCGCGGGCTGCAACCGGTCTATTTTCCCGTCTTCAGCACGCGGTCACCGAGATTGAGGCGGCGGACGATGCTCATGGCGGCGGAAAGGTCGCTGGTCTTGCGAGTCGTGCTGCGGATGAGCGAGTCGGCGCGGTCGAAGGCCTGCGCGGCTTCCGCCTCATTCCCGAGCCGCTGCCAGGCATTCGCGAGATCGTGCCAGGCCTTGGGATCGTCGGGCACCAGCTCGGCCTCGCGCTGGAAGCAGTCGCGCGCCTCCTCGTCCCGCCCCAGTTCTGCGGCGAGCGTGCCCAGGTTGTGCCAGGAAACGGGGTTCTCCGGCTCGATCTCACTGACGCGAACGTAAGCCTGGCGGGCCTCCTCAAATTCGTTGAGGTGGTAATGCGACATTCCCTTCGCCAGCCACGCGGAAACATCCTCCGGATGAATCGTGCAGATTTGTCCGTAGGCGTCCGCGGCAGCCTGGTGATGCTCCAGCTTGGTACAGAGCGCGCCGATTTCCTTCAACGCGAGCGGCTCGAGATCGTTTTCCGGATCGGCCGCGCGCGCGTCGCCCAGCTTCTGGATCGCGTCCTCGATCCGGCCGCGCCGCGCATCGATCATGCAGAGATAATAGAGCACGTAGGGAAAGAAATCGGGATTGTCGCCCGTGAGGTGGAAGGCCTCCATCGCCGGCACGAACTGCTCCTGCTGGAACTTGATCACGCCGAGTTTGAACCACGCCGAATGCAGGTTCGGCTGAATGCGGATCGCCTGCTGGCAGATCTCCGCCGCCTCCGGCAAACGGTCCATCGCGCTCAAGGTCGCGGCAAGATTGTCGAGCGCGCGCGGATAATCGGGACGCAGCTCCAGGGCGCGGCGCGACATCTTTTCCGCCTCCACATAGTCGGAGCGGTCAAACCAGATCGAGGCCAGGTTGCACCACGTGCGCGGGTTCCCGGGATCAAGCCGCGCGGCTTCCTCGTAACAATCGAGCGCCTCATCCGCCATGCCCATCTTGTGATAAACCAGCCCGCAATTGTACCAGCCCTCCACCGATTGGGGCGCCATCTCGCGCATCTTGAGATAGGCCGCAAGCGCGTCGGCCAGCCGGTTGTGCTCGAAGGCCGCCAGTCCCAGCTGCGCGTAACAAATCTGCGCGTCCTCCGTGGGCGCGCCAGAGCGGACCACATCCGCGAGCGCGGTGAAGGCATCCGTGAAGCGGGCCGTTTCGATCATGCCCTGGATCTGCGCAAAGGCGCGGGTGAAATCGCGCAGCATCTGCGTGTTGAAGCCCGCCAGCGCCTGCGTCTTGCGCCGCGCTTCCTGCCGCCGCTCCAGCTCGCCGGTCGCGGCGTTAAGCTGCATGCCGGTGTCGACGCGGTGCAGCTTGGTCGTGGTGCGGAAGACCACCTTGCTGACATCCGGCTTTTGCTGGATGCCCTGATTCGCCGGAGCGGCCGCCGCTTCCTTCGCACCCAATTGGCGGCCGAGCGCGGCGGTGGCGTTGCGCTGCAACTGCTCGATCTCGTTGTCATTCGGTGCGAATTGTCCGGCAAGCTCGAGGTGCTTGAGCGCGACGCCCGGCAGGTGAAATTCGCTCAGGTAAAGAACGCCGACGGACTTGAGCAGCCCGCCATTGTTGTAGGCGCGCTGCAGCTTCTCGAAGACGGCGGCGTGCGCCGCCGTGAGTCGAAAGGGACAGCTGGGCTCCAGTCGCGCCATGGCCACATGCTCGATTCCATCCAGGATAACCTGGAGCGTCTTCGCGCTGAATGTGTCGCGCTTGGCCCTTACCGCTTCCAGCATGTCCAGCCACGTTTGTGGCTGGAAAACGGGACTTTCGCTCGGATCAGCGGTCTGCGCCATGAAGATACCCATTGTAACCGTTTATCGGCACAAACTCACGCCAGAACGCATGAAAGTGCCCGGTCGCGCAGGTTGTAACATTTCGACGCCGACCACGCCGAATCGGTCACGGAATTTCCGCGCATTGGATTCTGACCGGCTTGTCCCGCAGGCTTGGCGTGGACGGCGCGCTGTGGGATAGAAGGACGGTGCCAAGGACCTCGAACCGCTTTTTCGACCGTGTGGAGCGGTTCGCGGTCGACGTCATCCTGGAAAAGCGCTGGGGCTTTCGCGCCGGCCTTTTCCGCTACTTCCTCTGGCTGCTTTCTTTTATCTACCGATTCGTGGTGCGGACGCGTCTGTGGTGGTACGAAACGCGGCTCGGCTCGGTGCACGCGCTGGGCTGCCTGGTTGTCAGCGTGGGAAACCTGACCGTCGGCGGCACGGGCAAGACCCCGGTCGTCGAGCTCTTCGCCCGCGAGCTTACGCGGCGCGGCCGCAAGGTGGCCGTGCTCAGCCGCGGTTACAAAAGCCAGCCGGTCCCATTCCCGCAGGAATTCCTCGACCGGTTCAAGCCGCTCGACCAGCGCCGGCCGCCGCGGCTCGTCTCCGACGGCCGCTCCATCCTGCTCGACTCCGACCTTGCTGGCGACGAGCCGTTCATGCTGGCCTCCAATCTCAAGGACGTGCTCGTGCTCGTCGACAAGGACCGGGTCAAGAGCGGGCTCTACGCCATTCGCAAGTGCGACTGCGACACGCTGCTGCTGGATGACGGCCTGCAATTTCTTCGGCTCAAGGAGCGGATCGACGTGGTGCTGGTGGATCGGGAAGCGCCCTTTGCCAACGGTCACCTCCTGCCGCGCGGGCTGCTGCGCGAGCCGCCGGAGCAGCTGCGCCGCGCCCACATCATCTTCATTACGAAATGCGACGGCCGCGACATGAGCGACCTCCGCGCCGAGTTGCGCCGCTACAACAAGCACGCCGAGTTTGTCGAGTGCGCGCACAAGCCGATCCACCTCGAGGAGATCTCCACGCACGAGATCAAGCCCCTCGAGTTCCTGCAGGAACTGCGCATCGCGGCCATCTCCGGCATCGCCCGGCCGGAAAGCTTCGAGGAAGGCCTGCGCAAGCTTGGCGCCGAGCTGATTTACTCGCGCCGCTTCGCCGACCATCACCGCTTCAGCGAGGGCGAGGTCGGCCGGATGTTCGACCGCAGCAAGACCCGCGGCGCGCGCGCCATCATCACCACGGAAAAGGACACCGTCCGCTTTCCCCGCCTGATAAAACGGCCGCTGCCCGTCTACTTCCTGCGGGTCGAAATCGAAATCATCCGCGGGCACGATGTCTTCGAGCGTTGTGTCGAGAGCATGTAGATCGGAAGAGCACACGTC
>CAJCIA010000140.1 GCA_903970275.1 Betaproteobacteria bacterium
GTGCAGGCCGAACCGGACGAAGCACAAATGCCCGTGGCATCCAATCTCATCAGAACCGCCTCAGCCTCAACGAAATCGAACGCGATATTCGACGTGTTCGGCAACCGCTGCTCCCGGTTTCCGTTCACATAAAGATGCGGCAACTGCTCGAGCAGCGTCTTCTCGAAGCGGTCACGCAGTGCCTTCACGCGAACTCCCTCTTCCGCAAGATGTTCCAGCGCGAGTTCCGCCGCCCGGCCCAAGCCGACAATCGACGCCACGTTCTCTGTCCCGCCCCGCTTGCCGCGCTCCTGGCCTCCACCAATCACGAACGGAACCAGGGGAGTGCGCCGCTTCGCATAAAGCACCCCTACCCCCTTGGGCGCGTGCAGCTTATGACCCGAGAGCGAGAGAAACGTGATGTCGCTCTTGGCCACATGCCGTAAATCTATTTTCCCCGGGGTCTGAACCGCATCGGTATGGAAAAAAACTCCCTTTTTCTTGCACAGCGACGCAATTTCTTCCACCGGAAAGGTCACGCCGGTTTCGTTGTTCGCCCACATGATGGAGACGATCGCGGTGTCGTCACGGATGGCCTTCTCCACCTCGTCCAGCGAAAGCGTGCCGTCCGGCGCCACACCCAGGCGGGTCACGCCGTAGCCGTTCTTCTCCAGCCATTCGGTCTGGTTCATGATGGCCGAGTGCTCGACCTGGGTGGTCACGATGTGCTTCTTCCCCGTCGTCTGCAGGGCCGACCAGATCGCGGCGTTGTCGCTTTCCGTGCCGCAACTGGTGAAAAGGATCTCCTTGGGTGTGGCCCCGAGCAGCGCCGCCACCTTCTCGCGCGCCTCCTTCAGGTGACCTTCCACGCGCTTGCCAAAGCTGTAGGCGCTGGACGGGTTGCCATAATACTCGGTCAGGAACGGCACCATGGCCTCGAACACCTCCGGCGCGACGCGCGTGGTGGCATTATTGTCGAGGTAGGTTACTTCCGAGCGGGGGGCGTGCATAAGGGTCGAGTCGAGTAGAACAGTCTACGGAACTCGACTGCGGATGCAAGCCGGCAGGCGCCGGGTTCTCTGCGGAAGGACTGCGGCTACTCGAGCGTCGTCTCCATTGACCCTGGCGCCCGGAGAGCGCCGCCTGCCTGCGGAACGGCACATCAAAATAATTTTTGAACCCCGCGCCAGCGCTTAACCAAAGCGGAAAAATCCGGCAAATCCTTCCCCATTTAGGCAATCTCTGCCGCTCAAAAAAGAGGCTTCCTGAGCTGGGCCAAGCCGATGGCGACAAGGAAGATAACGTAGCTCCCCACCAGCGCGAGCATCAGGAACGAGGGCGCGTACGCAGCAGCGAAAGTGGCGACGCCGGCCACCAGTCCGCTCACCATCTGCATGCCCAGGAGCGGAATCATCATGATGGGATCGCTCAGCAAACGCGGACGAACGCCGGGACGCACCGGCGTGGCGAAGGTCTCGCCGGCGATGCTGGCCGTCACGCCGAGCGGCAATCCGGCGGCCATGACCGCGAGTGCTTCCAGCGCGTGCCCGCAAAAAACGAAGCCCACCGCGGTAACGAGCACCAAGGCCAGCGGCGCGGCGCAGCCGGCCAGCATCTTGCCCGCGCGAAATAGCAGCGGCGCGCGGGGCGCCATCTGCAAAAGGTCGTCGGCTTCCTCCACCGTGCCGGCCGCGATGGTGAACATGCCGGAGAGCACGCCAGCCGTGAAGATGACGAAGAACGCCACCGCAGCCGCGAGGTCATCGCGCCCGAGCACAAAGGCGATGCCCACCGGCGTCAGCACCTGCGCGAGGCACTGCACCACCATCATCGGCGTGCGCGCGACCATGCGGAAACTTTTCCTCATCTCGAGCCCAAGGACGTTCGAGCGAAAACGGCCGTCGCGCCGGCGTGTGGGCGCGGCCGCATTTTCCGTCACGTCCTGCGAGCCGCTGACGAACGCCCGTTCCGTTAGTCGTAAGGTCGCCCACGCCAGCAACGCGGTGAAGATCAGCAGACCGGCCAGTTCCGCCGGCGCGCCCATGCCGGCGCGAGCCAGCGGCGCGAGCGGCGAGTGCGCCAGCGTGATGAAGTTCTGCTGGATCGAGGGCGGCAGCGCATGCCCGCCGTCGGCCGCGTTCGCCTTCGCGATCGACACGCTGAGCGAACCAGCGCCGAAGGTGACGGCGAAGATCAGGACGAACGGCACCGCCTGCGAGAGCGTGCGCGCCCGCCGCAAGCCGAACCACCGGATCATCCCAAAGGAGAAAAGACCGTCGAGACAGGTCACCACCACCGCCAGCGCGAACCAGACGACAAAGCCCCAGACGAATTGCCACTGGCCAAAGCCGAAGATCAAGACGTCCAGGTACGGCACGATGATGAACCCATCGACCAGGCACGACTGCAGCGCATTGCCGAAAAGCCGCGCGGCCAGGACGGCCCGCGGCGAGATGGGCGAGCTCAGCAGCAGGCTGCTGTCGTCCTGCTCGTGCAGCACGACAATCGCCCGCACCAGCCCGCCGCTGAGCATGACAAAAAGCAGGAAGCCCCAGAGCGTGGCGGTCAAGCCGGTCATCAGTTCCGCCGGCCGGGCCGCGCCGCTCCGTTGCGAGATTCCCACCAGCTCCCACGCACCGGCATGCAGGAGCGCGAAGAAGCCCAGTCCGAACAGCAGGCCGCCGAACTTGAGCAACCATCCGCGCGCGGACGATCCCGCGAGGTGCTTGCGCAGGCCCTGCCGCAGATCGATGCCGATGAGCGAAAACGCCACGCGCCATGCGTGCAGGGGAGAGAGAAAAGTGGTCACAGGAAGATCACGCACTCATTCGCGGCGGGAAACCAACAGGGGAACATGAAGAAGATGAAGACATAAAAAGCGTGGTCCAGCCTGAGCAAGCGTGGCGAGGTCACAGCTCAGCCGCTCTTTCTGGGCACGGCGCAGGCGGCGTCCTGAAATCGCTTCTAGATAATCCCGCCTTCGGTTCCTTCCGGTTTGGTCCCTGTCCCCTCGCCTTCCACCAGCTTGAGGAAGATATCCTCCAGCGAACTGGTCGCCTCGCCGGAATGCGTTCGCAGTTCGCTCATCGTTCCCTCCACCAGCAGCCGTCCCTGGCCGATGATCCCGATGCGCTCCGCCATCCGCTCCGCCACTTCCAGGATGTGCGTGGTGAGAATCACCGCGCCGCCGTCGCGCAGGAATTCCGCCAGCATGTCCTTCACCAAACGCGCCGCGCCCGCGTCCAGACCGGTGAGCGGTTCGTCCAGCAGGATCAGGCGTGGCCGATGGATGAGTGCGCTGGCCAGCGCCACCTTTTGCTTCATGCCGCGCGAAAACGTCTCGATCCATTCGTGACGCCGGTCCCACAGCCCTAGCCGCTCGAGCAGCGCCTGCGCCTCGCGCCGCGCCGTGGCCGCGTCCACCGCCCACAGACCGGCGACGAATTCCAGCTGCTCCATCGGGTTGAGCTTCCCGTAGAGCACGGGATCATCCGGCAGGTAGGCCAGCGCCGCCTTGGCCCGGCGCGGCTCCGCGATCGCGTCGATGCCGTCCACCTCGATGCTGCCCGCGTCCGGCCCGATGAGGCCGGCGATCATGCGCAGCGTCGTCGTCTTGCCCGCGCCGTTCGGCCCGAGGAAGGCGTAGAGCATGCCGCGCGGCACGCGGAAACTCAGGCCGTCCACGGCGGTCTTGCCGCCGAAGCGCTTGATCAAACCGCGGATGGCACAGGCGTCGGGCGGCATGACGTCGAACTTAGATCGAAGAGCGGAGAACGGAGAACTAAGAATGGGCCGTGCGCGAAGAAAGTCGGCCGGGCGGGAGCCGAAGATCGCCGCGCTTCTCCGTTCTTCGTTCTTACTTCCGCTTTCTCGCTGCCGATTCTCCAGCCATGACCCGCGCCCAGTACTGGATTCTCAACCTGGCCAGCCTGGGGCTGGCGCTGCTCATCGGGGCTGAGATCGTCAGCGTGCATCAGCTCGACCGCGTCGCCACGCTGGTGGGAAAGGCCCAGGCGCCGCTCGTGCAGGCGCAGCAGAATGCGCCGCAGATTCGCGCCCTGGTGCAGCGCACGGCGGTGGGCGCCACGCGCGATCCTGCGCTGCGCGACCTGCTGCTCAAGTACGGCATCGCCTTCAAGATCAAGCCCACGGCGGGAAGTCCCGCCTCCGCCGATGCCAGCGGCGCGCCCTCCGCGCTGGGGCCCCAGGTTTCCGCCGCCACGCTTGCCCCCACGACCTCCGCCACGCCATGAACCGCGCCTACTCCTCGTTCACTGCCCTGCTTATCTTCTTCGCCGCCGTGGCCGTGATGGATGTCGACCAGATCCTGACCGTGCACCGCAAGAAACTGGCGCTGATGGAAGAATATGACCGCACGCTCAAGCTCCAGCGCGAAGTCGACGCGCAGACGCGCTGGGTGGTGGCGATGAAGCAGGACCTCCTGCGGCTGGCGCCGGGTGATGCGGAGGCTTCCGCCGTGGTGACAGATCTGAATCTTCGGCCTTCCCGGTAGCCGGCGACCTCCGGGCGCCGGGATAATAAACGGCAACGCTTCTTCTGTGCGTCCGTCTAGCGCGCGACGGCAAAACCAGTCCGCTTGCGCCTCGCAATCCTAAGGCGGTACCGACCCTCCGCCTTGCCTAGCGTGATGGCAGCACCGAAGGCCCGCGACAGGTTCTTCGAGTTAAGCGCCGCGGCCTTCCGGCCTGCCGCCAGCACGGTGCCCTGGCTGAGCAGCAGCACGTGGGTGAAGAGCGGCATGATTTCCTCCACATGATGGGTCACCAGCACCAGCGTGGGCGCGCGGGGTTCGCGGGCGAGCTCGCCGAGGAAGTGCAGGAAATCCTCGCGCGCGACCGGGTCCAGCCCGGCGGCCGGCTCGTCCAAAAAAAGAATGCGCAGCCGCGCCATGAGCGCGCGGCCGATGAGCACCCGCTGACGCTCGCCCTGCGAGAGCACGCGCCAGGGCCGGTTGCGCAGGTGCAGCGCGCGCACGCGCCGCAGGATGCGCCGGGCCTGCGCGGCTTCCGTCCGGCCCACGCGGCCCCAAAAGTTGATCTGCCCGTCGCGGCCCGACAGCACCACGTCGCCCGCGGTCTGGCCCGGCTCGATGTGATGCCCGAGGCTGGAACTGACCAGTCCCACCGCCTGCCGCACCTCGCGCCAGTCCGTAGTACCGAACGTATCAGCGCCGATGCGGATCGTGCCGCGCGTGGGGATCAGGTAACCGGTCACGGCGCTGAGGAGCGACGTTTTGCCCGAGCCGTTCGCGCCCAGCACCGCCCAATGCTGCCCACGCTCCACGCGCCAGCTCAAGTCGTGCAGGATCACCGCCTCGCGCTCCACCCGCAGCTCGTTCACCTCGAACACGGGCAGCTGGGCCTTGGTCATTGGAAGCCTTCCTTCAGCGCGCCGGCGTAGCCGGTCAGTTCGGTGTAGCCCTGGCCCGTGGCCGGTTGGCCGGCCACCGTGCCGTGGGTATCGCAGGCGCCCTCCCAGTAATCGAGCGCGCCCATTTTCGTCAGGCGCAGCTCCTGGTCAGCCAGCGTGGGCGTAACGGTCAGGTCCGCGTGATGCTCGGGAATTAAAATGTGCCAGCCGGCGGGATAAACCGCGCCGCTGGCCGCGCTGCGCCACGTCGCGGTTTTCTCCACCGTGAACGAGCCGGGCGCAAGGCGATGCGCATGGCCGTCCGCAGCGATCCACGTGCCTTCGGAGACGGGGCTGATGGTGCCGGATTTATTTCGCAGCACGTAGAGCATGATCTCCTCGTGGCTGGCAAGCTGGATGCAGAACCAGTCCCAGCCGACTTCCTCCGGCCCGAGCGACGAGGTGCTGAATTCGTGATCGAACCAGCTTTCGCCCGTCACCTGGTAGGTCGCCCCGCCCACGCGCAACTGCCCGGTCGTGGCCAGGCGCGGGTAGGAATAATAATACGAGGCCTGGCCGCGGCCCTGGTCCTTGCGGCTCAGGCCGGCGACGCCTTCCAGCACCAGCGGCTTCAGCGGCGTTTCCTCCAGGTTCAGGTCCAGGTCGGCGGAATGCGCGGAGAGCTTGTAGTCCTCGCGCGCGTCCTCCTGCTGGATCGTCCACGACCCGAGCTTCACGTCCATGCGGCCGGTGGCTGCGCCGGCCTCGCCCAGCGCGCCGCGACTCACCCGCTCCTCCACGTGGAATTGTCCCGCCGCGATGTCGCTGATCGTGAAGTGGCCGAAGTAGAAATCGCGCACGCTCCAATGGCTGTTCGGTTGCGCCGGCTTGAACTGCACGCCCTGGCGAAAGAGCGTAAGCTGGTAGCCAAACCGCCGCCCCTGCGCATCGCGCACGTTGCCGGTGAAGTACCACCACTCGCTCTTGAACGGCGGATGCGCGCCGTGATCACGCGGGAATTGCCAGGCCCAGGGGCCATCGGCCACCTGCCAGGGCGCAGGCGGCTTGCCGGATTCCGTAGGTGCGCCCGCCGGCGGTTCCGCGCCGACGACAAGGGTCAGCGCCAGCATGCATGCGGCGAAGAAAAACAAACGCATGGCAGGTCGATGAAGCTAGCGCATCGGCGCGCTTCCGGCGAGGTGCGCGCGCCTGAAACTAAAGAATCGCGTTAAGCGTTTTGGCCACCAGCTTCGGATCGCTGACGTCGGCCAGGCGCTTGATCTCCTTGCCGTGCTCGTCGTAGACGACGAGGTGCACCTGCGAGTAGGTACTGTCCCAGCCGAGCGCGGAAAGCGTCGAGCCGCTGAAATCCGGGATGATGGGCGCACGGGCGCTGGCGTTGGCGATGCCGCGCTGGTCCTTCAGCCGCTTGTTCTCGCGCGCCATCTCCTTGCGAATCTGGCCGCGCACCATGCCGCGCATCTGCGGCGGCACATCCCCGCGGAGATCGACCACGCGAATGAGAGCGAAATCGGAACGCGAGCGGTAGGGATCCATGGCCAGCGTCATGGCGCGGGATTGGTCCTCCAGGTCCGGATTCGTGTACATGACGACGGTGTAGTGACCCTTGCCGTTCACCGCCACGGCGTGGCCATCCACGTCCTGGCCCTGGATCGGTTCCGGCGCGGCCGCGCGCGCGTTGTGGGGCCACCCAGCCAGCAAAAGCGCCGCCAACCCAACGCGGGCAGCGTTCATGACGAATCGAGACATAGCTGGCGATGATAATGCGAGAAGCTCGAAAATCAAAGCAAAGCTGGGTGGCTGGGAAGCAGGACGGATTCATGACGAAGCCCGTCCTCGTCGCGTCCGGCGCTCGGGGAGCGCCAGCTACCTTCGTTGCTCCATCAATCCGCGCGCGCGATCTCTCCCATCCCCTTGTCACTCCCGCGGAACGACCCTAGCGTGACGGCGTGAAGAAACCGGGACCTGTGGCCGTCATTGGGGGCGGCGTGGCCGGCGTGAGTTGCGCCCATGCGCTGCAAAGCGCCGGGATTGATGTCCACCTGATCGAGCGCGCCGCGGCGCTGGGCGGACGCTGCGCCACCCGGCTCTGGCAGGGCCACCTGATCGACCTCGGCATCCAATACTTCACCGCGCAATCGGCCGCCTTCAAGCGCGAGCTCCTGACCCGGCTGCGGCAATTCCGGCCCATCATCACACCGATCCTCGACGAACACGACAAGCTGGTCGTGAGCAAGACGGGCCCGCGCTTTTATGTCCTGCAGGGTAACCACTATCTCGCGCACGTCCTGGCGCACGGGGTGGATGCCCGGCTCAATAC
>CAJCIA010000141.1 GCA_903970275.1 Betaproteobacteria bacterium
GATCAGTTCTGTTATTCCTGAATCTTACCAAACTGATCCCTCGACAAGCTCGGGATGACAGCGCTTAGAAAGGGTAAAATCGGGAGTTCTTCCCTTTTTGGCAACCGGGCCGTCTCGTGGTACATTGCCCGTTTATGGCCATGGAGGAAATCCGAATCGGCGGCGCCCGCCAGCACAATCTCAAGAACGTCTCGCTGACCCTGCCGCGCAACGCGCTGGTCGTCATGACCGGCGTCAGCGGCTCGGGCAAGTCGTCCCTCGCCTTCGACACCCTCTACGCCGAGGGCCAGCGGCGCTACGTCGAGAGCCTCTCCACCTACGCGCGCCAGTTCCTCGAGCAGATGGAAAAGCCGGAAGTCGATTTCATCGAGGGCCTCTCGCCCGCCATCGCCATCGAGCAGCGCACCGCCGGCGGCAACCCTCGCTCCACCATCTCCACCACCACGGAGATTCACGACTTCCTGCGCCTGCTTTTCGCGCACCTCGGCCAGCCGCATCACCCGGAGACGGGCAAACCGCTGCGGCGCTGGTCGGTGCAGCAGATGGTCGATCGCGTGCTGACCGCGAAGGAAGGCACGCCCATCCAGATCCTCGCCCCGGTCGTCCAGGGGCAGAAGGGCGAGTTCCGCGACGTGATCGAGAAGCTCCGCCGCGAAGGCTTCGTCCGCGCGCGCATCGACGGCAAGCTGATCGAGCTCGAGCAGCCGCCGCGCCTGGAGAAATCGCGCGCCCATGTCATCGAGGCCGTGGTCGATCGGCTCAAGATCAGCGACACGATCCAGACGCGCCTGACCGATTCCATCGAGCTCGCGCTCAAGACCGGCGGCGGAGTCGTCACCGTGCTCTTCGGGCCGCCCACCGCCGTGACGGAGGAGATTACGCTCAGCAACCAGACCTTCGATCCCGAGACCGGCTACCGCTACGCAGAGATCACGCCGCGCCATTTTTCCTTCAACAGCCCGCTCGGTGCCTGTCCGGTCTGCGACGGCCTTGGCACGGAGGCGGTGTTCGATCCCGTGCTGCTCGTGCCCGACGACACCGTCAAGCTGGAGGACATGCCGGTAGGCCCGTGGCGGCGCGGCTCCCCCGCGCTGACCAAGCTCTACTTCAGCCAGCTCAAGGCGCTCGCGCTTGCCTTCAACGAGCCAATAACACGGCCCTTCAAGGAGACGAGCGACGCCTTCCAGCGCGCACTCTTTGATGGCACCGGCAGCGAGAAGGTTGCGTTCACCAGCCTGCGCGCGGGCAGGGAAGTGACCACGGAGCGACCGTTCGAGGGCCTCCTCGCGCAGGTGAAGCGCCTCTACGCGGACAGCAAAAGCGAGCTCACGCGCCACCGGCTCACGCAATACATGACGCGCGTGACCTGCCACGCCTGCCATGGCGCGCGCCTGCGGCCGGAGGTCCTCGCCGTCACCATCGGCGGCCCGCCCGGCACCGGGCTCAACATCGCGCAGTTCAGCCATCTTTCCATCGCCGCCGCGCAGCGCTGGCTGGAGGCCTGGACGCTGCGGGAGGCGGAGGAGAAAATCGGCGGCGAGGTCCGGCGCGAAATCCTCCTGCGGCTCGGCTTCCTCAACCAGGTCGGGCTCGGCTACCTCACGCTCGACCGCGAGAGCGGCACGCTCTCCGGCGGCGAGGCCCAGCGCATCCGGCTCGCCACCCAGATCGGCTCGAAGCTCACGGGCATTCTCTACATTCTCGACGAGCCCAGCATCGGCCTGCACCAGCGCGACAACGAGCGCCTGCTCGCTACGCTCCGCGAGCTGCGCGATCTCGGCAACACGGTCATCGTGGTGGAGCACGACGAGGACACCATTCGCGCGGCCGATTACCTCGTCGATCTCGGCCCCTATGCCGGCTCGCGCGGCGGTCAGATCGTGGCCGCCGGCACCGTCGCGGAAGTAATGGCGAACGAGCGCTCGCTCACCGGCCAGTTTCTCAGCGGCTCGCGCGCCATCCGCGTGCCCAAGGTGCGCCTGCAGGCCGGCAACGGGTGGCTGCGCGTCGTCAACGCGCGCGAGAACAATCTCAAGAACGTGACCGTGGGTTTCCCGCTCGGCCTCTTCACCTGCGTCACCGGCGTCAGCGGTTCCGGCAAGAGCACGCTCGTCAACGACATCCTCTGCCGCGCGCTCTTCCGCCATTTCTATCACTCCAAGGAAGCGCCCGGCGCGCACGATGCCATCGAGGGCCTGGAGTGGATCGACAAGGCGATCGTCATCGACCAGACGCCGATCGGCCGCACCCCGCGCTCCAATCCGCTCACCTACACCGGCGCCTTCAACGGCATCCGCGATCTCTTTGCGCAACTGCCCTCCTCGCGCGTGCGCGGCTACGGGCCGGGACGTTTCAGCTTCAACGTCAAGGGCGGGCGCTGCGAGCACTGCGAAGGTGACGGCGTCCGCAAGATCGAAATGAACTTCCTGCCCGCCGTCTACGTCACCTGCGAGGTCTGCGGCGGCAAGCGCTTCAATCGCGAGACGCTGGAAATCACCTACAAGGGTCTCAACATCGCCGACATCCTCGCCATGACGGTCGACGACGGCCTCAACTTTTTCCGCAACGTCCCCGCGGTCGCCGACAAGCTCGAATCGCTCACCTCCGTCGGCCTCGGTTATCTCCACCTCGGCCAGCATGCCACCACGCTGTCCGGCGGCGAGGCCCAGCGCATCAAGCTGGCCGCGGAACTGGCCAAGCGAGCCACCGGCCGCACCATCTACATCCTCGACGAACCGACCAGCGGCCTTCATTTCGCCGACATCGAGCAGCTGCTGCAGGTGCTCTTCAAGCTCCGCAACGCCGGCAACACGCTGGTCGTCATCGAGCACCAGCTCGACGTCGTGAAGTGCGCCGACTACGTCATCGACCTCGGTCCCGAGGGCGGCGAGGGCGGCGGGCAGATCGTCGCCAAGGGCACCCCCGAGTTCATCGCCACGCAGCCTGCCAGCGAAACCGGCAGATACCTCGCTCCGCTCTTAAAACTGTAGCGGCGGTCTAGGACCGCCGGGTCGGCGCGACGCTCAGCCTCGCCGTCCGAAATCACCCGCCTTGCGCAACCGAGTTTCTCGCCTTTCCTTCTCTCATGAAGAAGATCAACCAGCGCGACGTGCCGGAAAAGGAAGTCCAGTCCCCGCAAGGCCGCTACCAGCTGCATCGCAAATTTCTTTCCCTCGCCCTCGGCGGCAAGAGCGACCTCGGTCCCTGGGGTGGCGGCCATCCCTTCGATCTCGAGCTCACGCGGTTGCCGCCGGGCGCGGCCAATTTTCCGCTCCATCAGCACGCCGCGCAGTGGGAGATGTACGTCGTTCTTTCCGGCACCGGCGAAGTGAATGACGGCCGCACCTGGCAGTCGATCGAAGCTGGCGACATCCTGCTCGCGGAGCCTGATCAGCCGCATCAATTCCGCAATAACGGCGCGGTTGATCTCACCTACTACGTCATCGCCACCAATCAGCCGGCGGACGTCACCCACTATCCGGTCACCGGCACCTGGGCGGTCAAACCGCAGCGGAAGCACTTCCTCATGCAGGAAGTGGATTACTATCAGCCCGGCGATTGATGACGCGAGTTGTGGGCGCGATCCGAGGTAGCCGGCGTCGGCCCGACGCCGGTCGCGCCCACGCGCGCATGTCCCTGCGGAAAAACTTCCCCTGCGCGATCAACCCCCAACACGCGTCACCCGCCCTTTCTCTCCCGCTCGCCGTGAATCGGCCCCAGCGCCACATAATGATCCGCCCACACGCGGATCCCCGCGATCTCCTCCGCTCGCAGCGCCCGCACCACCTTGGCGGGCGTGCCCATGACCAGCGATCCCGGCGGAATCCGCGTCTCCTTCGTCACGAGCGCGTGTGCACCGACGATGCTCCCACGGCCGATCACCGCACCATCCAGCACCGTCGCGCGCATGCCGATCAGGCACTCATCCTCCACCCGGCAGGCATGCAGGATCGCGCCATGCCCCACCGTCACCAGCCGGCCCACCACCACGGGCAGGTCCTCCGCCAGGTGCACAACGCAGCCGTCCTGAATGTTCGAGCCTTCACCGATCTCGATGAAGTTGATGTCCGCGCGCAGCACCGCCATCGGCCACACACTCGCCCGCGGCCCCAGCCGGACATCGCCCATCACCACGGCGTGCGGCGAGACGTAGGCCGCCGGATCGATGCGCGGCGCGACGAAGAGAAAACGGGCCCGTTCACGTTCGTCCATGCCTTCAGCTTCGCGCCGCCGACCGCTTTGTCCAGCAGCCGCGCGGGCCGGGGCTGGGCGAAATCGCGGCGCTTTGGTAGCATCACGCGCGATGAAGAAAGAGTCAGCCGCCCTTCTCCTGCTCCTCCTCGCCCTTGCCCCGGTTGCCCGCGCGCACGTCGGCGACACCGTCGCCCAATTGCGCGACATGTACGGCGCCACCGCCAAGCACGTCGGCAACACACTCATCTTCCAGCGCAACGGCTACTCCATCAGCGTGCTCTTCGACGGCGACCACGCGGCCATGGAAATGTTCACGCGCGATGGCAGCCTCAAGGGCAAGAACGACATCAGCCCCTCCGACATCCAGGGCATCCTCAGCATGGAAGGACAGGGCCAGGTGTGGAACGAAGTGCCGAGCAAGAGCGGCGAACCCACCTGGGTGCGCGCCGACACCCGCCTCATCGCACGCCTCACCCCCGGCACCAAGCCGCAGGAAAAGGTGCTCGTCATCATGCTCAACGACAAATAGCGTGCCGCGCCGCACGCTCATCGTCGGGGCAGGATATGTCGGCCTGCCGCTGGCCCGCACGCTGGTTGCCCGCGGCGACCTGGTCACGGCCTGGGTGCGTTCGGCTGAAAGCGCCGCCGCCCTCGCGCCGGAAAACTTCGCCCGCATCCTCGCCGGCAGCGTGATCGACGACGCTATTTGGCGCGACGCCGGCCCCTTCGACGCTGTCGTCCACTGCGCCTCGTCCGGCGGCGGCGGCGTTCCCGCCTACCGCGAAGTCTTTCTCGAAGGCGTCAGCGCCATCAACCGTCACCAGTCCGCCGCGCGGCGATTGTTGGTCTCCTCCACCTCCGTTTACGGCCAGACCGACGGCGCCTGGGTTGACGAATCTTCGCCCACGACGCCAGCTACGGAGACCAGTCAGATTCTGGTGGAGTCGGAACGCACGGCAGTCAGCGCTGGAATGATCGTCGTCCGCGCCGCCGGCATTTACGGCCCCGGCCGCGCCGCCCTCTATGAGAAATTCCGCCGCGGCGAAGCTGTGCTGGAAGACGGCGGGGCTCGCTGGCTCAACCAGATCCATCGCGACGACCTCGTCACCGCGATTGTCCAACTGCTCGACCAGGGCGCACTCGGCGAAATTTATAACGCCGCCGACAACGAGCCCGTCACGCTGCGCACCTACTACCAGTGGTGCGCCGACCAGCTGCAATTGCCCCTGCCCCCCGAAGGCCGCGCCAACCCCAACCGCAAGCGCGGCCTCACCAACAAGCGCGTCTCCAATCAAAAACTCCGCACCACGGGCTGGAGTCCCGCATTCCCCACCTTCCGCCAAGGCCTAGCCACTCACTCGTAAGAACCCGGCCGGCACCCCCTCGCTCCCCGAATGCGCAGGTAGCCGGCGTCGGCCCGACGCCGGTCGCGCCCGCAAAATCTGGCCTGAACAAACCCCATCCCCTGCGCGATCCACCACGAACCCCGCTAACAAAACGCCCCATCAGCGCTCGTCCTCGCCCCCTTCCAGCTCCCTCGCTCAACGCTCGAAGTTCGCTACTCCCCTAGATACGCCTGCCGCACCTCATCGCTCGCCAGCAACTCTGCGCCCGTCCCCGTGAGCGAGTTTTGCCCCGTCACGATGACGTAGCCGCGGTGCGCGATCCGCAGCGCCTGCTGCGCGTTCTGTTCCACCAGCAGGATAGGCACCCCCTTGGCGTTGATCGCGCGGATGATCTCGAAAATCTTGGCCACGATCTGCGGGGCTAGTCCCAGCGACGGTTCGTCGAGCATGAGCAATTGCGGCTCGCCCATCAGCGCGCGCCCGATCGCCAGCATCTGCTGCTCACCGCCGGAGAGCGTGCCGCCCAGTTGCGCGCGCCGCTCGGCCAGCAGCGGGAAATAGGCAAACACCTCCTCCAGCTTCGGCCCGTTGCGGCCGGCCGGCAGGCGCAGGCTGCCACTGAGCAAATTCTCCAGCACCGTGAGCCGTGGAAAAATGTGGCGGCCTTCCGGGCAGAGGCACAAGCCTGCGCGCAGCACCGCATCCGGCCGGCCCTCGGGCAGGGGAGCCTCGCGCCACGTGATCGCGCCGCCGCGCACCGGCACCACGCCTGCGATCGTTAGCAGCGTCGTGCTCTTGCCCGCGCCGTTGGCGCCCAGCAGCGCCACAATCTCGCCGGCCTTCACCTCCAGCGTCAGGTCCTTCAAAACCTCGATCGCGCCGTAGCCCGCGTACACCCGGTCCAGCTTCAGCATCGCAAAATCCTCACGCCGCAATCTCCTCGCCAAGGTACGCGCGGATCACCTGCGGATCGTTTCGAATCGCCTCCGGTTTGCCGTGCGCAATGGGAACCCCGTGGTCGAGCACCAGGATCTCGTCGGAGATGCTCATCACCAGCTTCATGTGATGCTCGATCAGCAGCACCGCCAGCCCGCGATCGCGGATGCGCGAGATAAGCCCGATCATCCCCGCCGTTTCCTGGGGATTCATGCCGGCCGCCGGCTCATCGAGCAGCAGCAGCTTCGGCTGCGTGGCCAGGGCCCGTGCGATTTCCAGCCGCCGCTGCAGGCCGTACGCCAGGCTGCCTGCCGGGTCGTTGGCGCGTCCGCCGAGTTCCACGAATTCTAGAAACTTCCGCGCCTCGTCCCGATGCGCCTGCTCCGCCGCGCAATATTTCGCGGAGCGAAAGAGCAGCGGCAGCGGCGCCAGCGCGCGGTGCTGGAACTGCGCGACCATGACGTTTTCCAGCACGCTCATTTCCGGGAACAGCCGGATGTTCTGGAAAGTCCGCGCCAGTCCCAACCGGCAAAGTTGATGCGGCGGCCGGCCGGTCACGTCGCGTCCCGCCAGCGTGATCGTCCCGCCATCCGGCCGGTAGATGCCGCTCAGGCAGTTGAAGAACGTCGTCTTGCCCGCACCGTTCGGGCCGATCACGCTCACGATCCGGTTCGCGCCCACGGTGAGGTCGATCTGTTGCACCGCCTTCAGCCCGCCGAAGGTCTTCGTCAATCCGCGCGTTTCCAGCAGCGGCGCGCTCATCGGTGCAGCATCTCCTCTTTGCGCCGCGCGCTGCCCAGCAACCCCTGCGGCCGATAGAGCATCATGATCACCATCACCGCGCCAAAAAGCAGCAGGTGATAATCCGACAGGTGGCTCAGTGCCTCGCGCAGGAACGGCGGAATCGCCGCCTGCAGCCCCGGGTTCTGCTGAATGGTGGACGGCAACAGCGCGAGATATTGCGGCACCGCATAGAGCAGCGCCGCGCCTAGCAGCGCACCGTAGCTGTTGCCCAACCCGCCCAGGATCACCATGGCCAGGATCGTGATCGATTGGGGAAACTCACCCAACGCCGGGCTGACGAACCCGTCCTTCGCCCCCGCGATGACACCGGCCAGCGCCGCGATCGCCGCGCTGAGCGAGAACGCCAGCAGCTTCATCTGCACCACCGGCACGCCCACCGACGCGGCCGCAATTTCATTTTCCCGGATGGCAATCCACGCCCGACCCACCGGCGAGCGATGCAGCCGCTCGATCAAAAACACGGCCAGGAAAACCAGCAGCGCCGTGATGACGAAGGCCATCTGCCCCTTGCCCAGAAACAGCTGCGGCCGGAACGTCGCGTGCGGCGCCAGCAAAATGCCCTGGTCCGCACCCGTTATCGGCAGGTTGCGCACCAGCTCGCGAAAGGCCTCCGCGAAACCGAGCGTGACGATGGCGAGGTAATCCCCGCGCAGCCGCAGGCACGGCAGGCCGAGCAGGTAACCCGCGCCGCCGCCGAGCACGAAGGCAAACGGCATCGCCAGCCACCACGGGAAGAACGGCAGATGTTCCTGCCCCAGCCCGAAGACATAGGCGCCGAACATATAGAATCCCGCGTAGCCCAGCACCAGCAGCCCGGTCATCCCGACAGTGATGTTCAGCCCCAGCGCCAGGATCATGTAGATCGCCACGTTGGTGAAAATTCCCAGGCTCGACGCGCTAAGGAAAAACGCGCCGCTCAGCACCAGCGGCATCAGCGCGAACTTCAGCCCGCGGATCGATTCCGCGCGTCGCTGCGCCGGCACCAGTCCCGCCAGCCGCGCCTGCCAATGCCAGCGCTTGTTGCTCCAGCTTCCGAGCCAGATCAGCAGCGCGCCGAGAAAAACGGGCGAGAGATCGCTGAAGAACTGCAGCCCATGCCTGGGCGTCCAACTCACCCGCATCGTGTTGCGCGCGAAGTCCGGCGCCAGCGTCAGCCAGAGAAACGGAAACGTGATCGCCGCCAGCCCCAGCAGCCCGAGCACGTACGGTCTCCAGCGCGCCATACCCTAGACCTTGTCCGCCACGCGCTCGCCCAGCAGCCCGCGCGGGCGCAGCAGCAGCACCAGCATCAGCACGACAAAGGTGGTCACGTCGCTCCACCCGCTGCCGTACCAATACGTCGTCAGCGCCTCGCTCACGCCCAGGATCACGGCGCCCAGCACCGCGCCCGGCACGTTCCCGATGCCGCCCAAAATCGCCGCCGTGAACGCCTTTAGGCCCACGCGGTAACCCGCATCGAAGCCCAGCACGTCGTTGTACATCGCCACCATCACGCCCGCGACGGCCGCCAGCGCCGAGCCCAGCACGAACGTGAACGCGATCACCTTGTTCACCGGAATTCCCACCAGCCCCGCCATCAACTGATCCTGCGCCACCGCGCGCAGCGCGATGCCCATGCGCGTCGCATTGATGAAATAGAAGAGCGCCGCCATCAGCACCAGCGTCGTGCCGATGATCGCCAGCTGCAGGTAGGTCACGTCCACGGTGGCGAAGCGCACATGCCCGTTCGTCAGCCAGTCGCTGTAGTACCGCGGGAAATCGACGTTCTGCTTGCTCACCGTCAGGAAGATGAAGTACTGCAGGAAGGTCGAGACGCCGATCGCGCTCGTCAGCGGCGCCAGCACGTGCGCGCGCCGCAGGCGTCGATAGGCGATCCGCTCGTTCGCGTAGCCGTAGGCCGCGGAAAAAATCATCGCGATCACCACGCCCAGCATCAGGTTCAGCGCCACGTGATCGCCCCACGCGGTCGACATCGCGCCGATCCCGTAGACACACGCGAACATGCCGATCATGAACACCTCCCCGTGCGCGAAGTTGATCATCCCCAGCACGCCGTAGACCATCGTGTAGCCCAGCGCCACCAGCGCGTAGACGGCGCCTTTCACCACCCCGTCGGTGAGGATGGCGGTGATGGTCGAGGTAACGGGAACGGCGTCGGCGGTCACGGCGCGTCAGGGATTGCTGCCCAGGACCTGGAACTTGCCGTCCTTGATCGTCCAGATGATGTAGCCCGACTCCTTCACGTCGCCCTTCGCGTTGAACTCGATCTTGCCCAGGATGGTGTCGAACGGCTGGCTCTTCAGCAACGCGGAAACCTTGTCCGCATCCGTCGTGCCCGCCTCCTGCATCGCGGTCAGGATCGCATTGGCGGCATCGTAGCCGTAAACGGAATAGGCGCCCTCCTGCTCGTGAAACATATCGTTGTACTTCTTGATGAAATCCGCCGCGCCCGGCATCGCGTGATAATCCTTGCCGAAGGTGAGGTAAACGCCCGCCGCGTCCTTGCCCACCGTGTCGATCATCGCCTGGTCAAAGGCCCCGTCATCGCTCACGAAGGGAATGGTCACGCCGGCCTGCCGCAACTGCACGAAAAGCGGCCCGCCCTGGCCGTACATCCCGCCCCAAAAGAGCGCCTGCGCGCCCGAGCCCTTGATCACGTCGATGTTCGTGCGGAACTCGTGCTCGTCCTTGCCGATGCCGGAGTAAACCACCACCGTGCCGCCCTTCGCCTCGAAGTTCTTTTTCACCTCGTCCGCGATGCCCTGGCCGTAAGACGTCTTGTCATCGAGGATCGCGATCTTGTCCAGCTTCAGCGTGTCGTGGAGGAACGCCGCCGCCACCGAGCCCTGCGCATCGTCCCGACCGCAGATGCGGAACGCATCCGGAAAACCCTGTTCCGTGTAAGTCGGATTGGTCGAGCCCGGCGAAATCTCCAGCACGCGCGGCGCCGCATCGTTATAGACGCGCGAGGCCGGGATCGTGCAGCTGCTGTTGAAATGGCCGATCACCGCGACGACACCGTCGTCCACCAGCGTCTGCGCCACGTTCACCGCCTTGTCCGACTTGCCCTCGTCATCGAGGATGATCGGGTTGATCTTCTTGCCGAGGACGCCGCCCTTGGCATTCCATTCCTCGATGGCCACGCGCGA
>CAJCIA010000142.1 GCA_903970275.1 Betaproteobacteria bacterium
GGCCGGTGGTGGCGCCGAACTCGCGGCCCATGCCGTGGAGCAGATCGGAAATCTGCGCGTTCTCCGTCGGCAGCGGTCCCTCGCCCACGCGGGTGGTGTAGGCCTTCATCACGCCGACGACGCGGTCGATGTGATGCGGCGGAACGCCCGAGCCGGTGCAGGACCCGCCAGCGGTGGTGTTGGACGAGGTGACGTAGGGATAGGTGCCAAAATCGATGTCGAGGAAGGTGCCCTGCGCGCCCTCGAAAAGGATGCGCTTCTTTTTCGCGAGCTGCTGGTGCAGCCAGACCACGGTGTTGGTGATATAGGGGCGGAGCTTGCGCGCAGCCTCGAGGTAGGCCTTGTTGACCTCGGCGAAATCGAGCGGCTCGCCGCCGAGCGACTTGAGGATGGTGTTGTTCTCCTCGATGCGGGCCTTGAGCTTGACGGAAAATTCCTTGGGCTTGGTGAGGTCGATGAGGCGCAGGCCGGTGCGTGCGGCCTTGTCGCCATAGGCGGGGCCGATGCCGCGCTTGGTCGTACCGATCTTGTTGCGGCCCTTGCGCAGCTCGCGCGCCTCGTCGAGCCGGCGATGGTAGGGCAGCACGAGGTGCGCGGTTTCGCTGATGAGCAGGCGGCCGGCGAGCTTGATGGCGCGTTTTTCCAGGCCCTCGATTTCGCCGACGAGCGCGACGGGGTCGATGACGACGCCGTTGGAGATGACACACTTTTTCCCCGCGCGCAGGATGCCGGAGGGGATGAGATGGAGGACGAATTTCTCTTTCCCGATTTCGACGGTGTGCCCGGCGTTGTTGCCGCCCTGCGAGCGCACGACGATGTCGCACTCCTCGGTGAGGACGTCGATGATCTTGCCCTTGCCTTCGTCGCCCCATTGGGCGCCGACGAGAATGGTATTCATGTACGTAACGAGCGTGCGCGCGGCCTAGTGGCCGACGCCGGTGTACGTGAAGCCGAGGCCGCGCATTTCCTGCGGATCGAGGAGATTGCGGCCGTCGAAAAGGAGCGGGCTGAGCATGCGCTTCTTCATCGCGGCGTAGGGCAGGGTCTTGAACTCGCTCCACTCGGTGAGGACGAGCAGCGCGTCGGCGCCATCGGCCACGTCCTCCGCCTTCCCGGCCATCTTGCAACCGGGCACGAGCGGAAGGGCTTTTTCCATGCCCTTGGGATCGTAGGCGGTGACCTCGGCGCCCTCGGAAATGAGCTGCTTGACCACCTCGATCGCCACGCTGGAGCGGACGTCGTCGGTGTTGCCCTTGAAGGCGAGGCCGAGCACGCCGATTTTCTTGGCGCGCAGGACCCAGAGCGACTCACGGATTTTCTTCAGGAAGCGTTCCTTCTGGTTGAAGTTGATCTTCTCCACTTCCTCCAGGAGCGTGAACTCGTAGCCAAGCTCGCGCGAGATGCGGATGAAGGCGGAGATGTCCTTCGGGAAGCACGAGCCGCCGTAGCCGATGCCGGCGTTGAGGAACGCCCGCCCGATGCGATGATCCGCGCCCATGCCCTCGGCCACGCGCTCGACGTTGGCGCCGGAGGCCTCGCAAATGGCGGCGACGGCGTTGATGTAGGAAATCTTGAGCGCCAGGAAGCTGTTCGCCGCGTGCTTGATCAGCTCGGCGGAATTGAGATCGGTGACGAGAATGGGAGCTTTGAAGGGCTCGTAAATCTCGCGCATGACCGCGGTGGCCTTGTCGGAGGAAACGCCGAAGACGATGCGGTCCGGCTTCATCAAATCGTCCACCGCGGAACCTTCGCGCAGAAACTCGGGATTGCTGACCACGTCGATCGGCGCGTCGGGATTGTAGCGCTTGATCGTCTGCGCGACCTTCTCGCCCGTCTTGACCGGCACGGTGCTCTTGTCGACCACAACGCGGTATTCCTTGATGTGCATCGCGATCTCGCGCGCAACGCCCTCGACGAAGCTCAAGTCGACGCTGCCATCCGGCTGCGGCGGCGTGGGCACGGCGATGAAGATGACCTTCGATGCGGCGACGGCATCGCCGATCGACGCAGTAAAGGAAAGGCGGCCCTCGGCGACGTTCTTCTTCACCAACTCCTCGAGTCCCGGCTCGTAGATGGGAATGTGGCCCGCCTGGAGCGACTTGACCTTTTTCAGGTCGTTGTCGACGCAGATGACGTGGTGCCCGACCTCGGCAAAGCAGGTGCCTGTGACGAGCCCGACGTAACCTGAACCGACGATCGCGAGATTCATAAGGGCAGTCATCTTGCCCACCGCCGGGCCGCCCGGCAAGCTCAAGAGGGCAGGCTTGAAAGGTGATGCTGGAGAGCGGAACTCGCTGCAGGTCGAGGCCACCAACGGCCACGTTCGCAGGTTTTGTCCGGCGCGTCGGTCAGGTAGCCGGCGCTCTCCGAGCGCCGGTCGGTTGCGGACGCGTGTTCTACGCGGACCGGCGCTCGGAGAGCACCGGCTACCTGTCTTGCTTGTCGTTCCCAAGTGCAACCGTGCAACTTGGGAACGAGGGGCAATGTGATGGTAGCGGCGGTCTATGACCGCCGGGGAAAACGAAAGCGCGTCCTCTATTCGTTGGCGGTCATAGACCGCCGCTCCAGCAGAGCCGCCGCCTACAACTTGGGCGTGTGGAGATTGTACTGCGGAAGCGCCTTGAGGGTGAGCGTGAAGTAGACGGTCTGGTCGCCCTTGCCGTTCTCGTCCTGGGCGTCGGAATAGGTCAGCGCCAGCTTCCAGGCGTCGAGGTCGCGGTAGACGGTGTACTGCTGCAGCTGGACGCGACCGGTCTCGGCCTCGAACTGGTGCTGCGTCTCGAACTGCCAGTGCTCGTTCATGCGATAGAAGAATGCGAGGGAGGCCTGGTTGCTGCTGGGGAAGACCGGGCTGTTGTTGATCGAGGACTCGCCCACCGAGACGGAGAACGAGGGATCGGGCGACCAGGTGACCGTGGTGTCGGCCTCGTTGTACCCGTTGCCGTTGACGTCGAAGGCGGTGAGCGAGCGCAACTGAAATTGCGGGGTGGGATAAACGCGCACGTCGTTGAAGATATCGCTGAGCGTGCTGTTGGGCGTGGCGGCGCTGAAGTTGTGATCAAAATCGGCGTCGGCGTAAGTTTGGACCGTCGCGAGGTCGTAGTTCACGCCGTCGCGCTTGGTCTGAATCTTGTTCCAGGCGCCAAAGCGGACGACGGCCTCCTTATCAAGCGAGTCGATGGAATTGTAATCGGTCCAGTTGAGTGGCTGCAGCTGGGTGGAATAAAGCCGCTCGTCGAAGCCGCGAATTTCGTTGGGCGAGACGGTGGGCGAGGGTGCAAATTCGGAATCGAAGAAGGGTTCGAAGACGTGACGGATGCCGTTGATGCCGAGCCCCGGGTCCTGGACGTCGGCCCACGTGCGCGAGAGCTTGAAGTCGCCCGATAGCCCGGCATCGGCGGCAAAGCGGGTCTTGGCATTGCGGACCTGGTCGTCCGAGGCGCCGTCGTTGTTATAGGTGTCGTAGATATCGCTGTTGTCGTCGGAATAATAGGTGGCGCGGCCGCCGATGCGGGGCGTGAGGGAGAGGAAGTTGAAGAACTGGTGCGTATAGGAGAACTGGTGATAGGTGTCGTAGCGGAAGGCGGAGTAGTTGCCCGTCTCGGCGGTGTTGTACTGATAATCCTGCGTGCCCGGATGATAGAAATCGTACGCCGTTGTACGCGGAAACGAGTTGTAGATGTAGCCGCCCGGCTCCTCGAAGTTGCTGACATCGGCGAAGCGCTGCTCGAAGTTCACCATGCTGCTGGTACTGGTGTACTCGATCGGGCTGTTGAAAATCTTCTGCTGCTTGGTATCGACGCCGAATTCCGGCAGGCGCTCGGTGGTTTGGAAGAAGGGATTGACCTGCGGGCTGGCCAGGAGCGAGACGGTGAAATTCGGGTCGTAGTCGACCAGCTCGAGGAAGTTCGGCGGCTGGTTCTCCTCCTGGTACTCGCGCGAGAAGTAGTCGCGGGTGATCCACGGATCGCTCCACTTGTTCAGGTCGACGATGCCGTAGAGATCGTTGCTGAACTGGAGGTGGCCCTCGACCGCGACGCGGTAGCGGTTCTCGTTCTTCACGCCGTCGAAGACCTGCGGGTTGGAGAGATCACCGTGCGAGACGGGTTCCGGCACCTGCGGATCGGGCGAGCGATAGAGCAGGTCCTGCGCGTAATAGGTCTTGAGCAGGATGTCGCTGTGGACGCTGGGGAAATACTGGAGGTCGAGCCCGCCGGCGAAGCCGCGCTTCTCGCGGTAATCGAGCTCCGCATCGCCCCGCAGATGATTATCGATGACGAAATTGTACTTGTTGTCGATGAAGGGGCCGAAGCGGCCGCCGGCGCCGATGTCGAACTGATAGGCCGGCCGCTTGTCGACGAGTGACTGCACGAAGATGGGGAAGTAGAAGATCGGCACGTTGCCGACGTAGAGCACCACGTTTTTCATCACGATGTCGTTGTCGGGCCGGTATTCCATGGTGCCGGCCTCGAGATGAAAGCTGGGGTGCTCGCGATTGCTGGTGGTGAAGCTGGCGTCGGTGAGCCGGTAGTGATTCAGCTCGGGCGTGGTGACCTTGTTTCCCTTGATGAACTTGGGATAATCGATCGCGCGATAGTTCGCGGAGGTGAGCGCCTTGGTCTCCAGGTTGTAGGTGATCATGTCACCGCGATAGACGCGCAGGCCCGAGTAGATGCGCACATTGCCGGTGGCCGTGACGACCTTGGTCGAGCGGTCGTAGATGACGTGGTCCGCATAGATGACGTCGCCCTTGTAGGTGAGGATGCAGTTGCCATCCGCCGTGGCGACGTCGCCGATGTAGGTGTTATCGAGGTCCGCCTGGATTTCCACCGGCTGATCGCCCCCGACGGCGACGGGTGGCGCGGTGGCGACCGATGGCGCCACGTCCGACGTCGGCGGCGTGGTCTGCACGGGCACCATCGAGGAAGCATCCGGCTGCTGCGGGGCGGGCGAGGAAGTCGTCGGGGCCTGATCCGTCGGCACGGACCCGGTGGAGCTGCCGGCGTCCGTCGTGCCCGTGGAGGAAGGCGCAGGAACGGGCGCGTCTTGGGCGGACGCCGGGATGATGGTCCCAGCGCTTATCACGCAAAAAGCGATAGAAACGACGAGGAGGCGCACTTTCTTCAAGTGACAATGTGTTAGCGCCGGAGGCTGGCGGTGCCAATCTCTAAACGCGAACGGCGCGCGCCCGGGGACCGCGCGTGATGCCCCGCGCGCGGTGAGAACGGCGAAAGGCCGCTTAGGCTTTCGGCTTGAGCAGAGCCGCCACGCGCTGCTTGTGGCGGGAGGCGGTGTTCTTGTGCACGACGCCCTTCTTGGCCGCGCGATCGATCTGCGACTGGAATTCGGAGAGGAGCTTGACGGCTTCCTCCGGCTTGCCGGCCTTGGCGAGCGCGCGAATTTTCTTTTCGGAGGTGCGGACGGCAGAGATCTGGATGCGATTGCGGGCGCGGCGGCGCACGGCGGCGCGGGCCTGCTTGGCGGCGGAACGGGTATTGGCCATAAGAGCCGGACAGCTTGCGGGAAGCGCGGGGGGTTGTCAACGCCTCGCAGAAAAATTCAGGCTGCTATATGGTGGCGAGGACTGCCTCCTTCGAGACGCCCTTATGCGCCGCGACGAGACGAAGAATGCTGTTAAGAGTTCCAATTCGTAGCGACGCGTGATCTGGTACGGGGATGCGCTGGGGACCGGGTGTATCGGTCTGCAGGATAATGTGACTGCCAACTTGGTGGACCTGTCGATAATCCCAATGCCGGCAAAGCGCCTTGACCAGTTCGCGGCCCGCGAGGTCGCGCGGGAGCTTCACGCGACCAGGACTTCGTCCCGGACAAGATGGAGCCGGATGGGCACCTGCGCGCGTTCCGGCTGGTCAAAGAAGTAACCTTGAACGGCCTCGCGCACATGGCGCCGAAGTTCGTCCCACGTATCGGCCTGAGTAATGATGCTCTCCGTCAGGCACTCGGCGCAGAATCCGCCATCACCTTCCTGAGTGATCTCGAAAACCAGTTCGTTCACGGCACCAGCGTAAGCTATCGCCCGACCAGCGACAAGCTTGCCGCAGGCACGACAACGGGCGGCCTACAGCATCCCGGCGTTCTCGTCGGCTTCGAGGAAGCCGTGGAGATGGCGGATGCGGGTCGGGTGGCGCATCTTGCGGAGCGCCTTGGCCTCAATCTGGCGGATGCGCTCGCGAGTGACGCGGAACTGGCGGCCGACTTCCTCCAACGTGCGGGAGTAGCCGTCGACCAAGCCGAAGCGCTGCTCGAGCACGGCTCGCTCGCGTTCGGTGAGGGTGTCGAGAACGTCGCGGATCTTTTCCTTGAGGAGCGCGTAGGCGGTCATTTCCGAAGGGTTTTCGGCGCTCTTGTCCTCGATGAAATCGCCGAAGGTGGTGTCGTCGCTATCGCCGACCTGGGCCTGCAGCGAGATGGGCTGCTGGGCCATGCGCAGCACGGCGCGGACGCGCTCGACGGGGAGGCAGATTTCCTCGGCGACCTCCTCGGGCGTGGGCTCGCGGCCGAACTCCTGCACGAGCTGCTTCTGCACGCGCATGAGCTTGTTGATCGTCTCGATCATGTGCACCGGGATGCGGATGGTGCGCGCCTGGTCGGCGATCGACCGGGTGATGGCCTGGCGGATCCACCACGTGGCGTAGGTGGAAAACTTGTAGCCGCGGCGGTACTCGAATTTCTCGACCGCCTTCATCAGGCCCATGTTGCCTTCCTGGATGAGGTCGAGGAAGGAGAGGCCGCGGTTGGTGTACTTCTTGGCGATGCTGATGACGAGGCGCAGGTTGGCCTCGACCATCTCGGTCTTGGCCTTGTGGGCCTTGCGGAGCCAGTCCATGAGCTGGTGGTGATCGTCGTGGAACCGGGCGAGCGGCATGCGCACCTGCAACTCGATGTCGTCGAGCTTGCCCTCAAGTTCCTTGACGTGGGAGCTGTGCTCCTTGCTCTTGCTGCGCGATTTGTGCAGGCGATCGAGCTGATGCTGGGCCTCGACGAGCTCGTGGTGGTGGTGCTCGCAGACGGCGACGAATTCCTCGGTCACCTTCTGCTTATAATAGAAGCGAACGAAAAGTTTTTGCAGGGCGGCGTCGGCCTTGGCGAAGTCCTTCTCCACCTTGGCCTCGTTGCGGCCGCCGCGGGCCTTGGTCACCTTGCCGTAGGCCTGCTCGGCCTTGGTGTTGGCGCTCTCGACACTGCGGACGAGCGCCTTGAGCGAGGCGAGGTACTTGTCGCGGCTGTCGATCTTCTTGTCCTGGATGACGCGGTCGAAGCGCTCGCGGCCCTGCTC
>CAJCIA010000143.1 GCA_903970275.1 Betaproteobacteria bacterium
CACGGGTCCGAACAGTCGGCCCACCCCGCCGGTGCCGAACTGCTGCAGCAGGAACAAGCCGGCGAGGATCGCCACGCTGATCGGCACGATGTACGGCTGCGCCGCCGGCGTGGCCACCTTTAAACCCTCCACCGCCGAAAGCACGGAGATTGACGGCGTGATCACCCCATCGCCGTAGAGCAGGGCCGAGCCGAAGAACACCAGCAGCACGATCCAGCCCAGCGGCCTGACCGTCGGTCGGCCCTTCGTGCGAAGCAGGCCCAGCAGCGCCAGCGTACCGCCTTCACCATTGAAATCGGCGCGCAGGATGCAGGTCACGTATTTCAGGCAGACCACAAGGACGATCGACCAGAAGACGAGCGAGAGGATGCCCAGCACATCCTCGGCCGGTGGCGTCTTGGCGTGCAGATCGCGGAAGCACTGGCTGATGGCGTAAAGCGGGCTCGTGCCGATATCGCCGAACACCACGCCGAGCGCGCCGAGCGTCAATGCGGGCAGGGGATGCGGATCTTTCTTGGCCATGCGGGCCTCCAATCTAGGCAGCCCGCGCGATCTTGCGAAACCTGAACGTGAGGTCAGCTGTCCGCCCACGAAATGACTGGCAAGCAAGCGCGGCCCGCGGCCAATCTGCCCGTCGCGCGATGACAACCCCGTCCCTGGCCGGCCACGCCGCTGCATCGTCACCCTCGCGCGTTGCGTGGGAACCACCGCTCTACGAGACGCGGGAGTTCTTTCCGAAACGAACGCGCTATTGCTTTTGCCTCACCGTGCTCAACGAGGGCGACCGCCTCCGCAACCAGCTTGCGCGCATGCAGCCGAATGCCGGGCTGGCCGACATCATCATTGCGGATGGCCGCAGCACGGATGGCGCCACCGATCCCGCTTATCTCGCCTCGATGGGCGTGCGCACGTTGCTGAGCACGTCCGAGCGCGGCCTTTGCACGGCGACTCGCATGGCCGTGGCTTATGCGCTCGAGCAGGGCTACGAGGGCGTGGTGACGTGTGACGGCAACGGCAAGGACGGCGTCGAGGCGCTGCCGGAATTCCTCCGGTTGCTCGATGAAGGCTACGATCTCATCCAGGGCTCCCGCTTTGCACCCGGCGGCGTGCACACCCACACGCCGCTCGAGCGCCAGGTCGCCATCCGCTTCATTCAGGCGCCGCTCATCGCGCTCGGCGGTGGCTTCCATTATTCGGATCCGACCAACGCCTTCCGCGCGCTCAGTCGCCGCTTCCTGGTCGATGAACGGGTGCAGCCGGTGCGCCGCATCTTTGTCCGCTTCAACCTGCAGATCTATTTCATTTACCGCGCCGCGCAGCTCGGCTTCCGCGTGACGGAAATTCCCGTGGTACGGGTTTATCCCGATGACGGCACCGTGCCGACCAAGATCGTCCGCTGGCGCACCAAGCTCCTTATTCTGCGCGAGCTTTTGCAGGTTGTCATAGGGCGCTGCAATCCCTGAAATCGAAGCATGCCGCTCACTCGCATTGATCTCATCCAGGGCAAGCCCGCCGCTTATCGCGCCACCATCGGCGACGTCGTTTATCAGGCCATCATCGACGTGCTGAAAGCGCCCGCGAACGACCGCTTCGCCGTCATCAACGAGCACCCGCCGGAAAATTTCATCGCCGATCCCACCTACCTCGGGATCACGCGCACGGCCGAGTGTATCTTCATTCAGGTCACGCTCAACGAAGGGCGCACCGTGGAAATCAAGCGCGCCTTCTATCAGGCTATTGCGGACGGCCTCCACGCGCAGCTCGGCCTCCGCCGCGAGGATGTGCTCATTAATCTCGTCGAGGTGAAGAAAGAGAACTGGTCCTTTGGAAATGGCGAAGCGTCTTATGCACCGCTCGAGGATCAACCCAGGTAAGCAAGCGCCTTTCCAATTGCGACAGCCGGCCCGCTGGGCGTCATGACCGGCGTGATGGAAGCCGCTGGGCCAAGCTCTCCCTCAACGCCAAGGTCCCGACCGATCAGGATTAAAAGCGCAAGAAGACGACTCGCCACAGCGCCTGGTCGCAAGCGTCTTTCGGCGCAGTGTGGGCCCTGGTCGAAAACGGGCAGGGGACCTGCTCTACAAGCACGCGGGCCGATAGACGTTGCGCATTCTTGCGAAGAGGCAGATGCTCAGGCAAGTAGTGGGCGGTTTTCGGTCGGCGCGCAAGCGGACTGGACTTGAATTGCTCTTGGCGTGGCGGGAAAGCTCGCAATGCCTCCTCCGGTTTCGCTCCATAAATCTGCCCTTATGACAACATCCCCCTCCACCATGGCCATCCGGGTCGGCTGCCGGCTCGTCTACAACGTGACGGAGGATACGCCCATTCTGCTCATCGTCCGGCCTCATGCTGAGGTGCGGCACCAGATCATCCGGGAAGAGCTGAAACTCACGCCTCCGACCAAGTACGAGGAATTCGTTGACTGGCAGGGCAACACCACCCAGCGCTGGCTGCTCAAGCCCGGTGAGACGGTCATCATCCACGATGCTCTGGTGGAAGTCTCCTCGCTCTGGGAGGACGTCAATCCGCCCGCGGAGTCACCCACCATCGACCAGCTGCCCGCGGAGGTCCTGCGCTACACCTTGCCCAGCCGCTACTGCGA
>CAJCIA010000144.1 GCA_903970275.1 Betaproteobacteria bacterium
GGTTGCTCGTTCAAGGGCATGGAGGCGACCGGCCGCCGCATCGAGGTGCGCGGGAAAGTTTTCAGCAAGCTGCGCGCGACCGCCGAGATCGTGGCCTTCGCCGGCGCGCAACTAAGCGGCGAACTGCACGCGCCCGTCGTCCGGGTGGAACCAGGCGCCAAGGTGAAGGTCCAGACGATCGAATGCGCGCGCCTGCGCGTGGCGGGCGAGCTGGAGATCAGCGGCCTGCTCGAGGCGACGGAAATCCTGCTCGCGGGCGGCTCGACTTTTTCCGGCCGCTTGAACAATCCCGACGCCAAGCTCCAGGTGGAAGCCGGTGCGCGGATCGACGCGGAATCGGCCTGCTGCGCCGAGATGATCGTGGAGGGTGAGCTCAACCTGCCCGGCTCGGTGGTGGCGGAGAAGGTCATCGTCATGGCGCAGGGCCGCATGAACGTCGGTCGGCTCAGCGCGGCGTTCGTGGAAGTCAGCCCCGGCGGCATCCTGCAGGGGCTAATCGAGAAATACGTTCCGCGGCCCAAGCCGATCGAGGCGATGATCGCTCCCGACGAAGAGCCGCAGGCCGAAGCGGCGTAGGCTGGAGCAACGCAGGGCGAGCCGAGTGTCTCGGCCAGGTAGCCGGCGACCTCCGGGCGCCGGACGGCAAGAGAACGCGCGTCCGCATTTCGTCCAGCGTCGGAGGTCGCCGGCTACCAGCTGCTTCGCTTACTCCAGCGACTCTGCCTCGGCAATCGGGAAGAACAGCGTGAACTTCGTCCCTTGGCCCAGCTTCGACTCGACCTCCAGTTTGCTTTGGTGGTTCTCCATGATCTTTTTCACGATCGCGAGGCCAATGCCGGTGCCGGATTCCTTGGAAGTCAGGAAGGGCATGAAGAGATTGGCGATCTGCTCGTGCGACATGCCCTGGCCGTTGTCGCGCACGCCCACGACCACGTGCGGCTTGCCCTCCACCGTCTCGAGCGACGCGCTCAGGCGCAGGATGCCGCCCTTCGGCATGGCGTCGGCAGCATTAAGAATCAGGTTGAGTAGCACCTGCTCGATCTGCGCGCGGTCCACAAGGAAGGGCGGGAGCAACCCGGACACGGTGCTGCGCACGTCGATGTTTTGCGCCAGCAGCTTGTGGCGCGTGAGCAGGAAGACGTCGTCGATGATCTGGTCCGCGCGCACCTGTTCCTTCATTGGCTCGGAGGAGCGCGCGAAGGACAGGACCTGATCCAGGATGCGGTTCATCTGCCGCATTTTCTCGCTGATCAACTCCGCGTCGCGCTGCGAGGTCGCGTCCATCTCCACGCCTTCCATCAAGGCGTGAAAGAGCATCTGCACGACGGTGAGGGGATTGCGGATCTCGTGCGCGATTTCCGCCGCGAGCAGACCGAGGGCGGAAAGCCGTTCCGAGGCGCGCAGCTTTTCCTCCATGTCGACGACGCGCGCCAGCAGCCGGCCCTTCTCGATGGCCACGGCAGAAAGATCGCCCAGCGCGCTGATCAGCTTGATCTCGTCGTTGGAAAAACGGTGGCGCTGCTGCGTGTAGAGCGCGAGGACGCCCTGCGCCTTGCCCGCGAAGATGAGCGGCACGGCCAGCATGGAAACGAGCTGCTCCTTGCGTGCGACGTCCTGCTGGAGGTATCGCTTCTCCTCCATCACGTCGACCACGGAAAGCGGCTTGCGCCGCATGACCACCGAGCCAAGAAGCGAATCCTCCACGCTCAGGTTCGGCTTGCCGCGGTAGAGCTTGCTCCCGCCCTCGGAGGCGCGCAGCACGAGCTCGGTCGCTTCCTCGTTGAGCAGGAAGACGGAGCAGATGCGCGCCTTCATGAACCGCAGGGTCTGGCGGGTGATCTGGTTGAGAATCTCGTCGAAGTTCGTCTCGGCGATGATCATCTGGCCGATGTCCACCAGGCTGGTGAGCTGGCGGCCCTTGAGCCGGAGCTGGTCGATTTCCCACGCGAGTTCGAGCCACTGCGCGGCCTCCAGCGCCATGTCGATCAGCCGCTCCTCGTCGCGCGCGCTGAAAGCGTTGACCTGGGTCGAATCGACGTTGAGCAGGCCGACGACCTGCCCGCGCATTTCGACCGGCACCGCCATCTCGGAGCGCACGCGCGCGTTGATCGAGATGTAACGCTTCTCCTCGCGCACGTCGCCGGTGCGCAGCGCCTGGCCGGTCGTCGCCACCCAGCCGGTGATGCCCTCGCCCGGACGCAGCTTTACGCGCCGGGCGCGCTGGCTCAGGTTGTGGCTCGCCTCGATGTCCAGGAAGCCGGTATTCGGATTGATCAGGATGAAGGAGCCGGAATCGGCCCGGGTCGAGCGCACCGCCGCGGCCAGGATGCGGTCGAGCGCCTTCTGCGGATGCAGGAGGGTGCGCAGGTCGCGCCTTCGCAAACCGGAGAGCAAGCTCGGTGCGCTTAGGGCACGATGCGGGACCGGACTTCCGTCGTCAGCCGCCGCAGCTGCTCCTCGGACTCGATTTTTTTTCCGTGGCTGTCGCATAAGTAAAACGTGTCGAGCGCCGCGCCCTTCTCGGTGGTGACGCGGGCAGAGACCATGCTCACCTCGCAATCGGCGATGGCCGAGGCGATGCGGTAGAGCAGACCGGGAAAATCCGCCGTTTGCACGTCGAGCAGCGTGTATTGCCGCGAGGCCCGCTGGTCGACGGAGATTTGCGTCTCCATCTCAGAAACGTCGTAGGCCGGCGTGCGGTACTTCTGCTTTTTCGTGAACGATTGGTTGAAGTCGAACGGCTCCATGCCCATCGCCTGGTTCAGGAATTTCTCGAAGGTTGTGCGATCGCGCGCATCGGTCACCGCCTCCAGCTTGTCCGTCGCCACATAGAAGGTCTGGATGGCGATGTTGTCGGCGCGGGTGAAGATGTCCGCCTTCAGAATGGTCAGCCCGGTTGCCGAGAAAGCGCCCGTGACGCGGGCGAAGAGATAAGCGCGATCCCACGAGACCACCGTGGCTTCCGAATGGCCCTGGTCCGGAAAGTGGCGCCAGTGAATGACCGGCTGCAGCGAGCCGTCGTCGTGCGTGATCTGGTATTTGAGAAAATTGTGCACGAGCGAGATGTGCTCGCGGATCAGCTCCTCCGACATGGTGTCGAAATAGCTGGGCGGCAGGTTGTCGAGGTGCGCGGCCACTTCGCCCGGATCGAACTTGCGGTCGAGATTCTTGAGCAGCCGCTGGCGGATTTCGCGCCGCGCCTGCTCCACGCCCTCGATGAATTCCTTCACACCGCTTAGCGCCTGCGAGGTGCGATGATAAAGCTGCCAGAGCAGCAGGTCCTTCCAGTCCGAGTAGCTGCGTGGTGCGCCGGTGCCCTGCGTATCGGCAAAGGTCAGGAGCATGAGCAGGTCGAGCCGCTCCTGTGTCTCCACGATGCGGGCGAACTCGATGATCGTCTCCTCGTTGTCGAGGTTCTTGCGCCGCGCGATCTCGGACATAGTCAGGTGATGATCGACCAGGAAGACGAGCGTGGAGAGATCGCTGCCGGTGATCTTGAAGCGCCGCGCCACGCGCACCGCGTTCGCCGCGCTCGCCTCCGCATGGCGGGCCGTGTTTTCGGAGCGCCCCGTGTCATGCAGCAGCATGGCGAGATAGAGCAGGTGCGGCTTCTGCGCCTGCTGCAGCAGCGGCTTGTACTTCACGAAGGGCGGCTCCTTCGCGTCGATGATGCGGTCCAGCATCTCGATGCAGACCAGCGTGTGCTCGTCCGCGGTGTAGCGATG
>CAJCIA010000145.1 GCA_903970275.1 Betaproteobacteria bacterium
TGCTTCTTCCAGCCGCTTGGAGGAGAAGCCATCAATGGTCGTCGTTGCGGCTGCGTCCGCTTCAGCCGTCCCGCTGCCGGAAGCCTCCGACTTTTCAAGAGCCGCGCTGCCGGGTTTCTCCTGCGAGGCGAGCTTCGAGAAAGCTTCCAAAGACAGCTTGTCGGATTCCTGAATTTTCCGCGAGGTCAGCTCCAGCTTCACCGGCTTGCGCAGCCGGACTTTTTCCGGTTTGGCGACGGGCTCGGGGGGCGGCGGTGGCGCGACCGAAGTCTCCGGCTCGACGATCGGCTCCACCGGAATGATCGGCTCGACGACGGGACCGTCGAGGCTTTCTGCCGGGGCGGTCACCGCGCTTACGAAGGTTGGGGGTTCGTCGTTTGCGGCAGGTGCAGCGGGTTGCTCCGCCACGGGCGAAGGTTCCGGCGGCTCACCCGGCAGCTCGATCTTCGGCAACGGCGGCGGGGCCTGCCGGGCCGGACTTTCGTGCGTGATCGATTCGGAGGCTGCGTCGGGCAGCGGCACCTTGGCGGTGACGCGCCGGGAGCGGACACGCACGCCCTCGGTCGGAAATTCGCTGACCGGAATTTTCCCGCTGGCGGGCCGGTTCATCAATTCCTCTTCCGGCACGGGCGCAGAGAGCTTGGTCTCGGCAATCTCGGAAGCTTCCGAAGGAGCGGCCTGCAGGCTGCTTTCGCCCGAGGGCGAGCTGAGCCGGATGGGCGTGCGCGGCGGGGAAGCGGTGCGCAGCGAGCCGGTGATCTTGAGCGATCCGCTGGAAAGCCGCGAGCCCCCCGGCGCGGTCTCCGGCTCGCTTCTTGTCTCGACCGGCGTCAGGGATTCGGCCGCCAGAGCGCTGGCCGCCGCCGTCTCCGCCGGATGAATGAGCGAACGCAGGCTCATTCGCGGACGCTCGGGCAGGCGCAGCTCCGTCTTGGCGACGGGCTCCGGTTTTGCGACGGGCTCTCTCTCGGCGAGTGGCTCCGTCTTCGCCACCGGTTCTGGAATCGAGGGGAGCTTTGGCTCTGCGGCACGCGCGGTTTCCGGGATAGCGGGAAGGCTGGGCTCCGCAGGCGCAGGTTGTGGCGCGCTGAGGGGGGCGGCAATAGGCGTGACGGATGGTTCAGTGGCAGGCGGCTGAGGGCGACGGCGCCCAAGTGTGCGGGGGAAAGAGGTGGTAAGCGGCCCGGTGTCGCTCGTCGTTGGAACCAGGGGCGAGGGCCGCGTCGGCTGTGTCGTACGGCCGGGCAGGCTGATCGGACCCGACAGCCGGATGGCCTTGCGCGACGTGCTGGTCTTCGGCTTGGCCAGTTCAGCCTCACGCTTTTCCTGCAACTGAACCGGGGCGGTAAGGACGGAGGCCGGCGGCTGCGTGGGCTCCGGGGGAAAGGATTCAATTGGAGCGGACTTCGCCTCCACCCCGGGCTGGGTTTTTATGTCAGGCGCCGCCGGCTGGACAGGAGGAGTATCGCGGCCGGGCAGGGTGATGCGGCCGGTGAGCCGGATGGTCTTGCGTGACACGGGAGCCGGAGCCAGGGAGGGGGCCGCAGACTCGTCCGGGTCGGCCAGCTTCACGGGCGTGCGCTTGCGCGGGGAGGCCGGCACGTCCGGCTTGAAGTCAGCCGCCGGCGCCATCGACGTGGTGCGCGAGGCGAGCAGGCCGCTGCTTTTCTCGCGCGCCTTGAGCAGCGCTTCTTTCGCCAGCAGAGAACCGGTGACCGTTGGCCGCTTGGCACGAGTATTCACCGTCAGCGGCGCCGTGCTCGTCGCATTCAGCGAAGCGGTCCGCACTGGTGACTTGCGGCTGGGACTCGGCACCGTTTCCGCAGCCGCCGCGGGGCGCGGCGCCGTGACCGCGGGTGCCGCCATCACCGTGGGCGGCGCGGGAATCGTTGGCAGAGCAGCCTCCGGTTCCGCTTCGGTCTTGGGTTCAGCGGCCGGTTTCGCGGTTACGGCCGACTTGAAATCCGGCGTGGCTTTCGCTTCGGTCTGCGGCTGCGGTTTTCCCACGGAACGCGTCGGCGCCGGCAGTGGAGCGGTGTCGCCCGACATGGAACGCGTCTTCGCCAGCGCCGCGGCAAACGATGATTTGATTTCCGCCGAGGCGATGGGCGCAGATTTGGGACGGCTGCTGGGAACTTCCTCCTCCTGCTCGCGAGCGAGCCGCGCAAGGCGCCGCGTGGTGCGTGCGGAAGAAGGTGCGGCCGGCAGCGGTGCGGTGGCGGGCGGCGTGGAAAGAGGTTCGAGCGAAGGCCGCGGTCCGATGGCGCGCGTCACACGCGAAGCCGCCACCACAGTCGGAGCGCTGACCCCAAACCCTGTTACGGCCAGCCGCTCTTTGGTCGGCGCAGGTTCCAGCTCCGGAACGGAGGCGGGCTCCGCGGGGGCAACAGACTGCTCCGGCTCTGGCTCCGGTCCAGGCTCAGGCAGGTTTTCTTCCTCGCTCTCCGACAGCGTGGCTTCCGCCACTTCACTGCCGGGGGGCAGCGGCGCGTGAAATTCCGGAATGGATTCCTCATCCTCCAGCGCGGCGGCGAGGGAGCGAAATTCCGTCGGGACAGGAGAATCGCTTGGAGCGACGGACGCACCAGCCATCGCAGGAACCCGTGCGGCGGCGAGCACCTCGCTCAGCGGAAGCCAGTTGGTTTCGTCGAGGCGCTTGGCCGGATCGGTAGCGCTAAGAAAACCCTCGTCGAGAAGCTGGCGGGCCTTGTCTTCGGTGTAAGGACCGAACTCGACACCTGCCAGAAGGATATGAAGTTCCATCAGTGATCGCTAAGCGTACCGGCTTCCGCCTACATCAGCATTTTTGACCCTCTCGGCGCAAGCGCCTAATACGTTTGTGTAGAAAAAAATGTGAATAACTTAACGGGATAAGGCCAAACCGATCGTTCTGGCGCCGCTTAGGGCAGTCGCCCGGCGCGGCGCAGCAGGGTCAGCATGCACTCCTGAAGCTCGGCAAAGGGAAGCTCGGTCGCGAGCGGTCGAGCGATCCAGACGAGATAGGCGTCCGAGAGCATTGTACCAGGTGCGCGCCGGTAAATTTCGCGCATGCGGCGCCGCAGCCGGTTGCGCATCACCGCGCTGCCGATGCGCTTCGGCGTGAGGAACGCAACTTCAGCGGGGTCGGTAGGCGCAGCTTCATCGCGCGGCAAAACGCTGAGCGTCATCCAGCGATTGGTGGTGCGGCGGCCGCGCTCGCGCGTGGCGGTGAAGAGAGCGCGGCGCCGGATAAGGCGCGCGCGCGGCAGTTTCTCGGGATGCGTGCCCAAGGAAAGGCGCGATTACGACTGCGTGTGGCGCGCAAACTTGCGCTCCGTGCCCTTGCCGGCGAGACGAACGCGACCAGCGCGGCGGCGGCGGGCCAGGATGGCGCGGCCGGCCCTGGTGCGCGTGCGGGCGAGAAAACCAAACTGGCGCACACGGCGCTTTTGCGAGGGCTGGAACGTACGTTTCATGGGTCAGAACCTCAGTTGAGGGACGTCAAACCTACCAAAAGCGGCAGGCGGGACAAGAGAAAATTCTCGGGGAGGCACGGTGAAGTTTTGGACAGGATGAACGGGATGGAAACAGAACATGCTGAGTCCCCAAATTGGTAGTTCCGTTGATTCCGTCCGAGTCCGTCTCAGCCTGCCTTCAGGTGGTTCACCACCTCGTCGATCTCGGCTTCGAGGTTATAGAAGTGGGGCGAGAGCCGCAGGCACTGGAGCCCGGCGCGGGTTTCACGCAGGGAGACGTCGATGCCGGCATTGCGCAGCTGTTTGAAGATGCCGCGCGCGCGGCTGGCGTCCTCGATCGCGACGGTGGTGATGCCCGACTTTTGCGAGCGCCGATTGACGTGGCCGAGCACGCGGCAGCCGGCGCTGAGCAACCGGTCCTCCGCGTACGCGCGCAGGTCGAGCAGCCGCGCTTCGATCTGCTTGACGCCCAGGTGGAGGATCAGTTCCAGGCTCGCCTTCATGCCAAAGAGCGCAAGGAGATTGAGCGAACCAGGCTCGTAGCGGCGCGCGGTCTCCTCAAAGTGGACTTCGGGCTGCGCGACGAAGCCGGGCGAGACCACATTCCATGCGCCAACAAGCGAGGGGCGCAGCGCCGCAAAATGTTTCCGCTTCACGTAGAAGATGCCGGCGCCGAGCGGGCCGAGCATCCACTTGTGCGAGTCGGCAGCCAGGAAATCGATGTGGCGCACGTCGATCGTCGTGGCGCCGAGCGACTGGATGGCATCGAGGCAGAAGAGAACGCCGCGGCGCGAGAGCTCCTCGCCGATCGTCTCGTAGTCGAGCCGGTAACCACTGAGATAGTGGCAGGAAGCGAGCGCAACCAGGCGGGTGCGTGGGGTTACGGCCTTGAGCACGAGCTCGGGCGTGAGTTCGCCTGCGCGCTCCGTCACCAGCGGCACCGGCTTCACACCGCGCGCGGCGAGCGCCTGCCAAGGATAGACGTTGGCTGGATAGTCATCGGCATAGAAGACGACCTCGTCGCCTTCGTTCCAGGTGAGGCCGTTGGCGACGAGGTTGAGCCCGAGCGAGGTGGGCCCGAGCAGGGCGACCTCATCGCTGCCGGCGTTGATCAACCGGGCCGCCACGCGCCGGATGGAGTCGATCTCAGCGATAAAGTCGGTGCTTTCCTGCATGACGCCGGCGCGTTCCGCCTCCTCCTTCAGCCGGTCCACCGCGGGACCGGGCAGGGGGGCCACTCCCGCGTGGGCGAGAAAGATGCGCTGCGCCGTGACCGGGAAAAGCCGCGTGCGCAGTGAGGGATCGGCCAGGATGTGGTCGATGCTGAGATCGATCAGGTCGTTCGGCTTCTGCACGCGGCCAATGTCGCGCAATTTCCCGGAAAAGCGAGCCCGCCGGGGCGGAGGAGATGGCGCCGCGCTGCCAGATCACCGGCTGACGGACTGCATCGGCCAGCCGCTTAGAGCTGCGGCGCGCGGAAGGCCAGCGGCATGCGCATGTCGGCCATGGATGGCGCCTGTGCCAGCACGTAGACCGTACCCGCCGGCATGGTCGGGATGGCGGGCAGCGCGCGCGGGTTGGAGGCGGAATCGGCGTACGCCAGCGAGCGGGGCGTCCAGCTCACGGAGACGTAGGCCGGACCGTGGGCGGCGAAATTCTCCGCGTCCTTGCGGTTTTCAAAAAAAAGATCGACGACGAGCGCGGCACGCTGGGCAGCGTTCTGGCCCGAGCCGAGGGCGGCCTGGCGGGAGATCACGGCGGAGCCCGTATCGACGGCCACATAGCTGCCCATGCCGGGAATCTGAACCACGCTGCCGTAGGGAATGAGCTTCGGATCGACCGCGCAATGGCCTTCGTGCAGGCGGATGCCGGTGGAGCTTTCATGCTTGGCGGTCCAGGGATCTTCCTGGGTCCAGTAAGCGGTCAGGCGGGCCAGGCGGCCGAAGGGAATGGCGGGGGTCGTCGTGGCGGGCGCGGCAGTCGGCTTGACGGCCGCCACCACCGGGGCTGGCTTGGCAGTCTGCTTGGCAACCGCTTTGGCCGCGACCTTCTTCGGAGTGACAACGGTGCCGGGCAGTACGGAATTGGCGACCAGTCGCGCGCCCTTGGTGCTGGCCGTGGGGGCGGCAACGGGCAGGGAAGTGGGCGTCGGGGCGGTCTTCGCCGTCCGCTGACCGGCATGGACCGGCAGAGTCACCAAGGTGACCACAAGGAGAAGCGAAAGAGGGCGGTTTAACATGGACGGGGCGGAGTTAGCTGGATTCAGGCCAACGGATGATGGCCGAATTTCTCCAGTTGAAACCTCCATTGCTTTCGAACGGATGTAAATAAATAGCCAGCGGCGCGAGCAGACGCTTTCCAAGCTGGTCAATTCTCTGCAACAAAGGCTCAAAGAGCCTTCGTACGGGAGGTATCGTCGAAGGCGACCAGCGTGTGCGATGACCCGGTGTCGGCCACCGTCGCGGCGTCCGGCGCGGACCAGGTGATGGCGGCGAATTTGGGTCCGTTGGCGGCAAACTGCTCACCGTCGCGGCGGCTCTCAAAGTAGAGGTCGACCACCAAGGCGTGTCGCTCGCTGCGATTGTGTCCGCTTTCGCGTGCCGCGCGGCGCGACACCACGGCAGTGCCGGTATCCACCGCCAAGTAGGTGCCGAGCCCTTCGATCTGGACGACGCTGCCGTAAGGGATGATCGTCGGATCAACCGCGCAGTGACCGTTGTGCAGGATGATGCCGGTGGAACTGATGTGGCGGCGGGTGTAGTAATCACCTTCACCGGACCAGTAAGCCGTGAGGCGCGCGAGGCCGTTCCCAAGCGCCTTACCGCCCGTGCTGGCGAGGGTTTTAGCCTTGGCTTCCGCTTTCAGAACCTCTTGGGAGACAATGTCCCCGGTGGCGTTGGCGACCGACTTGACCGCCTTCGTGACCGCAGTGCGCCCGGCCTCGACAGCGGAGGAGGTCCGGGTCAGGAGCGTAGGCGGGAGAGAATTGGGGCGCTTGCTATTCTGCGCTGCGTGCACGGACGTCAGTCCGATTACCCAGCCCAGAACCATCAGCCAACTTAAAATAAAACGTGTCATTTGTATAATTTCAAGGTCGCTTTATCCGATGAACGCCGAAGTCCCAAAAGGGCTCAGGTTGAAGAAGACGCTAGCCTACGAAGAGAATTCCCGTGCTGGGGAATTACCGGCTCAGGTCTATTTCTGGGGAGGTCGGCCAAAAGAACAGCGCCGCCTGCCGAGATCATTCATCGCATCGGTTGCGATGGCGAGAACCTTAGTAAGGAAGCAAAATGGCGCAAGCGTTTTTTTCGAACGTTGCGAATTGCTAAGATCGTTAGGGAAGCTCTTCGACGGCGGCAGGCGGCGTCACATCGGAGGGCTCTTCGTCGTCCTCGTCCTCGATTTCCTTGCGCCAGGCGCGCGAGATGAAGGGGCGCAGGAAGCCGTACAGGAGGTAGCCGACAAACATGATGGCCGGCATCCACTCGTAATAGATGATGTTGAGCCCGAGCAGCACGACGGCGCCCATGAACTTGGGCAGCGAGAACTGCGTGCGCCAGTTGAGGCCCTTGAAGCTCGGGTACTCGAACTTGCTGAACATCATAAAGGAGAGGAAGAGCATGAGGGCGACGAGCACGTACTTGCCCTCGCCGATGGTGAGCTGCTTCTCGAAACGGTAGTGCCAGAGGATGAAAAGCGTGATGGAAGAGATAAGCCCGGCGGCCGCGGGGATGGGAAAGCCGGAGAAGTTGCGCGAACCGTTGCCCAGCTTGTAGGTGGCGGCGACGTTAAAGCGGGCCAGCCGCATGGCACCGCAGAGGAGATAGAACACGGCGATCAGCCACCCGATGCGGTTCGGAATGTCAGCCAGCACGATCTTGAACACGAGGAGGGCGGGCGCGACGCCGAAGCTGACGATGTCCGCCAGCGAATCGAACTCGCGCCCGAAGGGGCTCTCCGCGCCGCCGAAGCGGGCCAGACGGCCATCGAGCAGGTCGCACAGGCAGGCGCCCAAAATGCACTGGAGGCTGACGACATAGGTGTGCGCCCAGGCGGCGTTGCCCGCCTCGTACTGCAGCGTGCCCTCAAAGATCTTGAGCACGGCGAGAAAGCCGAAGATGAGGTTGCCCGCCGTCATCAGGTTGGGCAGGAGAAAGATGCGGCTGGGATCGTGGGGACGCGGCGGGCTCATGGTGGGCGTTTAGGTCCAGCGGGCGATCGGCGTGGCAGCGCCCTGGACGCGGTCACCCACCTTGACCAGCACCTGGCACGTGGCGGGCAGGAAGATCTCGGTGCGCGAGCCGAATCGGATCATGCCGAACCGCTGCCCTCGTTCCAGCAAGCTGCCTTCACGTGCCCAGGCGACGATGCGGCGGGCGACGAGCCCGGCAATCTGCCGCACCGCGATGGGCCCATGCGCGGTTTCCAGAAGCCAGGCCAGCGCTTCGTTGTGCGTGCTGGCGTCGGCGTGACGCACGTCGAGAAAGCTGCCGGACTTGTAGGCAGTTTTGAGCACACGACCGGCCACGGGCGAACGGTTCACATGCACGTCGAAGACGGAAAGGAAGATGGCGATGCGCTGGCGGCGGCCGAGCCCGAAATCGGGCTCGTCGATTTCCTCCACGCTGACGACGAGGCCGTCGGCCGCCGCCACGATGATGTTGGGATCGGGGGGAACGGCGCGGTTGGGATCGCGGAAGAAGAAACAGACAAATCCCAGCAGCAGCGCCGTCAAAAGCCCGAGCAGGGAGCAAACAAGCCGGACGAGCGGAGAAAGAGCGGAGGCCTGCCCGAGCAGAATGAAAACCATCATGACGATAGCCAGGGGAATACCAAATCGGAGCGACTCCCGATGTGCGGACGACATATCGGCCCAATCTATCACAAGGCCGGCGGTGCTGGCTTGCGTTTAGTTCAGGCACGCGTTTGCTGGACAGCGCGGCGGGAAAGCGATTTTGTGGCCGGGTGACTTTGCCTCTCCTCCTCGCTAGCCAGTCGCCGCGCCGTTCCGCGCTGCTGCGCGAGGCGGGTGTCGCCTTTGAGGTGAGGGAAGCCGCTGTGACCGAATTCACCCCGGCGACCGCCACGCAGTGGAACCCGGCCACGCTGGCGGAGAGGAATGCCGTGCTGAAAGCGGCGGCAGTGGCGGCACCGGATCGCTGGACGCTCGGCGCCGACACGGTGGTGACGCGTGCCGGCCGGATTTTCGGGAAACCCGCGTCGCTGGCGGAAGCGCGCGAGTTTCTGCGCGCGCTGAGCGGCGGCATGCATGAGGTTGTCACGGGTTGCGCATTGCTCGGTCCGGGAAAAACAGAGATCGTGTTCCACGAAACCACGCGGGTGATCTTCCGCGATCTGAGCGAGGAGGAGATCGCGCGTTATCTCGCCGAGGTGCCGGTGCTCGACAAGGCGGGCGCGTACGGCTTGCAGGAAAAGGGCGAGCTCCTGGTGGCGCGGGTCGAGGGTTCACGCGCGAATGTGGTCGGCTTGCCGGTCGAGCGGCTTCTGCCGCTGCTGCGCGAGTGCGGGTTGGTCCAGGATGTCGGCAACTAACCGCCCGCGATAGCCTTCGGTGGCAGCCACTGTTCTCCCCAGCGGTGGTCGAATACAAAGCGCATCCGCGACCGACCACCGCTGGACAGCGGCGGCTAGCACGCAAGGGAAGCACCGCAGGGGACAAGTGACTGCAGACGGGCCAACTCACTCTCGACATCCCGCGCCGGGCTGCGGTTAAGTTGCGGGCTTCATGGGTGCCTTGGCCTATTTCCTCAGCCACGAGCTGGCGATGATCGTGCCGCGGCTGTTCTCCCGCTACGTCTATGAGGGCACAGAGAACGTGCCGCGTGCGGGCGGCGCGCTGTTGCTCTGCAACCACATCAGCCATCTCGATCCCTCGTACATGGGCGCGAAATTTCCGCGCTACATCCACTTCATGGCGGACAAGCCGCTGCTGGAAATCCCGCTCTATGGCCGGTTGCTGCGCGCGGCGGGAGTGTTCCCGGTCGACCGGACGAAGAATGACATCGGTGCGCTCAAGCATGCGATGAAGCTGCTGAAGGAGGGCGAGGTGGTGGGCATTTTCCCGGAAGAGGGAATCCGGCAGGAGGAGACGTCGGTGCTCGGCGGGGCGCCGATGCCGGTGGGCACCGCCTCGCTCTGGAAGAAGACGGGTGTGCCGGTGATCCCGATGGTCATCCTGGGCAGCGACCAGCTTTATGCCTGGCAAACGTGGTGGCGGCTGCCGCGCTGGCGCGTCTTCGTGCGGGTGGGAAAGGTGATCCCGTGCGAGCCGGAGGCAACCCGCGAGGAGTTGCGCGACCGCGTCATGACGGCGTGGCGGGAGCTGTACGAGGGCATGGTGCGTGACCACGCCATCCGGCCGGAGGAGTTGCCGAAGACCGCGCAGGAACGCTGGGGTCAGCCGAAGCCGGCGCGTGATGTGCGGTAGCCGCCATCGGCCCAACGCTTACGCGAAATGCCGCGAAGCAGGGTAGCCGCCATCGGCCCGATGGCAGTGCGCGCGAAACGATTCTGCCCAGGCAGGGCATCTTCTCCGCGCGCATCTAATAAAGCCGGTTTCTGGAATTTTCGACGATCGCGTGAAGAGCATCTCGCGCAAGATCGACATCCTCCCCACGCGACCCGCGTCGGGCCGACGCGGGCTACCGCGTGCTGCGCACCGGATCGACAGGTATCGCCATGGAGCGGCGCGCGGCGAAGACTTGCTTGCCGTTCGGCTCGACCTGCGGCAACCTGCCCGGCCTATGGGAGCTTATCCGGGTCGCAAACAAGTCCGCAAACGCGCCAAGCGCGCCGTTAAGAACGATCGCATCATCGCCAAGAAAGCCGCGGCGAAGAAGTAGGCGCGCAGGCGGAGGGAAACCGACTTGGGCGCGAAAGCGGTTCTACCCCTGTAGCGGCGGTCTATGACCGTCGCAAAAATCGGCGCAACGCGCCGCCACCTTGTGTTTCCGCTCGGAAGCGCGCTTCCGAGTATCTCACGCCCCGCGCCGCTGGCGCGGCAAGTGCGACGGTCATAGACCGCCGCTACATTTGGGTAGACCGCGCCTTCGGCGCGTGAACCGGGCGGCTACTTCTCCTCCGCGGGATTGCTCTTGAACTCGAGCTCGCCTTGGTTGGCGGTGATCTCGACGCGGGAATGGTCAGTGATCTCGCCCTTGAGCAGGGCTCGGCTGAGCTTGGTTTCGAGCTCACGCTGCATGAGCCGCTTGAGCGGGCGCGCGCCGTAGACCGGATCGTAGCCGCGCCGCGCGAGCAGTTCCTTGGCGCTCTTGGTCAGGTCGAGTTCGATGTGGCGCTCGGTCAGGCGATTTTGCAGGAGCTTGAGCTGCAGGTCCACGATGTGCGTGATTTCCGACATGGTCAGCGGCTTGAAGAGCACGATCTCGTCGACGCGGTTGAGGAACTCGGGCCGGAAGTGGGCGCGCAGGTCAGCCATGACCTTGTCGCGCGTCTCGTCGGCGATCTCGCCCACGATGTCGGAGGCGTTCTCGATGAGGAAGCGCGAGCCGATGTTCGAGGTCATGATGATGATGGTGTTCTTGAAGTCGACGACGCGACCCTGGCTGTCGGTGAGGCGGCCGTCGTCGAGGATTTGCAGGAGCGTGTTGAAGACGTCGGGGTGCGCCTTCTCGATCTCGTCAAAGAGAACGACGCAATAGGGCTTCCGGCGCACGGCCTCGGTAAGCTGCCCGCCTTCGTCGTAGCCGACGTATCCGGGCGGCGCGCCGATGAGCCGCGCGACGGCGTGCTTCTCCATGTATTCGCTCATGTCGAGCCGCACCATGTTCTCCTCGCTGTCGAACATGGATTCGGCCAGCGCGCGCGCCAGCTCGGTCTTGCCCACGCCGGTGGGGCCGAGAAAAATAAACGAGCCAATGGGCCGCTTCGGATCCTTGAGCCCGG
>CAJCIA010000146.1 GCA_903970275.1 Betaproteobacteria bacterium
TCCATGACCGCCGACGATCATGCGAAATCCTGCGCTTGTGCGTCGGCGGTCATAGACCGCCGCTACAGGAAATCCGCGACGCGCGAAAGACCTCGGTGGTAGCCGGCGATGTCCCTATCGCCGGACGCCGCAGCAGCGGCCGGAATGCAGTCGCTCGCGCCTAGCTCCTAGTTAAGTAAAGCGCTCGCCTTTCCGTTCCGCTCGCTCCGCTCGCTCCGGCGCTCGGAGAGCGCCGGCTACCACTGAGCGTCTTCGTCAATTTGACCGTCCAGGTGAAATAGAAAGTTTCCCGTAGCGGCGGTCTACGACCGTCCCTCTCCAGCTGCCGTTCTACAACCCTGCGCTCACCCCCGGAATCCAGCTGGTCCCCGCGAGCGGGACCTTGGCCATGGCGGCGGCTTCGATGGTGAGGGCGTTCAGGTCTTCCGGCTCGAGGTTGAGCACGTGTGACTTCCCGCAGGCGCGGGCGATGGTCTGCGTTTCCATGGCCAGCACGCGCAGGTAATTCGCCAGCTTGCGGCCGCCTTCCACGGGATCGAGACGCTTGGCCAGGTCCGGGTCCTGCGTGGTGATGCCGGCGGGATCGGCGCCGTCCTGATAGTCGTCGTAGAACCCGGCGGAGGTGCCGAGCTTCTCATACTCCGGCTCGTACTTCGGCGCGTTGTCGCCCAGCGCGATGAGCGCGGCTGTGCCGATGCTGACCGCGTCGGCGCCCATGGCGAGCGCCTTGGCCACGTCCGCGCCACTGCGGATGCCGCCGGAAATGATGAGCTGCACCTTCCGATGCAGCCCCAGCTCCTTCAGCGCCTCGACCGCCTGGCGCAGCGCGGGCAGCGTGGGAATGCCGACGTGCTCGATGAAGACGTCCTGCGTCGCGCCGGTGCCGCCCTGCATCCCGTCGACGACGATGACGTCGGCGCCCGATTTCACCGCGAGCATCGTGTCATAATAGGTGCGCGAGGCACCGACCTTCACGTAGATCGGTTTTTGCCAGTCGGTGATCTCGCGCAATTCCTCGATCTTGATTGCGAGATCGTCCGGGCCGGTCCAGTCGGGGTGCCGGCACGCGCTGCGCTGGTCGATGCCCTGGGGCAGCGTGCGCATCTGCGCAATGCGCTCGCTGATCTTGCGGCCTAGCAGCATCCCGCCGCCGCCCGGCTTGGCCCCCTGGCCGAGCACGATCTCGATCGCGTCGGCCGCGCGCAGGTCATCGGGATTCATCCCGTAGCGCGAGGGCAGGTATTGATAAACCAGTAGGCGGGAATGGCCGCGTTCCTCGCTCGTCATGCCGCCGTCCCCCGTGGTGGTGGAGGTGCCCATGGCGGTCGCGCCGCGCCCGAGCGCTTCCTTCGCCTGCGCGGAAAGCGCGCCGAAGCTCATGCCCGCGATGGTGATCGGAATCTGGAGAAGCAGCGGCTTCTTCGCGAAGCGGGTGCCGAGCGTGACGTCCGTCGCGCATTTCTCGCGGTAACCCTCCAGCGGGTAGCGCGACATGCTCGCGCCGAGGAACACGAGGTCGTCGAAGTGGGGCAGCGCCCGCTTCGCACCCCAGCCGCGAATGCTGTAGATGCCGGTCTCCGCCGCGCGCTGGATTTCGTGGATGACGTTGCGGTCGAAGGTGGCGGACTCGCGCATGCCGGGACGGAGATTCATGGCGTGATCAATAGTGGCCCGCGTGGTCGACATGGAAATGGTAGAGCTTCCGCGCGGAGCCGTAGCGGCGGAACTCGCTGGGCTTGCACCGCGCCTCCGCACGCTCGAGCAGGCCGGCCAGCAATTCGAGGTGCTCGGTGCGCATCTCCTTTTCCACGCAATCGGCGCCGAGGTCGGCCACCGTGCCGCGCACGAAGAGCCGCGCCTCGTAGATGGAATCGCCCAGCGCATGACCCGCATTGCCGCAGACGACCAGGTTGCCGGCCTGCGCCATGAAGGCGCTCATGTGGCCAACGGAACCCTTTACCACGATGTCCACGCCCTTCATGGAAATGCCGCAGCGGGCGGAGGCGTCGCCGTCGATCACGAGCAGGCCGCCATGCGCCGTGGCGCCGGCCGACTGGCTCGCATTGCCCTTCACGTGGACAAAACCGGACATCATATTTTCCGCCACGCCCACGCCGGTGTTGCCGTGGATGATCACAGTCGCGAGCTGGTTCATGCCCGCGCAGTAATATCCGGCGTGGCCATCGACCTCCAGCGTGAGGGGCGAGTTGAGCCCGCAGCCGATGGCGTGCGCGCCCGCCGGCTTGACCGCGCGCCAAAGCCGCGGCCTGGGCTCGGCCGTCTGCTCGTGCAGCGCCTGGTTCAACTCGCGCACGGTGGTCACGGAGAGATCGAACTCGCGGCAGGTATCGCTCATTGGGGCACGCTCCATTTATACACCGTGGCCGGTTCGGGTTCCCACAGCTTAGCCGATTCGATGCCGGGCAGCGCGGCGAGCGAGCGATATTCCGAGGCCATGGCGACATAATCGTCGGTCTCCGCCATCACCGCCGGCTTGCAGGCGACCGGGTCGCGCAGGACGGCAAAGCCGTCGCGCGTGCCGATGGTGAAGGTGTAGAAGCCGTCCAGGTCCTTCAGCGCATGCTCGAGCGCCTGCTGGAGCGAATCGCCGGAGGCCAGCCGCCACGTCAGGTAACCGGCCGCAACCTCGGAATCGTTGTCGGTCTGGAACTCGATGCCCTCGCGCCGCAGGTTTTCGCGCAGGCGGTTGTGGTTGCTGAGCGAGCCGTTGTGGACCAGGCACAGGTCCTGCCCGGTCGAGAACGGATGCGAACCCATCGTGGTCACCGCGCTTTCGGTCGCCATGC
>CAJCIA010000147.1 GCA_903970275.1 Betaproteobacteria bacterium
GTAGAAAGTAGATGTTGGACCTTAAGGCGCGAGCCGCTCAACGATCCACTTCCCGCCTTCGCGCCGGTAGCGCAGCCGGTCATGAAGGCGGCTGGTGCGGCCTTGCCAAAATTCGATCCGCTCCGGCGCGAGGCGGTAGCCGCCCCAAGCGGGTGGCGGAGGGACTGGCGTCTCACCGGGAAAGCGCGCCTCGGCCGCGCGCAGGTTTTCCTCCAGCACGGCCCGGCCGGGGATGACCTCGCTCTGCGGCGAGGCCCAGGCGCCGAGCCGGCTTCCGCGCGGACGCCTGGCAAAATAATCCTCCACGGCGGCGCGTTCCATCTTCGTCACCACGCCCTCGATGCAGACCTGCCGCTCCAGCGGAATCCAGCCGAAGGTCAGCGCGGCGCGCGGGTTGGCCTTCAGCGCATGGGCCTTCGCGCTTTCCTGGTTGGTGAAGAAGACAAAGCCGCGTGCATCGAAGCCTTTCAGCAGCACATAGCGTCCGCGTGCCTGGCCATTCGCTTCCGCCGTGGAAAGCACCATGGCGTTCGGCTCGGCGATGGCCGGCGTGTGTGCCGCCTCTTCGAACCAAGTTTCGAATTGCCGGAACGGATCCGGATCGAGATCGGTTTCCGACAAACCGCGCTGCATGTAGTCGCGTCGCAACGCGGCAATGTCCACCGCCACGGGATCTTTTCCGGTCATGATTCCAGTATGTCCCAACTTCAAGCGCGGGAAACCGGAAACGATGGTCTTGCCGCGCGCGCAGGTGTTAGCGCCTGAACATCGCTCATCGCATCTGGCACCATTCTCTTCGAACATCCTGCTTCGCGGCACCGTCTTACATCTCGTCCATGCCGACGATAAGCTGCTGGAACAGGCCCTCTTGGCTCCGCTACTGTGAGGGCCGTTCATGAATCCGCCTGCCGGAAAGCCTCGCGCGCGCCGTCCGACGGCAAAGAAGCCGGTCCAGCTCAACCTGCGTCGGACGCCCGTGTGGCCGGAAGAGGATGAGCTGAACGAGAATCCTGACGGCCATTTCTGGCGCTGGTTTGCCATCGTCGCGGTGCTGCACGTCATCGCGTTCATCATCCTAGCGCTGATTTTCCACAGCCGGGCGCAGCCGCAACCCGAGTTCATCTCCCTCATGCCGAAAGGTGAAACGGTGAAGGGTCAGCCGGGTCCCGCCTCCGCGCCCAAGGTGGCGCCCACCCTGCCCGCGCCTTCGAAGGCAGAGGCCGAGCCGGTACCAGCACCGCCCAAGCCCACGCTCCAAAAAGTCGAACCGCCCGCGCCCAAGCCACCGCCCTTACTCAAGCCGGTCGCGCCGATCCAGGCCGTGCCGCCGAAGCCGAAACCCAAGCCGAAGCCCCCCGCGCCGCCCAAGGTGAAGGTAGACCTGACCCTGGCCGACGCGCCCGACACGGATGAGCCGCCGCCGCCCAAGCCCAAACCCAAGACGCACCCGAAGAAGCCGACGCATAAGATCGACGCGGATGCCGACACCAGCCAGGACACGCCGGGGCTGAGCAAGCAGGAGGTTGCGCAGAAGCTGGGCGACCAGTTCAAGGATTCCGGCACGGAGAAGGCGGACAAGACCGGCGTCAACGGCGCGGCGCACGTGAAGCAGAGCGACTTCGCCGATTTTTACGCGGCGATCCATGACCAGGTGATGAACAAGTGGACGGTACCGAACGCGGTGGACGAGACGGCCGTCGATCCCATCGTGCAGATCCACGTGGAGCGCGACGGCCGTGTGCCGCCGGACCGGGTGAAGCTGTTACGCAGCTCGAACAATCCGGCCTGGGACCAGTCGGCGCTCGAAGCGGCGCGCGCGATGGGCTATACGCTTCAGCCCTTGCCGGATGGCTGCCCGGCTGATATCTCCATCACCTTCAATCTCCGCCAGCAATAATCCTCCTGTGAAATCGATCCCCCCCCGCGCAACGCTTCGTTTCTTCCCTGCTCTTCTTCTCCTTCTTCTTTCGCTGGCCGGCCTGCGCGCGCAGGTGAACGTGGTGGTCGGCGCCCTGCCCACCGTGGGCATCTCCATGGGCGGCAGCGGGGCGGCCATGGCCTCACAGGTGCTGGCCAACGACCTGCGCCGCACGGGCATGATCCTGCCCAGCACGACGGGCGGGCAGTACGTCGCGACCGGAACGGCGGATGGCGGCAGCGTAAGCGGCACGCTGACCGACAAGCATTCCGGGCAAACGCTGTTTAGCCAGAGCTTCGGCGGCGGCCGTGCGGGCGTGCACGCCTTAGCCGACGCGATCACCAAGGCGGTCACCGGTCTGCCCGGCTTCGCATCGAGCAAGCTGGCCTTCGTCAGCGGCAAGGAGCTGTGGTACGGCAACATTGACGGCTATGGCTGCCGCCCGATCACGCATGACGGCGTGATTTGCGCCAGCCCGGCGCTGAGCCGCGATGGGTCGCATCTGGCCTACACGTCCTACAAGAGCGGGTATCCGGACGTCTACGTGATCGACCTGGCCAGCGGCTCGCGCAACCGCATCGCTTACTTTCCGGGCATCAATTCCGGCCCGGCCTTCTCGCCCGGCGGCGACACGCTCGCGCTGACGTTGAGCAAGGATGGCAATCCGGAGATCTACACTATTGCTGTGGGCGGCGGCGAGCCGACGCGGATCACGAGCACGCGCGGCTCCGAAACGTCGCCAAGCTGGTCGCCCGACGGCAGCCAGTTGGTGTTCTGCTCGGACGATCACGGGTCGCCTCAGCTCTACATTTCGACGTCCGGCGGTATCGGCCAGTGGGATCACCTCGTGACCGGCAACAGCTATTGCACCAAGCCGGACTGGAGCAGCGACGGCAAGCTGATCGCCTTTACCACGCGCATCGACGGCGTTTTCCAGATCGGTGTCTACAACCTGGCCTACCGCACGGCCAAGCTGGTGACCAGCAGCGGCGGCGAGAATCCGGCATGGACCCGCGACTCGCGTCACCTCGTTTACAACAATGGCCACACGCTGGAGTTGCTCGACGTCGTGACGGGCAAGAGCCTGGCCATCCCGGCGCCGGGCACCGAGCCTACTGTCTCGCGCTGAAGCGGGAATTTCAGATAGGATTAAGAAGATTAACGTGATTGGGCTGAATGCAGGCGGGGCATTGAAAACAAATAGCGCTTGGACGAGCTGCTTTCCCAAAAATCCTATAAATCACATTCATCTTATCTAAAACTCCCCGCCCCCTTTCACTTAGCACTCGCGTTTCCGACACTCCCTCGCCACCCTAACGACTTCCAAAATCGCCCATGAAAATCACCTACCTGGCCCCGCTGATCGCTGCGCTCACTCTCGCCATCACCGCTTGCGACGATGACAAGAAAGGCTCCGACATCTACGGCGACCAGGGTAGTGGCGCACTGCCGAATAGCAGCGGCGGCCAGGGCGATCAGGTTGACCTCGGGCAGAATGGCACGGGCAGCATCAACGAGAACCAGCGTCCGGCGGGCATCAACCCGGACACCGACGTGGATTACAGCATCCTGGCCAATAGCACGGTTTATTTCGAATTCGATAAGTCGACCATCCCGCCGAGCGAGCGTCCGAAGCTCGAGGCGGTGAAGCAGTGGATGGATCAGAATCCAGGACGCAGCCTCTTCCTGGCTGGTCATGCAGACAAGCGCGGCACGCCGGAATACAATCGCGCGCTGGGCGAACGCCGCGCGCTGGCGGTGCGCGAATACCTGGCTGGGCTGGGTCTTCCGCCGGCGAATCTCTACACCAACAGCTATGGCTCCGACCGTCCCGCCGTGGAAGGCGACACGGAGGAAGCCTATGCGAAGAATCGCCGGGTTGAAGTCGGCGTGATTAATCAGAAGTAGGTTGGTTGGCTGCTGTTGTTCTGAGCGGCGGGTGGTTGCGGATATCTTTCGTGCTCGGACCGACACTGGGGCAGCGTCGGCTACAACGGAGTTCTCAAGCGGGCTTATAAGGTGGCGGCGCGTTGCGCCGAGGCTGACGACGGTCATAGACCGCCGCTACAGCGGAAAGCTTACCCAAGCCGGACGACACGCCAGTCGAGGGCAAGGGCTTCGCACAGTGCCTGGAGTTGGGCGACCGTCCAATCTTCCGCAGCGGAGGGATCCTGCTCGAAGGCGGTGAGATCGAAGCCGAGCTTCTTTTCGAAGTGGCCGAGCGACATCTGCTTTTGCTGCCGATGGGAATCGAGGCGCCCGCGCAGGTCGTCGAGGGTGATGGCGGTGCCGGAAAGCCGGGGCTCGGGAAACATCTCGCGCACGGTGAGCTTGAGCGCCTCGCCGAGCAGATGGAACTGGCGGAGCGTGAGCGCGCTTGTGATCGCCTCGGGTCGAATCTCGACGGTGGTATAGTCGGCCGGATCGAGTTCCAGGATGGCGGCCATTTCCTCCACGGAGAGACCGAGGCTTTCGCGCCGGCTGCGTACGAGTACGTGGGGCGGCAGGCGGTCGTCGATCGGCTCCTTGGGCGGTCGGACCTTGGCCAGATTGGGGAGCTGCGTCGTCTGGCCGGAGGGCGCGGAGGCCATGCGCCGGGCCACCTCCATGGCCTGGGCGCGCGTCTGCACGGTGCCTTCCAGCTGCGCCTCGTAGATTTTCTCGAGGATGACGCCGAGCGACTTGCCGGGCGGGATGCCCATGGCGAGCAGGTCGCGTCCGTTGATCAGCCGCGGCGGCTCGATCTCCTCGGGCGCCATGGTCTCGATCTGGTGCTTGAGGAACTCGTAGTGCTTGAGGTCGCCGTGCGAGCTGGCGCAGTCGATGCGGTGCAGCTCGAGCTCGAGCGGGAAATGCGGGCGCGCCATCATGCGCTTGAGGGTGCTGGGCCGCATGTGCGGCACGTCCTTGAACTGCATATGGTGCTGCACGGCCTCGCGCACCGTGGCGATGGTTTTGTTGTCGTAGCGCAGGCCGGTCATGATGCGCTCCGCCATGTCGGCGCCAACGGTCTCGTGGCCGCTATGCCGGATGCGGCCGTTTTCGTCGATGGTCGCGGTGGCCTTCTTGCCGACATCGTGCAGCAGGATGCTGAGCGCCAGCGGCAGGTCGGGCCTCTCGATCTTGGTGAGCATGAGCCGCACGTGCTCGAAGACATCGCCCTCCGGATGGAACTGCGGCGGCTGCTCGACACCGTGCAGCGCGGCGATATCCGGCAGCACGTGGACGAGCAGGCCGCTGCGGTCGAGAAGGTCCAGGCCCAGCTCGGGTTTGCTCGTGGTGAAGATGAGGTTGAGCTCGTCGCGGACGCGCTCGACGCTGATGTCGCGGATGCGCGGCGCGCCGGCGACCAGGGCGGCCCAGGTGTTTCCCTCGATGCGGAAATTCAGCCGCGCCGCGAAGCGGACCGCGCGCAGGAGCCGCAGGTGATCCTCGGCGAAGCGGGCAGTCGGATCGCCGATGGCGCGGATGACGCGCGCCTGCAGATCGGCCTGGCCACCCACGTAATCGATGACGCGGTCGGCGACCGGATCGTAGAAAAGGCCGTTGATGGTGAAGTCGCGCCGCTGCGCATCCTCCTCGGCAGTGGTGAAACGGACGGCGACGGGGCGGCGGCCGTCGACGTAGGTGCCGTCGTGGCGGAACGTGGCGACTTCGTAGGTGTCCTGGCCGACGAGCACGCGCACCACGCCGAAGGACTTGCCGGTCAGATCGGTGACGCGCGGAAAGAGCTTCTGCACCTGGTCCGGCAACGCGCTCGTGGCGATGTCGTAGTCCTTGGCCTCGCGGCCGAGCAACTGGTCGCGCACGCTGCCACCGGCGAAATAAGCGACGTGTCCGGCCCGCTGGAGCCGCGCCACAACTTCGACGGCGGCATCTCTCATATCTGCGAAAGGACGGGTTGATCCTCGCTCACGTGCGGCGCCGGCGGCGCATGGGTCTCGTGGCGGTAGAGATGATAGAAGGCGCCGCCGAGGAGGCTCCAGACCAGGTTCAGCACGAAGAAGGTGAGCGAGAAGGTGACGGCGGTGTTGCCGTCGATGCCAAGAAGTCCGAGGAAGTTCTTGAAGAGCAGCTCGCGCACGCCGATGCCGTTCATGCTGACCGGCAACGCGATGAGCATGTTGACGATGGTGAGGATGGAGCAGAAGGCGAGCAGGTGAATGCCCGGAATATGCATGGCCTGCGTGATGAAATAGCCCATGCACAATGTGCAGACGTTGGACGGCAGCGAGACGGCCATGGCCAGAAGGTTGGTGCCGAAGGCTCGCGCGGTGGTTTCGTAAGCGGCGAGAACCTTCGATACCTTGCTGCTGAAAGGCAGCTTATCGAGCAGCGCGCGAATGCCCGGCCGGGCGAGGAACAGCGGCGCGACGGTGGCGCCCACCGAGGCGATCGCGCCGCCGATGGCGAAGAGATAAAACGTGCCGGTGAACGCACGGGTGAAGTGGGTCGACATGAGCAGCGGCAACTGCGTAAAGGAGAGCGCCACGCCAAAGAAGAGCATGGCGACCATGCCGATGACGCGGTCGACGATGACGGTAAAGCCGACGGCCGTCTTCTTCTGCGGCACATTGCGCGCAACGTAGAAGATCTTCACCACATCGCCGCCCGTGGTGCCGACGAGGAAGGCGCTGAAGAACTGGCCGATCATGTTAAGCTCGAGCACGCGCCAGAATTTGAGGTGGACGCCGTGCGACCCGAGCAGCAACCGCCAGCGCCAGGAAACGATGAGGATGATGGGCGCGAAGGCGAGGAAGGAGACCACGAGCCAGCGCACGTCCATGGTGCGGACATGCGTCCAGACGCTGCCCCAGTTTGCGCTACGGACGACCAGGACGATGCAGAGAAGGGAGATCGCGGACCGAACGATCAGGCCAAGTCGGCGACGTAGGAATTCCATAAATGGCGGCTGGCGATGACCTGCTCTTCGGAGGTGCGAGGCGAGAGCTCAAGGGTAGCGATAGCGTCCCGCGGCACGATGGGCAAGAGCGCGGCGAAATCGATCTCGCCATGGCTGAGCGGGAGGTGATCGTCGCTCGGGCGGCGGCAATCGTGGATGTGGAGGCCGATGAGCCGCGGGGCGCGCAGGCGCAGGGTCTCCGCGTGATCATGCCAGCCGAGAAATTCCTTGCGCGCGGCATGGCCAAAGTCGTGCCAGTAGCCGACGACCTCGGGCGGATAGGTGTCGAGCACGCCGGGAAATTCTTCCTCGTGCGGGAACTCCTCGAAGTCCTCGCGGATCTCGAACCCGACACGCACCTTCAGCTCGCCGGCCAGCGCGACGAGCGGGTCGAGACACTCCTTCACCCGCGGCCACACCAGCTCGAAGTTCTCGCGGCGCTTTTTCACCGCCTCCACCTTCGCGTCCGTGTACGCGCGGCTCAGGTATTTCCCCTTTTCGTAAAGCGCTTCCAGCTTGCCGGTGATGCGGGGCCCGGCGCTGCCGAGATGAAAGACGACGCCCCGCGCGCCGAGCTTGGCGGCCTGGCGCAGGGTCTCCTCGCTCGCGCGCACGGCGAGGCGGCGCACCTCGGGCCGCGCGTCGGAGAACTCGTAGGCGTTGGGGTTGGGCCGGACGACACTGGTGGGAACGGGGCAGAAATTATGGAGCGAGTTGATCTTGATCAGGTCGGTTTCCCACGCCTTGAGAATGCCCGGCCAGAGGGAAAAGCGGATGGCATGGCCGAGCTCGACGGCCGGGAAGCCGAGCTGCCGGATTTCCTGGAGCATCTCGTACCCGTCATGGTGCCGGTAGGAATTCCAGGCAGTGGAAAGTGCCAGCGGCGACATGCGGCATGATAACACGAGGAGGGCCGGTGTGTCACTGGCCGGCGCACTCGGAAACGCTGCGTTGTAGCGGCG
>CAJCIA010000148.1 GCA_903970275.1 Betaproteobacteria bacterium
TCACCAAGCGTCCACTACCCAGCAGTCATAAACCGCCGCACCAGAAAACGCTACCCCAGCGCCGCAGTAACCTGCCCAACCAAATTCTCAAAACCCACCACGCTGCGCGCCAGCGCGACAAGATCAACCGGCCCTGCGTCAGGCTCGCGCAACTCGCGCCGCATCAGCCCGAGCAGATCGTCGATCGAGCGATAGGTGGCGAACGAGCTGGCCGGGTAGGGAAGGTGACCCAGCTCGGGCGTATCCGGCAGCAACACGCGGCAGCCGCAGGCAATGAGCTCGGGCACGCGCATGGCGACGCCGCTGGTGCCGGGCTCCTCGCGCGGGCCGATGTCGAGCCCCACGCGGCTGTCCAGGTAGAGCTCCATGCTCTCCCTTTGCTGGAAATAGCCGGCGTGCACCACCGGCCGGAAGCGCGGCTTTTCCGCGGCGACGCGATCCCAGCGCGAACCGACGAGGAAGCCGTCCGGAAATTCGCTCAGCACCGCTTCGAGCACCTTCTCGCGCCACGGCGAGTGCCCGCCGAGAAATGACCACGAGTAGCGGCGGCTTCGGTTGAGCACGCGCGCCTCGTCCGGCAACTCGGCCGCCCGATGCGGGAAGTAGACGCCATGCGCGCCCACCTTCCGCAACTCCTCCAGATAGGCGTTGGCGTAGACGAAGATGCGGCGGTAAACGCCCGCCTGTGCTTCCAGCAGGAAGGCGGGCAGCTTCTCCTCGCCCTCCAGCATCCAGCAGAAGATCGGCAGTCCCGTGGCGGCGGCGGCCCGCAGCGCAAGCAGGTTGATGCGGTTGCCGCGCAGCACCAAGGCGGCGTCAGGCTTGAGGCTCTGCGCGTGCTTCAGCCAGCCGCGGCTGCGCCAGCCGAGATTGGACAGGAACGTCGAGTCGAAGGTCTCCGGGTGACGCTGGAGGCGCAGGTTGTGGATCAGCTTGCGCACCGGCTTGACCAGCGGGCGGTGGAACGGCGATTCCGGCGAGAGATCGAAGAACTCCACCTGCCAGCCCGCGTCGACAAAGGCGCGCTGGACGCCGGCGGCCAGGTGGTGCGGGTAACCGCCCGCCAGCAGAAGGGTGCGCATGGCGCGCCGTTAATCGAAGAGGCCCGGCGTCTCCGTTTCGCCAAAGAGCGAGTCGCCCCGGGCCCGCCGCCGCTCGAAGACCATCTTGTCCAGTTCCGGATTCACCGCCACCGGATAATCGTTGTTGAAGCACGCCATGCAGAAGCGGTCCTCCTTGCGCAAGGTCGCGCGCACCATCCCGGCCGGGTCCAGATAACCGAGCGAATCGGCCTGGAGATACTTCGCGATCTGGTCGTGCGACATCTGGTTGGCGATCAGGTCCGCGGGATCGGGGAAGTCGATGCCGTAATGGCAGGGAAAGCGGTGCGGCGGACAACTGATGCGGATGTGGACCTCTTTCGCGCCCGCGTTGCGCAGGTTCACCACGCGCGCGCGCGCCGTCGTGCCGCGGACGATCGAGTCGTCCACCACCACCACGCGCTTGCCCGCCACGCGCTCCTTGATCAGGTTGAGCTTCACCTTCACGCCAAATTCCCGCGCCAGCTGCGAGGGGTTCAGGAACGTGCGGCCCACATAGTGATTACGGACGAAGGCGTGGTCATAGGGAATGCCCGACTCCTCGCTGTAGCCGAGCGCGGCGTAGTTGCCGGAATCCGGCACCGGGATGACCAGGTCGGCCTCGACGGGATGAAGACGTGCCAGCTCCCGGCCCATGTTCGTGCGGACCTTGCTCACGTTCTCGCCTTCCACCGTGCTGTCCGGCCGCGCGAAGTAGACGTACTCGAAGATGCAGAAGCCGAGGCGTTCCTTGGGCACGAAGGGCTTGATCGAGCGCAGGCCCTTCTGGTCGATCACCACGATCTCGCCCGGCTCGACGTCGCGGATGAAGCGCGCGCCGGGAATGATGTCGAAGGCGCAGCTCTCGCTCGAGAGCAGCCAGGCGTCGTCCACGCGCCCGATGCAGAGCGGCCGGAAGCCAAGCGAATCGCGCACGCCGACAATCTCGTGCTCGCTCATGAGGACGAGCGAAAACGCGCCCTTCACCTTGGCCAGCGACTGCACCAGCGCGCTGTCGCCCTTGGAGGCGGAGGGCTGCGCCATCAGGTGCAGGATGACCTCGCTGTCCACCGTGGTCTTGAAGATCGCACCCTCGGCCTCGAGCTGGTCGCGCAGCAGGTGGGCGTTGACCAGGTTGCCGTTGTGTCCGATGGCGAGCTGGCCGCGGGCGCAGTCCGCCACGATCGGTTGCGCGTTCTCCAGCGTGCTGGAGCCGGTGGTGGAGTAGCGCACATGGCCGATCGCGCGCGTGCCCGGCAGCTTCGCGATGGAGGCCTCGTTGAACACCTGCGGAACCAGGCCCATGCCGTGGTGCGCCTTGAATTTGCGATCCACCCCGCCGGTGGCCACGATGCCGGCGCTTTCCTGCCCGCGATGCTGCAGGGCGTAGAGTCCGAAGAAGGTGATTTCCGCGGCGTTCGGATGATTGTAGACCGCGAAAACGCCGCACTCGTCCTTCGGGCGGTGCTGAACGACGGGCTCCGCCGGGGAAGTCTTGTGCATTCCGCCGTAACCTATACATCATCCGCCGGAAAGGAAAAGGGCAACTCGGCTTTTTGCTTGGGTGATGCGCTGCGTTCAGCGGGGACGCGGGTCAACCTTCCGCATCGCCAAGATTTCTCCGCCTCGTATGCTGGCAAGGCGATGAAGCGGCTGACGTGGCTGATGCTCGGCCTGGGCGCCACGTACACCGTCGCTCATGCGCAAGCGAATCTGACGCTGGCCGACCGGGCGATGGTCGACCAGACGCTGGCGGCCATCGATCGAGGTGATTTCCAAGCTGCCGACGCCTGCTTCCAGAATTCCTACTTCAGGGCCAACAGTGCCGCGATTCGCAAGAGCCTGGGCGAGGCGGAAGCCCGCATTTCCGGACGCGAGCTGCGCGCCATCGTCTGGCTGGCCTCCTCGTTGGCGGATGATCCGCGGCGCCCGGATGCGGCCGCCGTGCGCGCGCAGATCAATGCGCTGGACGCGACCAGCCGCAAGAGGATCGCAACCCTGATCCAATCCTACGAGGATGCAGCGCGAGCTCTCCCGCCGGCGACGCACGATGAAACTCTGCGCGAGGTCGCGCCCCTATGGGCCGCCATCGGTGATGATGATCGCGCTCTAAAAACCATCGGCTCAATTCGGGACGACGGTCCGAAGTCGGACGCTCTTTCCTACCTCATCGAACTGCAGACCACCCGGGTGGAAATTCAGTGGGGCGGGATCAGCATCGCGGAGACCCGCGCGCGGCTCGAGTCGGCCCGCAAGCTTGCGGAAAGCATCCCGCTCGTAAACGACCGGGCGGATCCGCTGTACCACGTGGCATATGGCTATCTCTCCATTGCGCAACGGCAGATGCGGGCCGGCGATTTCGCGGCGGCGCAGGCCAGCATCGCGACAACACAGGAGATGGTCCCGAGCCTCGGTCAGGAAGACGGCCCGGAAGCCATGGATGGCATCGCCACGACCGAGATCGGCTTGGCGCGGGCGCAGCTGGCCCGCGGCGACGCCCGCAGCGCGCGCGCAACCTTGATCCAAGCCGAAAAAGCGGCGGAGGCGATTCGGCGCCCAAACGAAAAATTCGATCTGTTTCAGGACTTGGCGGATGCGCAGATGAAGGCGGGCGACCTTCCTGGCGCGCGCCGCTCGCTGGTTGAGGCCTTGCCGGCCGCCAGCATATATAATGATCCAAGTCGCGCGCGGCTGACCATCGCCCGGGCGCAGGTACAGGCGGGAGACGTGGCCGGCGCCCGGCAATCCATGGCCCGGGCCACGGGCCGACCGGCGAAAGACGTCAACGTTTCGGCCGCCATTGCGCAAACTTGGCCCAAGCAGGAGTGGTTTCAGTCGGAAGCGCTCGCCTCCGGTCTGGTCGTGAATGCAGATCAGTGGTGGTTCGTCCTCTCCGGGTTAAACAAACCGTGGTTCACCGCCTATCGGGACTTCTCCGACTACAGGACGATGGGCCTCCAGATCGAGAAGACGCCGGTGGAGAACGGACAACAGTGGGCCTACCGGCCCGATGACAACCTGTATGCCTTACGCATGGTGTGCAACGCCGAGGCCAACGCGCAGAAAACGGTGGACGGTCTTCTTCACCTGCAGTTCGCGCGCTGAGCATCGACGTAAGAGAGCTGCCCACTTACGGTGCGACTTGGCATGAAACAGCTCACCCTGCTCTTGCTTGCGGCGTTCTTCGGGCTGTTCCTGGTCTGGCCGCTGGCCGGATTGCTGGGGAACGCGTTCTTCGTCGTGGACGCGCGGGGCGTACGACATTTCACGTTCAGCTTCTTTGCGCTGCTGGGCGAGAACGCGCTCTATCGCACGGCGCTGGTGAACAGTTTTGAGATCGCGACGCTCGCCACGCTGCTCACCGCCGTCGTCTCCATTCCGCTGGCACTGCTCTTCACGCGCACGCGCTTTCCGCTGGGCGGCTGGCTGCAGCCAATGCTGCTGGCGCCGCTAGTGTTGCCGCCGTTCGTCGGCGCTCTGGGCATCAAACATCTCTTCGCGCGTTTTGGCACCGTCAATCTGCTGCTGGATCATGCCGGCCTCGTGCCCCTGCGGCATCCGATCGACTGGCTGGGAACGGGCGGGTTCAGCGGAATCGTCATCCTCGAGGTGCTGCATCTCTTCCCCATCTTCACCCTGAGCGCGAGCGCGGCGCTGGCCGGGATCGATGGTTCGCTGCTGGAGGCGGCGGCAAACCTGGGCGCGGGCGCGTGGCGGCGATTCTGGACGGTCACGCTGCCGCTGGCGCGCCCCGGCATCTTCGCGGGCGCATGCCTCGTCTTTATCGGCGCGTTCACCGATTTGGGCACGCCGCTCATCTTCAACTTTTCCGCCACCGTGCCCGTGCAGATCTTCAATGCCTCGGTCGATCCGAACGGCGAGCAGGTGGGCAATGCCTTCGTGGTGGCCACGCTGGCGCTCGTCTTCGTTTTCTTTCTGCTCGTGCGCCGCTTCGGCCAGGGCGAGGCGATGTCCGTGCGGGTGGCGCCCACCACCGCGGTGACGGAGCTGCGCGGCGCGCGCGGCTGGCTGGCCACGCTGGCGGTGGGCGCGTGGCTGCTGCTGGCCATCCTGCCGCATCTCGGCGTGATCCTCACCTCGTTGGCGGACCGCTGGTTCTTCACCGTGCTGCCGTCGCGCTACTCGATCGAGTTCTACCAGCAGGTCTTCACTGACCAGCTGACCGCGGGCGCGATCGGCAACTCGCTGCTCTATTCCAGCCTGAGCGCCTTCCTCGATCTGGTGCTGGGCCTCGCCATTGCGCACCTGCTCACGCGCACCGATTTTCGCGGCAAGGCCGTGCTGGACGCCTTTGCCATGCTGCCGCTGGCGCTGCCGGGCCTGGTCTTGGCCTTCGCCCTGCTGGAAACCTACAACCTGCAGGGCGCGTGGAGCTGGATCAACCCGCGCAACAATCCGGTCTTCTTGCTCGTGATCAGCTACGCGCTGCGACGGCTGCCTTACATGGTGCGCGCCGCGCACGCCGGGTACCAACAGAGCAGCGTGACGCTCGAGGAAGCCTCGGCCAGCCTCGGGGCGGGCCGGTGGCGAACCTTCACGCGCATCACGCTGCCGCTGCTCGCTCCCAGCCTGCTCGCCGGGCTCGTCCTGACTTTTTGTTTTGCCATGCTGGAGGTCAGCGATAGCCTGCTCCTCGCCATGGAGGCGCGTTTCGCGCCCATCACGCGCGCGATTTATGAAGTCACGGGGCGACCAAGCCCCGATTCCGCCGGTCTGGCCTGCGCGCTTGGAGTGCTGGCGATGATCGTTTTGGGCGGAGGACTTTTCGTCGGTTCGCGCTTGATGGGCCGGCGTCTCGGCTCGTTTTTTCGCGCATGAAATCCGCCCTTATCCTGTTTCTCACCGCGCTGCCGCTGGCCGCGCAAATGACCGATCCCAATCAGCCGGACGCTTTTCCCGGCGCGCCGCCTGCCGCGGCCACCAACGCCGCCCCCGCTGCTCCGCCTCCGCCGCTCACCGCCCCCACGGCGACCAACGCGGACGGCATGCCCTTCAACCCGGCAGAGAACGAGCCCGTCATCCAGGCACCGCCCGTCGACGCCAGCACCCCCGCCGACGACACGCACGTGGTCCACGCACCGCCCGCGCCCAGCGTACCCGATGGCGGCGGCGATGGCATGCCCACGCCGCCGCCCGCGACCCTCTCGCCCGATCCGTTCAGCGATCCGCTCATCGTCCAGGTGGTCGCGCGTTATCAGAAGGCCTGGGACGGCGACAAGAAGGAGGCCAGGGCGCTGACCGCCGATCTCGAGCGCTGGACCAAGGACGAGCCGAGCAACTACCTGCTCCTCGCCTACCTGGGCAGCGCCTACGCCCTCGACAGCCGCGACTCCTGGATCGGTCCGGGCAAGCTGTCCTATCTCAAGAAAGGCGACGCGGCGCTGGATACAGCGGTGAAGAGCGACCCCACCAACCCGGCCATCCGTCTCCTGCGGGCGATGAATTACTACGAGCTGCCCGCGATGTTCGGCAAGCACTCCGCCGCCCACGACGATTTTGCCTACTTGATCGAGCAGCTGCGCGGCGCATTGCCCATGCCCTACGCGCTCACCAACGATACGAAGCAGGCCATCTATTACTATGCCGGCCTGAGCGATGTGCAGTTCAGCGACAAGTCCGGCGCGCGCGAGGCGTGGCAAACCGGGCTCGCGCTCGCCCCGCAATCCAAGCTGGGCCTGAAGATCCAGGCAGAATTGAACAAGCAGAAGTAAGGCGATGAATTACCAGGGCAAACGCTGGCGGACGATCTGGCGCGAGGGCGACGCGGTCGGCGTGATCGACCAGCGCCTGCTGCCGCACGAGTTCCGCACGCTGACGCTGCGTTCCATGCCGGAATGCGCCGAGGCGATTCGCGACATGACCGTGCGCGGCGCGCCGCTCATCGGTGCCACGGCCGCCTACGGCATTTGCCTGGCGTTGCGGGACGATCCCGCGGACGCGGCGCTCGCCTCCGCTTACCAGACACTGCACGCCACGCGGCCCACGGCGATCAACCTGAAGTGGGCGCTCGATCGCATGCAGGCCGCAGTCGTGCAACTGCCGCCCGAGAAACGGCTCGCCCGCGCCTGGGCGGAGGCGGCCGCGCTCTGCGACGAGGACGTGGCCGTGAACGAGGCCATCGGCCGAAACGGGCTGGAGATTTTCCGCAAAAGGGTGGCGGGGAAACCGTCCGGCGCGACGCTCAACGTGCTGACCCATTGCAACGCCGGCTGGCTGGCGTGCGTCGACTGGGGCACTGCGCTGGCGCCGATCTTCCTCGCGCATGACGCGGGCGTGCCGGTACACGTCTGGGTGGACGAGACGCGGCCGCGCAACCAGGGCGCGTCGCTCACCGCCTGGGAACTCAATCAGCACGGCGTGCCGCACACGATCATTGTCGACAACGCGGGCGGCCATCTCATGCAGCACGGGAAGGTTGATCTTTGCATCGTCGGCACCGATCGCACGACCGCGCGCGGCGACGTCTGCAACAAGATCGGCACCTACCTCAAGGCGCTGGCCGCGCGCGACAACGACGTGCCGTTTTACGTGGCGCTGCCCACCTCCACCATCGACTGGACCGTCAACGACGGCGTGGCCGAAATCCCGATCGAGGAACGCGCCGGCGCGGAGGTGACCGTGATGCGCGGCAAGACGGCCCAGGGCGAAATTGCCGAGGTGCAGATCACCCCGGACGGCTCACCCGCCTGCAATTTCGGCTTCGACGTCACCCCCGCCCGGCTCGTGACGGGTCTCATTACGGAAAAGGGCGTCTTCCCCGCGAGCGAAGCGGGCATGCATCCGTTGCGCGCGTGAGCACGATTGGCCGGCGACGATCCGGCGCGATTGTTGAATAGAAGATCATTCCCACTCGCCGCGCTGCCGGGTTGATTCTCCTTTTCCGGCACGCTCACCAACGTGCGCTTCGCCAAGGATAGGATCGACGTCCGGGAAAGAATCGCGAAGAATCCCCGCGCTGGATGAAAGCCTGGATTGGACTTCTTCTGCTCGCCGCCGGCCTGGCCGCCGGGTTTGCCGCCGGTTGGCTGGAGGCGCCTGCCCTGCGCTCGGCGGACGCCACTTCCGCCAATGCTTCCGGCAGCGAATCGCCCGCCACGCCGTTTGCCTCCACCACGACGTCCACCACCGTCGCGCCTGCTCCTGGCGGCGCCGCGTCTGCCACGGCGGTCAAGACGCCGACCGCCCAGGCGCTGCCCTCGATTGTAACCGAGCTCAACAAGGCGCAGCGCATGCGCGGCCTCCTCGCGTATGCCGACAGCCTCTCCGTCGATCAGCTCCCCGCCGCCATCCAGCAGGTGGAAGGCACCACGGCACGCGGCACGGGTGAGGCGCTCGAAATCCTGATCGACCGCTGGATGGCGCTCGATCCCAAGGGCGCGCAGGCCTACGTCCAGCAGCTGCCGCCCGGCCGGCATCACGACGAGATCGTCACCAGCGCCTTCAACGCCATGGCCGACCTCAACCCCGACGACGCGCTGGCCGCGGCCCAGCAAATGCCGGCCGGCAACAGCAGTCGCGAGTCCGCCCTGAATGCCGTGCTGAACAAGCTGGCGCAAACCGACCCCGCCAAGGCGTACGCCACCGCCAAGACGCTTCCGCCCATCATGCAGCGCAACTCGGTGTACGCGCTCTTCACCACCTGGGGCAGCAAGGACATCAACGCGGCCACCCAGGCGGCCCTGCAGATGCCCGATCGCTCGATGCGTTACTCCGCCATTTCCGGCATCGTCACGGGCGCCGCGGGCAGCGACCCGGCCTCCCTGGAAAGCTGGGTGCAGCAACTGCCCGAGGGCCAGATGCGCCGGTCGGGCGAACGGGAAATCGCCTCCTCGCTGGCGCAGCATGATCCCAAGGCCGCGGCCGATTTTGTCACGTCCCTGGAGGGCGCCAGTAAGCACGACATCGGCCTGATGGAGACGGTGGCCGGCCAGTGGGCCCAAAGCGATCCCAAGGCGGCAATGGACTGGGCGCAGAAACTAGGCGGCGGCAACGGCCGAAACTATGCCCTCCAGCAAGTCGCCTATTACTGGGCGCAAACTGATCCCAAGGGCGCCATGGCCTATGTCGCCGCCTTGCCCCGCTCCGACGCGCGGACCAATGCGCTCAGCAACATGATGAGCTCGCTCGCGCAGACTGATCCGGACGCTGCGCAGGCTTTCTGCGAAGCGATGCCGCCGGGGCAGGAACGCAACAACATGTTCAGCTCCATGGCCGCGCAACTGGCGAGCACCGATCCGCAAAAGGCCCTCAAGATGGTCGACGCCAACCTCACCGGCCAGGCGCGCACCGGCGCCCTGCAAAACATCGGCACCCAATGGGCGCAATCCGATCCCGCTGCCGCCGTGGCCTACGGCGAAACCTTGGAGGGTCCCGCGCGCGAAAACTACCTGCGCGGCGTCGCCTTCCAGTGGATCCAGAACGATTCCAAGGGCGCCATCGACTGGATCAAGCAACTGCCCGACGACAAGATGAAGACCAACCTGATGCAGAATCTCTCCTATCAGTGGGCGCAAAACGATCTCGCCTCCGCCTCCGATTACGCGATGCAGATGCCTGCCGGCCAGGGCCGCGACAGCCTGCTCAACGCCGTGGCCAACCAGATGGCGCAGCAGGATCCGCAGCAGGCGCTGCAATTCGTGGCCGCCCTGCCGGAAGGCCAGAATAAGCAAAACCTGCTCAGCAACGTGGTCGGCCAGTGGGCCTCGGCCCAGCCCGCGGACGCCGCGCAGTACGTCTCCACCCTGCCGGCCGGCGCCGCGCGCGACCAGGCCATCACCAACGTGGCCAACGGCTGGGCGCAAAACGATCCGGCCGCCGCGGCGCAATGGATCCAGGGTTTGCCCGATGGCGACACGAAGAACAACGCGCTCGGCACCATCGTCAACACCTGGGCGCGGACCGACCCAACCGCGGCCTCCACCTGGCTGGCCCAGCTCCCCACAGGCACCATGCGCGACTCGGCCGTCAGCAACTTCAGCGGGCAACTGGCCGAGGACGACCCCGAGGACGCGTACAAGTGGGCCATCTCCATCAGCGACGACAAGATGCGCCAGAACACCGTCATGAATCAGCTCAGCCGCTGGATGCAAAGCGACCCGGCCACCGCCACCAGCTACGTCCAATCCTCGTCGCTCACCGACCAGCAAAAGACCGCGCTGCTTCAACGCGGTAACCAATAAGACCTCCGTGGTAGCCGGCGATGTCCCCATCGCCGGAAGACGCCGCAGCGGCGATCCATAACCGCCAACTCCGTCTGTAGCGG
>CAJCIA010000149.1 GCA_903970275.1 Betaproteobacteria bacterium
CCGCTACAAACTGAAGGATGTCCTTCTGTGCGTTCCACGGCTTCAGCCGTCGCGACCTAGCCGACTACTCTCGCCAGAACGCCATCGCTGCCCGCGTGCAACTCCCCTCACCCCTCAATTGTATTAATCTCCACCAGCTCGACCTGCACACCGTTGGACTCGAACCACCGCACCGCATCCTTCAACACCTGCCGCTCTCCTTCCAGCTCCAGCGCAATAATGCCCACCGCGGGCGTGACCGAGGCGTTGCGGATGTTGAAAACGATGTCGAACTTCCGGCCCATTTCGCAGATGAGCGGCTTGCGGTTGCTCTCCTCGTTGAAGGTGAGCCAAAAACGCTGCGTTTCGCGGGCCATGCTTTCAAGAAAGCAGCGCTGTGCCGCCTTGTCGAGCGCGCGCAGGTTCGGTTGTGCTCAGGCGATGCGATTGCCGCTGCCGAATTCCAGCGCGCCCGATAAATCCGGCCCCGGCTCCGACTGCGCCTTGGCGAAATTCTCCAGCGCGTTCTTCACCAGCGCGAACTCCGCCTCCAGCCGCCCGGCAAACTCGGAAGCGAGGGCGAAGTCGCCCGCCTTGCCCGCACTTTGCAGGCTGGTGCAGAGGTGCTGCATCCGTTCCGCGCCGAAGTTCGAGCAGGCGCGGCCCAGCTGCAGTGCGTGGACGCTGATGCCCTGCGCCCGCCGCGCCTCGATGTCGGCCCGAATCTGCTGCAGCGTTTGCGGCGTTTCCTCCGAAAAAATTTCCGCCAGCTCGCGCACCGCCTCGGAGCCCGAGCCGGTCATCTCCCCAAAGCGCGACAGCACCGCGAGATCGACCACCTGGCCGAGATTCTCCGACGACCGCACCAACTCGGCCTCCAGCGCCTCGATCCGCACCGGCTTGCTCAGGTAACCGTCCATGCCGGCGTCGAAGCAGTTCTTCTGGTCGATATCCATCGCGTTCGCGGTCATGGCAATGATCCACGGGCGGCGCGGCCCGGTGTAGCGCTGGCGAATCTGGCGCGTGGCTTCCAGGCCGTCCATCTCCGGCATCTGCACATCCATCAGCACCACGTCGTAGTTTTGCCGGTCGAGCGCTTGCAGCACCTCCACGCCATTCTGCACCACGTCGGGCCGGTAGCCCATCTGGCTCAGGATGCGCACGGCCACCTTCTGGTTGATCACGTTGTCCTCCGCCAGCAGGATGCGCAGCGGCCGGCGCGCGCCAAAGCCGCCGTCGATCCGGCCCGTCGTGTTCATCAGGTTGCTCGTGATCTTCTCGCCCTTGATCGAGCCCGCGAGCACGTTGTGCAGCTGCGTGAAGTGGACCGGCTTCGAGAGGCACGCCAGGAAGCCGGGCGGCAGGTTCTGGCCGTAGGCCGCCTGCTGCCGCAGCGAGGTAAGCAGAAGAAAGGGAAGATTGGCGAAACCGCGCAGGCGAAAGAGATCCTGCACCAGCGCCTTGCCCGATTGGTCGGGCAGGTTGTCCTCGATCAGGATCGCGTCGAAGACCTGTCCCGCGCGCGCCTTCTTCATCGCCTCGGTCGAGCTGCCCGCCAGCGTAACCTGCATGCCCCAGCCTTGCGCCAGGCCCTGGATCATGCGCCGCACGCCGATGTGCGAGGCGACGACCAGCAGCGATTTGCCCTTGAGCACGATATTCGGCACAAGCGGCTTCGGCGGGGCCGCTTCCTGCAGCGGAATGGCCACGTGGAAGCCGGAGCCGCGGCCCTCCTCGCTTTCCACCCAGATCTTGCCGCCCATGAGCTCCGTCAGCTTGCGGCTGATCGCCAGGCCCAAGCCCGTGCCGCCAAACTTGCGCGTGGTGGAGGCGTCCACCTGCGAGAACGACTGGAAGAGCCGATCGAGCTTGTCCGCCGGGATGCCGATGCCGGTGTCCCAGACGGAAAAGAGCACACAGGGCCGCCCCTGCTCGTCCTCGGTCGGATTAATGTGCACGCTGACGTCGCCTTCGGAGGTGAAGCGCACGGCGTTGGAAAGCAGGTTCGCCAGGATCTGGCGCAGGCGCGTGATGTCGCCCTCGTACCCCGCGTGCAGCCCGGGCGCGATCTGGTAGTAAATCTCCAGCCCCTTCTCCGCCGCGGCCAACGCCACGACGTCCACCGATTCCTCCGCCAGCACCGCCAGCGCGAAGGGATGATTCTCCAGCTCCATCTTGCCCGACTCGATCTTCGAGAAATCGAGGATGTCGCTGATGATCGTGAGCATGGTGTCCGCACTCTGCCGAATCGTCGTCGCGTAATTGCGCTGCTCCACGTTCAGGTCCGTGCCCAGGAGCAGGCCGGTCATGCCGACCACCGCATTCATCGGCGTGCGAATCTCGTGGCTCATGTTCGCCAGGAATTCGGACTTTGAGCGGTTGGCGCTTTCCGCAATGTCGCGCGCGGCGATGAGCTCCTCCTGGATGGTGCGGCGTTCCGTCACGTCCTCGCAAAAACCGCGAAAGCCCACCGTCGTCCCGTCCAGGCCCTGCATCGGGGCGCCGCGCGCGCTCAGCCAGAGCAGGTCGCCCGCGGCCGGTTCGGACCGGAATTCCAGGTCGCTGAACCGCTGTTGCTTTTCGATCGCCGCCTGGAACTTCGCCCGCGCTGCTTCGCTGTCTTCCGGCACCGCGTAATCGGTCAGCCGCGTCCCGCGCAGCTCCGTCACCGGGCGTCCCAGCAAGTCGGCCGCCTGGTCCGAAAGATAAAGCAACTTGCCCTGCAGATCGCTTTCCCAGACGAATTTCCCCGGGATATCCACCACCTCGCGAAAACGGCTGTCGCTCAGGCGCACCAGCGTTTGCGCCTGCTTCTGCATCTCGAAAATCGAGCGCGAGTCCTCCCGCATCAGCTCCTTTTCCGCCAGCCGCGTCAGGTCGTGGAGCGCCTGCAAATCCTCGCCGCTGGGCACCCGCGGCTTCGTATCATAAACGCACAGGGTGCCGACCAGGCTGCCGTCCGGGGTGGCCAGCGGCTCGCCCGCGTAAAAGCGCACGCGCGGCTCACCCATCACAAACGGATTGTCCGCAAACCGCGGATCCACCTTGGTGTCCGGCACGACCAGCGCCCGCTTCTCCAGGATGGCATGCGAGCAAAACGACTTGTCGCGGGCATGCTCCTTCATCTCCGATCCATAATTGGAGAGATTGAACTGCCGCGTCCGATCCACGAGGCTGATGGTGGCCATCGGCACATGAAGCAATCGCGCCGCCAGCCGGGTGATGCGATCAAACCGCTCATCCGGCGGACTATCCAACAGCCGAAGCCCGTAAAGCGCGGCAAGCCGCTGACTTTCGTGGGAAGCGATGCTCGCGGCGGGCATGACGGCGGGATTCTATCGAACTACGTTGATGATTACCATCTATTCGACTTAAATACAATAATCCTTAGACGCT
>CAJCIA010000150.1 GCA_903970275.1 Betaproteobacteria bacterium
AGCGGGTCCTGCGTGCGCTCGCCGATCTTGAAGGCGGCGGTGGGCGAGGTGGGCGTGAGCAACGCGTCGCATTGCTCGAAGGCGAGCCGGAAATCTTCGCCGATGAGGTGCCGCACCTTTTGCGCGCGGTTGTAATAGGCGTCGTAGTAGCCGGAGCTGAGCACGTAGGTGCCAAGGATGATGCGGCGCTTTACCTCGGGGCCGAAGCCCTCGGCGCGCGTACGGCCGTACATGTCCAGGACGTCAGTGGGGTTGGCCACCCGCTTGCCGTAGCGGACGCCGTCGAAGCGCGCGAGATTGGCTGAGCACTCGGCGGTCGCAATGATATAGTAGACCGCCACGGCGTACTTCGTGTGCGGCAGCGAGACCTCGACGATTTCCGCACCCTGGCTTTTGTAAACGTCGATCGCGGCGCGCACCGCCTTCTCGATCTCGGGGTCGATGCCGGCGATGAAATATTCCTTCGGCACGCCGAGGCGCATGCCCTTTACGCCGGCATGCAGGTTGTGGGTGTAGCTGGGCACCGGCCGATCGACACTGGTGTTGTCACGCGGATCGTGGCCCGCGATGACTTCCAGCAGCATGGCCGATTCCTCCACCGTTTTCGTAAACGTGCCGATCTGATCCAGGCTTGAGGCGAAGGCAACGAGCCCATAGCGCGAGACGCGCCCGTAAGTCGGTTTCATCCCGACACACGAGCACAGTGCCGCCGGCTGGCGGATCGAGCCGCCTGTATCCGTGCCCAGCGCGGCAAAGGCTTCGTGGCCGCCCACGGCCGCGGCCGAGCCACCGCTGCTTCCACCGGGAATTCGCGCCAGGTCCCACGGGTTCTTCGTCACGCCCCAAGCCGAGTTCTCCGTCGAACTGCCCATGGCGAACTCGTCCATGTTCGTGCGGCCGCAAAGCACCGCACCGGCCTCGCGCAGCTTGGTGATCACGGTGGCGTCGTAAGGCGCGGTGTAACCCTGCAGGATCTTCGAGGAACAGGTGCAGGGATCGCCCTGCACGTTGATCACATCCTTGATCGCGATCGGCACTCCGCCGAGCGGCCGGGTGACATCCGCCGTTGCCGCCATGGCGCGCGCGGAATCGAGATTCAGGTAATTATACGCCTTGAGCTGCGGATCGACCTGCGCGATGCGCGCGCCGAGCTGATCGACGGCGTCTGTGGGCTTGAGCGCGCCGGAGGCAAACTTCTCGCGCAATTCGGGAATGGTCAGGCTGGGTACGTCCATGGGCGGCGAAAATCTAGAACCGGGATCAGCCCTCGATCATGCGCGGCACGACGAAGAGGTTGTTGTCCTGCCGCGGCGCATTGGCCAGCGCCTGCTCCGGCGTCAGGCTGGGCGCGAGCACATCCGCACGCAGCATGTTCTTCAAGTCCGGCGCGCCGCTGGAGGAAACCTGTGAGACGTCGACCTCGGTGAGCTGGTTGACGTAGCCGAGCACGTCGCCAAGTTGCTTCTGGAAGGTGGCGATTTCCTCGGGCGAAAGCCGCAGCCGGGCGAGATCGGCCACGTAAGTCACATCAATGCCCGGCGGGGTGGAAGGCGAGTCGGCCATAGCCGATCATCGTCTTAGTTCCCGCGCGGAGGAACAAGCGTTTTCTCGCGCGGCGAATCACGGGTATAACCACACGGTGGCCGGCGCGTTGCGCCGAGTTGGCGACGGTTATAGACCGCCGCACGGTGAGACATCTCGTTACGCAAAGGCCAGCAAGCCCGGCAACGCTTCGTGGTAGCCGGCGATGTCCCCATCGCCGGAGGCCGCAGCAGCGGCTGGAATGCGCGCTTCGCCCGCTAACTGACAGCGCGGGCTACTCCCTAGGCGAGTCGCATTTGTAGCCGCAGTTCTGCGGTGCAGAAGCTTGTTACTGCAACGTGGCGGCGTCTCGCGCCGCTCGGCGACGGCCATGGACCGCCGCTACAACGCGAGATCAGGCGCCCTTGGCAGCCAGCTTGGCCTTGGCGGCGCTAAGCTCGCGGGTGAGCTGGTCGATCTGACCTTGCAGGAGCTGATTCTGCCGCTGCAGGCCGGAGCGTTCCTTCTTGGCTTCCTCGAGATTGCCCTTGGAGGTGGAACTGCCCTCAGTCGCCTCGCGCAGCGCTTCGCGGGTTTCCTGCAGCGCCTTCTGGCTGAGAGCCAGGCCGCGATGGGCCAGCGAGGTTTCCTCCTTGGCCTGCTTGACCTGTTCCTTGAGCGCGGCGAGTTCGTCGGGACTGGCTACGCCGCCGCTCGGGGCGCTCGTGCCTGTGCCGCCTCCCGCCGACTGCTCGCGCAGCTGCTGGTTTTCCTCGCGTAACCGCTCCAGCTCCTCGCTGGAATCGAGCTGCGAGCGGTCCAGCTTCAGCGTCTCAAACTGCTCGCGCAGCGAGGCGTAATCGCGCCGGACGGAATCGCGCTCGTCGATGACGTGGGAAAGTTCCTCGAGCTGCGAGGCCATCGCGTCAGTGTCGCGCTGGGTCTGTTCGGCGGCCTCGATGCGGCTGCGCAGGACGATGACTTCCATGTGTGCCTCGTCGCGCTCGCGAATGGCGGAGGCGAGGTCGGCAATGAGCTTGTCGTCGGAGGCCGCGCCGCCCTTGCTGCGCGTGATTTCCAGTTCGGCCTGCGCCTGATCGCGTTCTTGGGTCAGCAGCTCGACCTGCTCGCGCAGCTCGGCCAGTTCCGTGGAGTCGGCGGCGGGAGCCTCCACTTCCTCGTCCGTGCCCTCGGTCTCCATCAACTCCGGCGGGAAATCGGGCACCTTAGGAATTTCGGTAATCGGCGCGGGCGTTTCCTCCGGCGTGTCGTAGCCGAAGAGCGGCTTGAAATCAGGCTGCGGCATCGAGGGCCGCGCGGTCGCTGCCTTTTCCGGGGCCGCTGCGACGGCGGACGGAGGAGGAGACTCGTGCTTGAAAGCAGGGGGAGGAGTCATCGCCACTGGCGGCGCCACGTAAGGCGGCGCGGACGTGGCTAGGGCCTCAGTCTCAGGTGCCGGAGCGGATGATTCCGTGAGCGGCGCTTCCTCGACGCTGCGGGCGCTTGACGGAACCTCGGTCAAGGGCGGGAAAGGCAGGCGGCCAGTTTGGGCGCGAGGCAGGGGGAGGCGGCCGGAGGCGTCCCGCTGCGGGGGCGGGGGCAAATGGGCGGTCGAGCGCGCGATGGCGGGCAACGGCCCGGTCTGCTTCGGCGGTGGCGGCAGGATCATGCCGCTCTGCTTCTTGGAAGCAGCCGGCGGCGGGATGGGCGCCGTCATGCGCGCAGGCGGGGGCAGGGGACCGGTCGCCGGACGCGTGGCTGGCCTGGGCGGGGCCATGCCGCCGCTGCGGGTCAGGGGCGAATTGGAAAGCGGTCCGGTCGGTGGGCGCGCGACCGAGGGCGGCAGCGGTCCGGAACGGGGCTGGGGCAGCGGACCGGTCGTCGCGCGGCTCGGGATGACCGGCAACGAGCCGGACCCGCGACGTGGGGGCACGGGGGCGCTTACCTGAGTCCGGGGCGCGCCGATGGGGCTGCCTGCGACGGAGGTGGGCTTCGGCGCCGTCTTCTTCTTGACCAGGCGCGAGAACTTTTCCTGGTCAAACCACGAGGGAGACGTACTCATCGCTTGTTTCGGGCCGGCTCAGGCCCAGCTTTCCTTCCAGTTCAGCGGCCAGTTGATCAAAGACGATGGCGGCGGGCGGCGGCGCGTCTCCCCGCATCAAGCCCAGCGGCATGCCCTTCATGCTGGCGCGCACCACGGCGGGATCACGCGGCAGCAGCGCGGTCATCACCAGCTCCGGCGGCAGGATGCGGCGGATTTCGTCCACAATCTGCTTGGAATCAGGCACCTCGCTATCGGCCATGGTCAGCACGACGCCAACGAGCTCGCACGAGTTCTCCTTCTCCGACTGGAGCTGGTTGAGGAAATCGACCGTCATCATGAGCGAACGCAGCGCCAGCGGCTCACACTGTTGCGGGACAAGGACGTGCGAGACGTTGCGCAGGATGCCCTCGGTTGGGCCATGCAGGCCGGACGGCGTGTCGAGCACGACGAGGTCGTAGCCGGCTTCCTGGGCGGCCTTGAAGAAGTTTTCCAGCGACTGGCCATTTTCCAGGCTCGAGCACCACTTGGAAATCTCGCCGATGGGAATCTTGCCCGCCATGACGATGCGCAGGTTGCCGAGCTTCGTCTTGAGCGCGGCGTCCTCAATGGACTTGTTTTGCGTGACAATCTCGTACAGGCCGGCGTAGGTCTGGGCGCTCGGTGAAAGAGACAGGCCGACTGAGCCTTGCGGGTCGGCATCGACAAGGAGCGTTTTCCAGCCGCGCTTGGCGCAAGAGAACGCGAGGTTAATGGCGCAGGTGGTCTTGCCTACGCCCCCTTTGAGACTCGAGACGGCTAATGTGATCATCTAGATGCGCAAATTGTTACGCAGAACGTGAGCATTGCGCCAGAGGAAACGTCGGGAATTTGACGGACCGGTTCTGAGGGTCGGCGTTGACAGGAAGTTCCTTTCTCCTCATAGGTCTTCCATGCGACACGAGAAGACTTGGGGGTTTTGTGGAAATGTTCTGTTGCTGGGATGCCTGCTGCTCATTGCACTTTCCGGCGCGGGCCAGGCGGCGGCGGTACGCTGGATTTGTTCGACCGAGACGCAGCCCTGGCAGGAGATGCCGGCGCCCACAATTTCGACAGCGAACGCGGCTGATCCCTCGGCGCTTCTGGTCGATTCGGCCACGGCTTACCAATCGATCATCGGGTTCGGCGGCTGCTTCAACGAGCTGGGTTGGACCGCGCTGCAGGCGGTTTCGCCGGCGCTGCAAAGCGAGGCGATGAAAGCACTCTTCAGCGCGGACGGCTGCAATTTCACCACCTGCCGAATGGGCATGGGGGCAAACGATTTTGCGCTCGCTTGGTACTCGTTCGACGAGACGCCGGGTGATTACACCATGGCCCACTTCAACCTGGATGAAGACAAGAAAACGCTGATTCCCTACATGAAGACCGCGTTGGCCCTGCAACCCAAGCTCGAGATCTGGGGCGTGCCGTGGAGCCCGCCCTCCTGGATGAAGACGAACAACAGCTATGTGGGCAAGGGCGGCTCGTTGAAGCAGGATCCGCAGACTCTGGCCGCCTATGCACTCTATTTTTCCAAGTATGTGCAGGCTTATCGGGCGGAGGGCATTCCGGTGCGAGGAATCTTTCCGCAAAACGAGCCGTCCCAGCAGCGAAATATTTATCCGCAGTGCGGGTGGACCGGGACGGAGATGGGTCCTTTTATCCGCGATTATCTCGTCCCGCAGTTAAAGAAGGACAACGTGAAGGTTGAGGTGTGGCTGGGCACGCTAAATGGGACTGACCGCGGCGTTAGCTTGCTTTTGGGAGATCCAACGGTCAATCCCCTGCTAACCGGATTTGGCGGTCAGTATGGAGGCCAAAATTTATTTCTCGCCACGCACAACGCCTATCCGGACAAACAGATCCTGGAGACGGAGACCGAGTGCGACAAGGGAGAGAACAGCTGGCCGTGGGCCATGAAGACATTCGACCACGCGATCGACGATTTCAACAATTTCGCAAACGGCTACATGTACTGGAACATGATCCTGAACGAGAAGGCGACGAGCAGTTGGGGCTGGCACCAAAATTCGATGCTCATCCTGGACGGGACGGCGCAGAAGATCATTTATAATCCCGAATTCTACGCGCTGAAACATTTCGGCAATCTGGTTCAGCCCGGCGCGGTGCGGATCAAGTTGACCGGCGGCCCGGCGCATGCTGTCGCCTTCCGCAATCCCGCGGGCGACTGCGTGGTCACCTTCAGCAACGACACAAAGACGCCGGCCACAATCGGGATCGAGCTGAATGGTTCGGCCGCGAAGGTGGACGCGCCGGCTCAGTCGATGAACAGCGTGGTATTTGCAAAGTAGGCCGAGAAAGTTTTTTGGTGGCCGTCGACTCCGGGCGACGGAGCCGGACGAGCAAAAGATTTTCAAAGTCTTCGCGGTGCCAACGAAGGCGGGCAGGCCGAACCCGATGCCGGAGCGCGCGGACGCGGAGTGCACGAGGGGAAAGCTTCCAGCTGAGCAACGGCGCCATTGTAGCGGCGTTCTATGACCGCCGACGGAGTAAGGAAAGCGCCTCACCCCAGCGCTCGGCAATCAGGGACCGCCGCTACCGCCAAAGCTTCGCACGATAATTAAAAAATCTATCCCACCATTTCCAAACTAAAGTCGATCGCCTGCACGCTGTGGGTAAGCGCACCGACAGAAATGAAATCGACCCCCGTGGCAGCAACATCGCGGACTCGCTCGAGCGTCATGTTCCCGGAGGCCTCGGTTTTTGCGCGGCCGGCGATGAGGGAAACGGCATCGCGCATCTGCTCGAGTGTCATGTTATCAAGCAGGATCTGGTCAACGTTCTGGGCGAGGACCTCGGCAATCTGATCGAGCCGGTCGACTTCGACCTCCACGCGCGCCTCGGGTTTCAGGCGGCGCGCAGCGGCCACGGCATCGGCCAGCGTGGCCCCGGGACCCATCAGGGCCAGGTGATTGTCCTTGAGCAGAAACATGTCGTAGAGGCCGAAGCGATGATTCGTTCCGCCCCCGCAGCGGACGGCGTATTTTTGCAGCGCGCGCAGGCCGGGCACCGTCTTGCGCGTGTCCAGGATATGGCAGGACGTGCCGGCGACGGCATCGACGAAGAGTCGCGTGCGGGTGGCCACGCCGGAAAGCTGCTGAATGAAGTTGAGCGCGCAGCGCTCCGCCGTAAGAATGGAGGAGGCTGAGCCGGAAATGTGGAGCACGGTCTCGCCGGGATGCAGGAAGGCGCCATCGCCCGAAGCCCGCTCGAGTTCAAGCCCCGGGTCCTGCTCGCGAAAGACCTGCTCGGCCACGGACAGGCCGGCGAGCACGCACGGCTCCTTGGCAAAAATGCGGGCCTTACCGCGCACCTCGGGCGCGACGCACGCCATGGTTGTGATGTCGGCCGGCCCGCGATCCTCGCCCAGTGCGCGGGAGGCCGCTTCGCGAATGATGGCGGGGGTGAGCTCGTGCATGAGGCTCATGCTTTGCCTTCGGCGGTGGGGAGGAAGGCGGTGCGATCAACCGCCGCCCGACTGGTGCTCCGCGGTGTCGGCCTTCGGGCTGGCCGGCTCGGTCTTTTCCGCCTGGTCCGGTGTGGTCGCGGTCGGTTGCGGAACGTTGGGCGGCGGCGTCTGGGGAACCAGCCCGCCTTGGGCGGCGAGCTCGGTCAGCGCGACGCGATAGGCATTTTCCACCTCGTCGAACTTGGTCTGGCGATCGACGTCCTGCAGGAGCGCGTCGATCTTGGCATTCCGCGCGTCGCGCATTTCGTCGACATGCTCCTGCTGCTGCAAGGGCGAGAGGTTCGCGTCGTTCAGGATGGCCTGGAGCTTGGCGCCGTCATCTTCGTAGTAGGTCTTGATGTCGGTCTGCTCGTCCTTCGACAGCGGCACCTTGTCCGCCAGATCCGCCACATAGGCATCGAGCGTGGCGCTGGCCTTGGCGGGCGCGGAAGGCGCCGGCGTGGCGTTGGGAACCTGGGTCGGCGGCGGCGTCGGCGTGCCGGAATGGACTGGAATGTTGGCCAGCGTCTTGGTGGAGGCGGGCGAGGACATGTGCTCCTTCGGCGGCGTCCGGTTCTTGGCTGGCGTGGAGACCGGCTCCTTGGTCGTATCCGCCGCGGCAGGCAGGCTCAGGCAAAGGGCAAGGCCGAAAAAAGGGAGAAGATTCTTCATGCGGAAGACCGAAAATGTGGTCGCCGGAAGCGGTTTTGTCGAGCCTCGGGGATTACGAAGGGATGACGATGACGAGTTGCTTAGGTAGCCGGCGATCTCCGAGCGCCGGACGATGAAAGGGCGAGCTTCCGCGGCATGGCCGCCGCCCGAGGTCAACGGTCGCCGGAATGCACGCCGATCTCGATTCATAACGGCATTCCGCCGCTGCTGCAACTCCGGTGCTCGGAGAGCCTCGGCTACTACTGAGGCGCTGGGATGTCTAACCCGGCAGATGCTCCAGCGCATGGCGGATTTCCGCCTCCGGGCCTTCGTGATGCTGGGCGATGGCGAAGCCGAGCGCATCTTCATAAAGCTGGCGGGCGGCGGTTTGGTCGCCGCGATGCAGCGCGCATTTGGCCAGCAGCATGGCCACCACCATCCAGTCTGGCTTGGCGTCGAGCGCCTGACGCAGGTGCGCCTCCGCCTCGGCAAACCGACCGGCATCGAAAAGGGCCTTGCCCAGGCTGAAGAGGGCCAGTTCGTCGCCAGGCCGCTGCTGGAGGAGAGCCTGGTAGCGTTCGATGAGCGCTTCGTTGGTCATGGGGCCAGCCTACGCCGGGAGGGCTTATGGATCAATCACGTCCGGGCTCGTGCGGTTTCGGCTCGCGGCGTCAAATTCTTCGACCAAACGGCTCTTTGCCGACCCACCGTCCTATTCGGCATAAACCCCAAGCAAAAATCTTTGACACGACCCGCGCGTGCCGCTTTAATGTCCGGCTCCCGATGAAAACTTTTAGTGCCAAGGCCGAAGAGGTCGAACGTAAGTGGTATGTGATCGACGCCGCCGACCAAGTCGTGGGCCGGGTCGCGGAAAAAGCGGCCGTGCTCCTGCGCGGCAAGCACAAGCCGATCTTCACCACGCACTGCGACACGGGCGACTTTGTCATCGTCATCAATGCCGACAAGGCAGTCTTCACCGGCAAGAAGGAGACGCAGAAGGAATACATGGCGTTCTCCGGCTTCATCGGCGGCCACCATTCCGAGACGGTCAAGTCGCGGCGCGCCCGCCATCCCGAGCTCATTATCGAGAGCGCGGTCAAGGGCATGGTCCCCCACAACCGGCTGGGCCGGCAGGTGCTGCGCAAGCTGCATGTCTATAAAGGCGCCGAGCATCCGCATCAGGCGCAGGCCCCCGCCGAGCTGAAACTGAAATAATCCCATGGTCGCATCCTCTTCCAACGTCATCATGGCCACGGGCCGTCGCAAGACCGCCGTGGCCCGCATCCACCTCACGCCCGGCACGGGCTTGGTCTCGGTCAACGGCCGGGATTTTGAGGACTATTTCACCACGCCGGCGATGAAGACTCACGCGCTGCTGCCGCTGCAGACCGTCGATTCGCTCAAGAAGTTCGACGTGAAGGTGAAGGCGCACGGCGGCGGCCTCGTTGGCCAGGCCGGCGCGCTTTCGCTCGCTTTGGCCCGTGCGCTCATCCAGGTCGACCCTGCCTTGCGGCCGACCTTGAAGAAGCCGGGCCTGCTTCGCCGCGACCCGCGCGAGAAGGAACGGAAGAAGCCCGGTCAGCCGGGCGCGCGCAAGCGTTTCCAGTTCTCGAAGCGCTAATCTGCTGGGCCGGTTTCCGCGGGGAGACCGGCGGAAAGGCCCTTGCTTGATCCGTACCGCTGTCATCGGTGCCTCCGGTTATTCCGGCCAGGAGCTGCTGCGGTACCTCGCCCGCCATCCGCAGTTCGAGCTCGTCCTCGTCACCTCACGCCAGCAGGCCGGGGAACCGCTGGGCAAGCACGTGGCCGGCCTCCCGAAGAAGCTGGCCGCGCTGACCTTCACCGATGCGGGCCCGGACGCCGCGCTGGCGGAGAAGGCCGATCTTTTCTTTCTGGCCGTGCCGCACGGCACCGCCGCGCCGTATGTCGTGGCGCTGCGCAAGGCAGGCAAGACGGTGGTCGATCTCAGCGCCGACTTCCGCACCACCGACCCGGTGGCGTACAAGGAATTCTACGATCACGATCATCCCGCGCCGCAACTGCTCGACGAGGCGGTCTACGGCCTGCCGGAAATCCACCGCGCCCAGTTGGTCAGGACCAAGCTGATCGCGGCGCCCGGCTGCTTTCCCACCAGCATCATCGTGCCCCTTGTGCCGTTCCTCCAGCGCAAGCTTATCGACCCTGCGCATCTTTCCGTCACTTCTCTTTCCGGCGTTTCCGGCGCGGGACGGAAGTTGGAACTGCGGTTGCTGTTCGGAGAAGTGGCCGACAACATGTACGCGTATGGTGCGCCCAAGCACCGGCACGTGGGCGAAATTGAGCAGGAACTTTCACTCGCGGCGGGGGTTCCCGTATCGATTACCTTTGTCCCTCATCTCGTGCCGATCCATCGCGGCATGGTGACGACGACCGTTGCTTCCCTGACCGATCCGACCATGACCGACGCCACCGCTCACGCTGTGCTGCAGGCCGCCTATGGCGACGAGCCTTTCGTGGACGTGCTCGCGTCCGGCGCTCTTCCCCAGGCGCGGGAGGTTGCCCATTCCAACCGCATTCAGGTGGCCGCGCGGGTGGATGCGCGCACGAAGCGGCTGCTGCTTTTCTCCTCGCTCGATAACTTGGGCAAGGGCAACGCCTCGCAGGCGATCCAGGCGGCGAACCTGGCCTGCGGCCTCGACGAAACGACCGGTCTGACTTGATTTCATGGAGGCCAAGCTCGTCAAGGATGGAGGGGTCACCTCCGCGCAGGGCTTTCAGGCCGCGGGCATCGCCTGCGGGTTGAAGGAAGGCGGCGCCAAGGACCTGGCGCTCATCGTCTCCGACATCCCGGCGGAAGTCGCGGCAACGTTCACGACCAACGCGGTCAAGGCCGCGCCCGTCAAGGTCTCGATGCGCCACGCCCGCAATCACACGAAGATCCGCGGCGTGGTGGTGAACTCTGGCTGTGCCAACGCTTGCACCGGCGTCAGCGGGATCACCGATGCGAAGGCGATGATCGAGCACGCGGCGAAGGTCACGACGAGCAAGCCGCGCGAGTGGCTCGTATGCTCCACCGGCCGCATCGGCACGCGGCTGCCCATGGCGAAAATTCTTAAGGGCATCGACAAGGCCGCAGACAAGCTCGGGTCGGAAAGCGGCGTCGAGGCGGCCAAGGCGATTATGACCACCGATACGCGGCGCAAGGAATGCGCCATGCGCTTCAAGGTGGCGGGCCGCAAGGTGACGATCGGTGGCATGGCCAAGGGCGCGGGGATGATCCATCCCAATATGGCCACGATGCTTTGCTTCATCACCACGGATGCGAACATTGACCGCACCACGCTGCGCTCCTGCGTGGCGGAGGCGGTGGAAATGTCGTTCAACCGCATCTCGGTCGACGGCGATACCTCAACGAATGACACGGTGATCGTCCTGGCTAACGGCGCGGCGGGCACGCCGTTGCTGAAGAGCTTTCACCCGCAGTATCCACTTTTTACCAAGACGCTGACGCAGGTCATGCGCAAGTTGGCGCGGATGATCGTGGAGGACGGGGAGGGGATCACACGCGTGGTCGAGGTGGTGGTCAAGGGCGCGGCCAACGCGAACGACGCGAAACTTGCGACCCTGGCGGTCTCGAAGTCCGAGCTGATCAAATGCGCTTGGGCCGGTGGCGACCCGAACTGGGGTCGGATCATGGCCGCACTGGGCTACAGCGGCGCGCGCGTGCGCGAAGAGATGGTGGAAATTTTTTACGATGGCGTTGCGGCAGTGGTTAACGGCCAGCCGAGCAAGACGCCGGTGGCGCGCCTGAAGAAGATCTGCCGGCAGCCGAAGTTCACCATCACAATCAATCTTCATGCCGGCTCGGCCGAGCACAGCGTGCTCACGACCGACCTGACCGAGGAATACGTGAAGATCAACTTGGGCGAATGATGAGCTTGAAATCCAAGGCCGACGTCCTGCTCGAGGCGCTGCCCTATTTCCAGGAGTTCCGCGGGCAGACCGTCGTGATCAAGTACGGCGGCGCGGCCATGGAGGATCCCGGCCTCGTGCGCGGCGTGCTGCGCGACGTGGTGTTTCTAGAGGCGGTGGGCATCAATCCTGTCGTCGTGCATGGCGGCGGCAAGGCCATCACCGCGGCGATGAAGAAGGAGAATCTTTCCGCGAAGTTTGTGGATGGCCAGCGGGTTACGGATGCGGCTTCGATCGCGATTATCGACCGGGTGCTCGGCGAAATGATCGGGCCGGGCTTGGCGAAGGAGCTGGAGAAGCTAGGGGGCCGCGCGCAGGTCGTCTCCGGCAAGGAGGTGCTGGTCGCGCGCAAGGCGCCGCTGTATCTCGATTCGGCCACGGGCCAAAAAGTGGATCTCGGTTTCGTTGGCGACGTGGTCTCGGTGGAGACCGCTGCGGTGCGGAAGCTGATCGACGCGGAAATCGTCCCGATAATTTCACCACTGGGGCGGGGCGCCGATGGCCAGCTCTATAACGTGAACGCCGACATCGCGGCGGCGCAGATCGCGCGCGCGCTGCAAGCCAGCAAGATCATCTATCTTTCGGACGTGAATGGCGTGCGGCGCGACCCGAAGGACGCTGCCTCACTCATCCCCTCGCTTAACCCGACCCAGATTGCGAAGTTGAAGAAGGACGGCGTCATCGCCGGCGGCATGATCCCCAAGGTCGACTCCGCGCTGGAATGCCTGGCCAGCGGGGTGAGCAAGGTCCACTTCCTTGACGGCCGCGAGGGGCATGCGCTGTTGCTGGAACTTTTCACGGATGCCGGTGTCGGGACGGAAATCTCGGCGTAGATTGATCCCATGAGCACGCGCCATCTTCTCGGCCTCAATGGCATGTCGGAATCTGCGTTGCGGGAGATTCTGACGCTGGCCGCGCGCTACAAGGCGGAGCGTAACGTGATCTCGTGGCGCCCGCTCGCGCGCCAGACCTGGGCGATGATCTTCACCAAATCCTCGACCCGCACGCGGGTTTCTTTCGAGGTTGCCGTGCACGAATTGGGCGGCAATGCGCTCTTTCTTAACGCGAACGACCTGCAGCTCGGTCGGGGTGAGCCGATCAAGGACACGGCACGCGTGCTGGGCCGCATGGTGCACGGCGTCATCATCCGCACCTTTGCCCAGCAGGATGTGGACGACTTCGCGCGGTGGGGCAACATCCCGACGGTCAATGCGTTGACCGACGACGAGCATCCCTGCCAGATCCTGGCCGACATCCAGACGATTGAGGAAAAGCTCGGGGCGATCGCGGGCAAGCGCGTGGCTTTTATCGGCGACGCAGCCTGCAACGTGGCCGCCTCGTGGGTCTACGCGGCGGAAATCCTTGGGTTCAACCTTGTGCTGGCGGCGCCGGCTGGATACGAGAGCCGCATCGCCAACCGCTGCGTCTCGCAGACCCGCGACCCGCGGGAAGCGGCCCGCGGCGCGGACGTGCTCTACACCGACGTCTGGGTGTCGATGGGCATGGAGGCGGAAAAGGCCGAACGGGCGAAGGTTTTCCAGGGCTACCAGATCAATCACGACCTCGTGAAGTTGGCGAATCCCGGAGCCATGGTGCTGCATTGCCTCCCGGCCTATCGCGATCAGGAAATCACGGAGCGACTGCTCGAGGAGCGTGCCGAGGATATTTTCACCCAGGCCGAAAACCGGCTGCACGCGCAAAAAGGCATCCTGCACTGGCTCACGGACAAGCCGGTGGAAGACTCGCTGGTGTAGGAGTGGCGGGCGTTTCTCATCTCGCTGCCAAGCCGATCATACCTGAGGGCGTTCAGGCCCGGAAACGGCGCGACAAGCGTTTCGTCGGATGGTGAACTTGCCACCCATGTTCGCGCATCGACTTCTCGTCACCGACATCTGCCGCCGGTTCGTTTGGCAGGAGATTTTTGGGAATGACCACCCGGTGGAACTGGATCTGGGCGCCGGCGATGGCGGTTTTGCCATTGCCTACGCGCAGCAGCATCCGGAGATCAACCTGCTGGCGGTGGAGCGGCTGCTTGGCCGGGTGCGCAAGATCGAGAAACGCGCGGCGCGGGCAGGGCTGGTCAACCTGCGCGTGCTGCGACTGGAATTCGGCTACACCGTGCGTCACCTGCTTCCGTCCTCGAGCGTGAGCGTTGCGCATGTGATGTTTCCCGACCAGTGGCCGAAGCGACGGCATTGGGACCGGCGGTTGGTGCAACCCGCCTTTGTGCGGGACGTGGCGGCGGCGCTGTGGCCGGGCGGCGAGTTCCGGTTCACGACGGACCACGCGGATTATTTCGAAACCGCGCAGGCGGCGGTGGCCGAAGCTGCTGTGCTGGAGCGTGCACCGGAATGGGATTGGGCGCATGATCCGAAGACCGACTTTCAGCAGGGCTTCGAGGCGGAAGGGAGGACGACGTTTCAGGCCCGGTGGGTCAAGGCGACCGAAACGCGCTAGAACGATCTACGCTCGGAGTTCCACGCTCGACTGCTGCGCATCAGCCTGCAGCTGCTTCAGCCGCAGCTGTCCGCAGGCCGCATCGATGTCGTGGCCCTTTTCGCGGCGGACGGTGGCGGTGACGCCGGCATTTTTCAGGATGGCGGCAAAGTCGTCGATGACTTGGTCGCTCGGCCGTTTCCATTCCAAGCCCTCGACCGTGTTGTAGGGAATGAGGTTGACCTTGGCGTTGAGGCGCCGGGCGTGGCGGGCGAGGAGGACGGCCTGCTCGGGCATGTCGTTGACGCGCTCGATGAGGATGTATTCGAGCGTCATCATCTTGCGCTTCTTGTCCTGGTATTCCGCGCAGGCGTCGAGCAACTCCGCAAGCGGGTACTTGCGGTTCACCGGCATGATTTGCGCGCGCACCGCATCCGTTGCACCGTGGAGCGAGAGCGCCAGGCGAATTTGCAGCGGCTGCTGCGCCAGTTCGCGAATCTGGGGCGCGAGGCCGCTCGTGGAAATGGTGATGTGTCGCGCGCCGATGCCCACGCCCCACGGTTCGTTGATGAAGCGAAGCGCGCGCAGCAGGTTCGCGTAGTTGGCCAGCGGCTCGCCCATGCCCATGAAAACGAGATTGTTGATGCGGACTCCCGTGGTGCGCTCCGTTTCGATGATCTGCGCGACGATCTCGCCCGCCGTCAGGTTGCGCTTGAAGCCCTCCAGCCCGCTGGCGCAGAAGCGGCAGCCATAGGCGCAGCCAACCTGTGTGGAAAGGCAGAGCGTGAAGCGGTCGCTGCGCTCGCCAAAAAGGTCGAGCGAGGCGGGGATGAGCACGCTCTCGATATAGTCGCCGGTGCGCAGTTCCCAGAGGAGCTTGCGCGTCGTGTCCTCCGAGCCTTGGACGCGCACAAGCTTGAGCGCGGCGAAGTCGTAACGGCTCGCCATATCTTCGCGCAACTTGGCCGGCAGGTTGGTCATCTCCGCCAGCGACGCGGCGCGTTTTTGGTAGAGCCAGTCGGCAAGCTGCTTGCGTCGGAAGTCCGGGCCGGGGCCGAGATCCCACTCCTCCGGCGCGAGGTCGAGAAGGAGCGGGCGGGCTGGTGGCACGGGAGGAAAGTTTACGCCGGGAGGCACGTTTGCGCCAGCGCGCTCCGATGACGGGCGGGCGGCGCCGCATGCGCTTGGCTTGCGGGACGCGTGGGCGGCTCGTAAGTTCGCCCAATGGAAACGCCCGCGCGCCTGCGCCTGTATCAATACGCGTATAGCCCGTATTGCATCCCGATTCACCTGGTCCTGCAGCATTCAGGGATTTCCTTTGAGGTCGTGAATCTCCCGACGGGCGATCCCTCGGCGGTAATTAAGCTGACGAAGGGCGAGTACTACCAGGTGCCGGTGATCGAGGATCTTTTCAGCCATCAACTGGTGTTCGACAAGAGCCCGGCGGGTGATGACGTCCCGCGATTCATCGCGCAGCTCGCCCCGCTGATGGATCTGTTTCCGGACACCGTCGCGGGGCTGCAGCGGATTCTCATCACGTACATCGAAAACGAGTGCGAGGCGGTCGGCTTCAAGGTCAACGATGTGCACCGCGACAAGTGGCTGCGCAGCGACCTGGAACGCGGCCTGCACCGCCGGCATAAGGAGCGGAAGTTTGGCCCGGGATGCCTGGAGGAATGGACGCGCAACGTCACGCGCCTGACCGAGCAATTTTACACGCTGCTGGCGCCGTTTGAGCAGATGCTGGCGCAGCATCCGTTCCTCACCGGCGAGCGGCCGGTCTACGCGGACTACGCGCTCTGCGGCGTGATCGGGAATTTTCTCTTTTCCCGCGCGACCAGCCTGCCGGCGCATTACCTGATGCTGGAAGCGTGGTACACCAAGATGTTCGCAGGCAACTTCGCCAATCCGCTGGAGGATGTACGGATCGGTGAAAGCGGCGTGGCTACCAGCATTGCGGGCCATCCGCTGGCCGACACGAGCGACCTGGAAAAGACGATTCCCGACCTAAAGCTGCGCCCAGCCAGCTCGGCGCTGGATGTGCTGACCGGTCCGGGCTACACGGCGGCCTACCTGGCGGAAAAGGGCTTCTCGGTTACCGCGGCGGATCAACCGGTGACGTCCCAGGCGCAGGCATTGGCCGGATCAAAGCATCTGGCGATCACCTTCCACGAACACGGCGCGGAAGAGCTGCCCTACGCGGACGGTTCCTTCGGCCTGGTGATCTGTCGTGGTGGCGCTCATCACGTGAAGTCTCCGGAGAAGTTCGTGAGCGAAGCCACGCGCGTGCTGAAGACTTACGGGTTTCTCGTCGTGATCGATGGCACGCTGGCGGACGACCACGTGGAGGCGGCCGCATGGATGAACCAGCTCGAACGGCTGCGCGATCCAGCCCACGTCGGCTTCACCACGCCGAACACGTGGCGGCATTGGTGCACGCACCGGGGGCTGACCGTGACGCGCGCACAGGTGGACATGTTCCGCATGCCGGACCTGCAGGCCTATCTCGCCGAGGCGAACACGCCGGTGGAAAACCGGAAGAAGATCCTCGAGATGGTGGCAAAGGCCCCCGCAGCGGCGCGCGAGCTTTTTAAGATCGGCCAGGCGGATGGGAAGATCGTCTGGACGGCGCGACGGATCACGCTGGTCGCGGGGAAGATGTAACGGCCTTCAATACCGAGCCGCTAGGCCAGGGTGATGTTCTCGCGGCTCAGGGCCTCGTTCATCGCCAGCACGAGTTCGCTCCGAATCGTCGTCCAGTCATCCTTCGAACGCGTCCAGGCGCGCAACTCCAGACCCAGATTGACCCCGAGAGTCTGCGCCACGACTTGCGGTGGCGGATTTTTGAGCACCTTGGGATTCGCGGCGGCGGCGGCCGTGAGCAGGCTGATGAGGTGAGTGATGTCCGGGCCGCGCGGGACGTTAAGCGGAATGAGAATGATCCGCTCCTGGCTGGAAAGCGTCCAGTTCGTCACGTTGTTGGAGATGAGCGAACCGTTCGGCACGATCACCTCCGTGCCGGCCGGGGTGCGTAGCACGCTGGCGCGGATGCCGATGCGCTCGACCGTGCCGGTATCGGTGCCCGTCAGGATCGTGTCGCCGATCTTCACCGGCCGCTCGAAAAGCAGGATCAGGCCGGAGACGAAATTGTTGATGATGTTCTGCAGGCCGAAGCCCACGCCCACGCCCAGCGCGCTGACCAGAATGGTGAACTTGGTCATGTCCACGCCCAGTACGGCGGTGGCGGCAATGAACGCGATGGTCAGCAGCACGTAGTGCAGCGTCATCGAGATGGCGTAGGGAATACCGGCGGCCAGGCGCAATCGCGGATAAAAATCGGTCGCAAGGACGAACCGGGTCAGGCTCGACAGCTGGAAGACACCCCAGCCAATGAGCAACGCGGCCGCGATCTTGCCGGGAACGTGAAGCTGCCACTCGCTCGTCTTATCGTTGTAGAAAGCGAAGAAGCCAAAAAAGTGCTTATTAAGTTCCGTTGCCCACGGCAGCTCCTCGACAACCACGAGCACCCAGACAATCACCGCTGCACCCACCAGCGCGCGTTGGCAGCGTCGCGTGATGTCCGGCCCGTGCAGCCGCACCATGCCCAGGGTGGAGAGCGGCCGCAGCCGCATGATGATGAAGAGCAGCGCCTCGACGATGCGGATGCCGGCGTAGAGCGCGAGTGCCAGCGTCGCCGCGCGCTGCACCGCCACGCAGAGGAGATTGGCGAGCAGGGTGTAACCCAGTACCTCGGCTAGCCAGCCGGCGGAAAGCACGGCAAAGGCAAAGCGTGCTCCGAGCAGGACGAGATAACTGAAGCGTTCATCCGTCGTGCTCCGCCGCAGGTTGCGCAGCAGGAGCCAGCCGAGAAAGGCCACGGCGGCCAGAATTTCCGCCAACAGGAACGTCCGTGCGCCGGCCATCGAGAAGCCGGCCACGGAGCGAAATTCCTCCAGGAAATAAAAGGCGATCAGCGCGTACAGGATGACGAACAAGCGAGGCTCGATCAGTCGCCGCAGCAGCACCACGCTTGGAATCAGCGCCGCCGCACCGAGCATCGCGGAGAGCAGACGGGGCGCGATCGGATAATAGATGAAGGGGCTGGCGCCAAGCGCCACCAGCAGCGCCGTGGAGATTGGCGTCTCGAAAATACCCGCTGCCGGCGCGATGCCCGGTTCCGTGGAGGCGAGCTTTCGGGCATAACCGCGCAGCCACCAGAACAGCGCGATCAACGCGGCCAGCAGGACAAAATGAATGATGAAGCGAAACGTCTCGCTCGCCGAGTAGATCGCCAGGGTGTGGAACTGTTTGCGCCAGCTCAGCAGATCGCCCGCATCGCCTTTTGGCAGGGTCGCGAAGGACCAAACCGGCGGCGCGTTTGGCTCAAAGAGCTGCGAAATTGCGCGCGTGCGGGCCGCATCCAGCGTGGTCATCACGCCGGTGATCTCCTGGGCATCTTTAGCCGCCTGCTGCTGCAGCACGCGCAAATCTTTTAGGCGCGCAAGGATGTCGCGCTGCACGGCGTCGAGCCGCGCCTGCACCTCGGCGACCTGCTGTGCATACTCCGGCGCGGCGGTCGGGTCCTTCTTCAACTCCGCGCTCGTGTCGTTCCAGACCGTGCGCTCCTTTTGCAGGTCGGTGAGGTTGGCGTTGAGTTGATCGCGCCGCTTGGCCAGCGTCTGCAGCCAGCCGTCCGTGGCGCCGGTCTTGGTGCCGATAGCGGTTTGGAAATAGTCGCCCCATTTTTCCAGCGTCAGGATGATGTCGACAGAGGGATTCTGCGCGAGCAACTGCTCGTTCTGTCCGGCAACGAAGTAGCGCAGCTTCGGCTCGACCCCGGCCATCTGTGCGCGGATATCGGCCTCCACCGGATCAGGCGCGGAGTCCGGCGCGGAATACTTATCCAGGGCCGCATTCACACGCGCGACAATGTCCGCTTCGTTCACCGCCTGCGAAGCCGGCGCCGCGGCAGGAGCGGTCGGCGGCGTGGCGGCGGGGACGTTGGTCGTCTGGGCAAAACTGGAAATCGACGCCACGCCAAGTAGCAGCGCCGCAACGCAGGCGCGCCTCACGTTGCCGACTCCCGTTCCGCCAGGTAGAGCGCGGCGAAAATCTTATAATCGATCAGCATTCCTTCGCGCTCGCGGGCGTGCAGCCAGGCCTGAAGGTGCGCGCGCGGCACGACGTGCGGCGTGATTTCCTCCTCCGGATCGATCACGGCGCCTTCGATCTTTTCCACGCCCTCCGCGGCAAAGAAGGTCATGATCTCCGAGGTCAGGCCGGGTGAGCTCGGGCCCACGGTCAGCTCGCGCACACGCGCAGCGCGGTAGCCGGTTTCCTCCTCCAGCTCGCGCGCGGCGGACGCCGCGGCGGCTTCGACAGCGCCGTCATCGCCGGTCAGTCCGGCGGGCAGGGAGATAACGCGCTTGCCCACGGGCGGGCGAAATTGTTCGACCAGCAGCAACTCGTCCTGCTCGGTGAACGCGAGGATGACCACGCCACCCGTCGCGCGCGTGCGTTCCGCGTATTCCCAATGGCCATCCGTCAGCAGCTTCAGGTGCGTGCCGGTACAAAGTTCGCGTGCCATGCGGTGACGGTACACGGGCGCGCGGGCGTTTCAACGCGCGGGATCGACTTGGCCGTGCTCGTTCCTATGTTAAATTGCGTTATGGACAGTTTTCCCTTCGTCAAGATGAGCGGCGCGGGCAACGACTTCGTCGTGGTCGATAATCGTTCGCTCGCGCTGAATTTGACGCATGAGCAGATCGCCAATCTTTGTCATCGGCGTTTCGGCATCGGCGCGGATGGATTGCTGGCGGCCGAGCCGGCCGACCAGCCCGGCGTTGATTTCCGCATGCGCTACTATAATGCCGATGGCGGCGAGGCGGAGATGTGTGGAAACGGCGCGCGCTGCTTTGCCCGCTTTGTCGAGCCTTGGCCGCGCACCGATCCCGCGCGCGTGCGTTTTCTCACGCCAGCGGGCCTGATCACCGGCGAGTTTGTCGGCCATGACATCCGGGTGAATCTCACCGCGCCGACGGACCTGAAGCTCCATCGCCGCGCCGACTTCGGATGGAGTGAGGTGACGTTCCACTCGATCAATACCGGCGTCCCACATGTGGTGCTAGAGGTCCCCGATATCGAGCTGGCGGAGGTGCAGGCGCTCGGCCGCGCCATCCGCTACAGCAAGTTGTTCGAGCGAGGCACGAACGTGAATTTCGTCCAGATTACCGGACCGGGCGAGCTCCTCGTCCGCACCTACGAACGCGGGGTGGAGGGCGAGACGCTCGCCTGCGGGACGGGAGTCACGGCCGCGGCCTTGATCATCCATTGCGTGCGCGGTTTGGCGCTGCCCTTGCGCGTCAAGGTGCGTGGTGGCGACACGCTGACCGTCAACGCAATACTCGAGAACCTGGCGGACGGTGAGACCTTCCGCGACGTCACGCTCACGGGTCCGGCCACCGAAACCTTCCGCGGCACGGTGAAGTTGTAGCCCCGCCTGGCTTCGGCAGGCTGATATCGCATTCGCAACGCGCTTCGCCCTTTCTTTGACGGGCATTTGGGGTTTAATTCGGGGGTGCCGAACCCGGAAACGCCGTCTGCCCCGCTGCCGGCCGCCGCCATCGGCCAACGCTTGGGCGGGCGTTACCTGCTGCAGGCCCATATCGGCAGCGGCGGTTTGGGTGATGTCTATCGCGCCTTGGACGAGCAGTTGAACCGCCCCGTGGCGCTCAAGCGCGTGCGACTGCAGGGCGCCCAAAATGAGCGCGCGCTGCTGGAACAAACGTGGCGCGAGGCGATGACGACCGCCTCCCTGCAGCATCCGAACATCGTCACGATTCTCGACTACGGACTGGAACCGGACGGGGCTTACGTGGTGATGGAGTTGCTTGAAGGCGAGACGCTGGAGGAGGTGCTGGTGCGTGGGCCGCTCCAGTTCGTCGACTTCCACCGTTTCGCCCAGCAGACGCTGGCCGGCGTGGTCGCGGCCCACGCGGTCGGGCTGATCCATCGCGATCTCAAGCCCGGCAACTTCATGATCATCCGCTCGATCAAGGCCGGTCTGTTTACCGTCAAGGTTCTCGATTTTGGCCTGGCCAAGTACATGGACGTGCCCAAGCCGCAATCGATGGATCATCTCAACTCGCTCATGGGTTCGGTCCACTACATGTCGCCGGAGCAGTTCCAGCGCATGCCACTCGACCAGCGCACCGATCTCTATTCGCTCGGCTGCATCTTCTACGAAGCTGTCACCGGACACTCGGCGTTCGACGGCAACAACGTCGCTGAGCTGATCGACGCGCATCTCAAGGCCGAGCCCTTTTCGATGAAATACCTGCGCCAGGACTTGTCGCCGGGGCTCGAGCGCTGGGTGCTGCGGTTGCTGGAAAAGGATCCCACACGCCGTACCTCCAGCGCGGCGGAGGCCTTGCGCACGCTGCCCAGTCTGGGCTCCTGCACACAGGAAATGCGGCGCAGCACGGTGCGCCTCTTCGCCAAGAACCGTCCTTAGGCCGGCGCGGTTTACTTCAACAGCCGCTGGACGACGGCGCTGAGCGTCTTGCCGTCCACCTGACCGGCGGCTTTCGCCTGCGCGGCCTTCATGACCAGGCCCATCTGCGCCTTGGAGGTCGCGCCGGTTTCATTGATCGCCTCTTTCACGAGCGCCTCGATCTTCTCCTCGGGCATCTGGGCGGGCAGGTAGGCGCGCAGGATTTCCAACTCACCTTTTTCCTTGTCCGCCAAGTCGGTGCGATTGGCCTGGGTGAAGCTTGCGATCGAGTCCTCGCGCTTCTTCGACTCCTTGCGCACAACGGCAATGACGTCGGCGTCGGTCGGCTCGTTCTCAGCGCCTTTTTCCAGCGCGGCATACTTCACCGCCGATTTCAGCATGCGCAGCACGGAGACCTTGTCGGCCTCGCGCGCCATCATCGCCTTCTTCAGTTCACCGTCAATTTGGGCAACCAGACTCATAGGCGGACGAGCCTACAGCAAAGCTTGGCGATGGCCAGTGCGCGCGGGCAGGTGAACGCCTTGTCATGCCGGCACTTCATCCTTCCCAGCGGCACGAAAACGGCTACCACGGGGGTGCGTGAAAAGAATTGCAGTGCTCACCTCCGGCGGCGATTCCCCCGGCATGAATCCGGCGATCCGGTCGGTCACCCGCGCCGGCCTGCACAAGGGGCTGGAGGTGCTCGGGATCCGCAACGGCTACCAAGGGCTGATCGACGACGAGGTCATGCCGCTCGATTCCCACATCGTGTCCGGCCGCATCCGCGATGCGGGCACGTTTCTGCAGAGCAGCCGCTGTCCTGAGTTCGTCAAGGAATCCGGCCAGCTTCGCGCCATGGAGGTGCTGAAGAAGCATCGCATCGACGGGCTCATCGTCATCGGCGGCGATGGCTCGCTCAACGGAGCGCGGGCGCTGCACCGGCGCGGGCTTAGCGTCATCGGCCTGCCGGGCACGATCGACAACGATCTCTTCGGCACCGACATGGGCATCGGCGTCGACACGGCGCTCAACACCATCATCAGCCTGGTCGACATGATCCGCGCGACCGCCGCCTCGCACCGGCGCTGTTTTGTGGTGGAAGTCATGGGCCGCGGAAGCGGGTACCTGGCGCTCATGACGACCATCAGCACGGGGTCGCAGGTGGCCGTCATTCCCGAATACCGCGTCAATTACGAGCGCATCGCGCAAGTGCTGGATCGCCGCTTTTCCAGCCACCACAACAACAGCGTCATCATCGTCGCCGAGGGTGTTTGTCCCGGCACCGTGTTCATGGAACGCTTGGCTGAGCTCGGCAAGGTGCGGCAGGAAATCCGGCTGACCGTCCTGGGGCACGTGCAGCGCGGCGCCTCGCCGACGCACTACGATCGCCTGCTCGCCAGCCGCATGGGCGAAATGGCGGTGCTCGCGCTGACGAGCGGCGAAAAAGGTTCCATGACCGCCGCCGTCAACGGCAAAATCCAGCTTCGCGACTTCGACGAGATCCTCGACAAGCACAAGGGCCTGCCCGCTGACTCCATCCGCCTCGCCCGTAATATTGGTATCGAGTTTGGGGACGCGGTGGAGTCGTAGGAACGCCGACGGTTTTTCCACTTTTTACTGTAAGAACTAAGGAAAATCGGATATAAGCCGAGATACGACTGAGAGGTCTTCCACCTCGGTTTCTTATGAAATATCTCGTCCTTGCTGCTGTCCTCGCCTCGGCAACTCTGGTTGCGCGCGCCCAAGTGCCCACCACGCCGCCGCCCGACGACAAGAACAAGCCGAAGCCGTTCGCCCCTGTGCTGGCTAGTCAGCACAGCGGAGCCGGACGCCTCGGCGTGCGCCTGGTTTTCGCGAAGGACGGCAGCTGCATCATCGGCGGCCTCGTTCGCGGCGGCCCGGCCTATGACGTGGGTTTCCGCGTGGGCGACGTCGTGGTGAAGATCGACAAGAATTATGTCAACACGCTCACACCGGAGGACGCGCGCCTTGCGCTGCATGGTCAGCCTGGCACCGGCGTTGAGCTAACCGTCATGCGCGATGACAATCCGCGCTACATTGTGCGAGCCGCTGAGCGTCGCGTCCTTCCCGATGACGTCGAGGAAATGGCTCAGCCGCCGGTCTCCGAAGCAGCTGTCAGTCCCGGCCCTATCTCCGACGCTGCGCCGGTCAGGTAAGCGGTTGCTGGCTCGATTGTAGCGGCGGTCA
>CAJCIA010000151.1 GCA_903970275.1 Betaproteobacteria bacterium
CGTGACACCGCTACGGGCCTTGTCTGCTCAGACTGAGCGTTCCTTTCGCAAGACGTTCGCTCCGCTCGGCTTCACGGTATCATCGCTCTACGGAGCTGCCGGTGTCTCCCAAGGTGATGAAGATGCGTTGCGCACGCGCGACATCATCATTGCGACGCCGGAGAAACTTGATTTCGCGCTTCGGAGCGACTCCACGCTGATCGATGATATCGGCCTGATAGTCCTCGACGAGGGTCATCTCATCGGACCGGCGGAACGCGAGATTCGCTACGAGATCCGTAAGCGTGTCGAGCAGGCCGCCTTGCCGTGGCGCCCGTAGCCCGGATGCTTGTCGTCTTTGACGAGGGCGGTGGCAGTGCGGGAAGTTTTCGGGTCTGAGACCAGTCATACGAGCACTCGTATGACTGGTCGCGTGGAGGTGGTCGGACGGTTGTCGGGCCGGCGCAGCTGGTCGGACGAGGAGAAGCTGGAGATCCTCGCCGAGGCCTTTCGGCCGGGTGTGCGGGTCCGTGATGTCATCGAGCGACGCGAGGTGTCGAGCAGCCTGATCTACACGTGGCGAAAGCAGATGCGGGCGGGCAAGCTGGGCGGTGCCGTGGCCGCATTGCCAGCGTTCGCAGAGGTGCAGGTCGCAGAGCCGGTCGCGCCTGCTTCCTGCGTTTCGGGCCTCATCCATATCGACCTGCCGGGCGGCGTGCGGGTGAGCGTTGATGCCGACGTGGACAGGGGGGCGTTGGCGCGCGTGTTGTCGGTGCTGCGGTGAATCCGACCCCGTTGCCGACACGGGTGTTCCTGGCCTGCGGCGTGACCGACATGCGCAAAGGCTTCGACGGTCTGGCGGTGCTGGTGCAGCAGGTGTTGACCCAGGATCCCCATTCCGGCGCGTTGTTCGCGTTCCGGGGCAAGCGGGGTCATCTGGTCAAGCTGCTGTGGTTCGATGGCCAGGGTCTGTGCCTGTTTTCGAAGCGCCTGGACCGGGGTCGCTTCGTCTGGCCGGTGACCGCGACGGGCACGGTGACATTGACGCCGGCGCAATTGTCGATGCTGCTGGAAGGGATCGACTGGCGGCGCCCCGAGCGGACGTTCACGCCGACACTGGCGGGCTGAAAACGCCGGATCCTCGCCGCTTTTGCTCGTGCACGCAGGGCCGATCTGCTATGAAAAGGGTCATGTTGGAAGCGCCCGTTTCCCCAGACGATGCGACCGCGCGGATCGCCGCGCTGGAGGCTTCGCTCGCCCGGGCCCACGCCGCGCTCGCCGCTCGCGACCTGCTCATCGACACGCTGCGTGGCCAGATCGCCCGGCTGCGGCGGATGCAGTTCGGCGCCTCGTCCGAGAAGCTGGGCCGCGAGATCGAGCAGCTCGAACTGGCGCTGGAGGAGCTGGAGACGGAGCGCGATACGCCAGCCACCGAAACGGCCGCACCGGGGGATACGGCGCGACCGGCGCCGGTGCGCAGCCTGCCCGGCCATCTGCCGCGCGAGGAGGTCGTCCACGAGCCGCCCTCTGGTGCCTGCACCTGTCCGGACTGCGGCGGTGCGCTTCGCCGGTTGGGCGTGGATGCCCATGAGATGCTCGACATCGTGCCGGTGCGCTGGCGGGTCGTGCGTGCCGTCCGTCCGAAATATAGCTGCCGGGTGTGCGAGAAGATCGTCCAGGCGCGCGCACCCGTCCATGCGGTTGCTCGCGGCAAGGCGACCTTCGCGACCTTGGCGCATGTCGTGGTCTCCAAATTCGACCATCATCTGCCGCTCTATCGCCAGGCCGAAATGATGGCCGCACAGGGGCTCGACATCGACCGCTCGACGCTCGCCGGCTGGACGGGGCAGGCCGCCGCGCTTCTCGACCCCATCGTCAGCCGCATCCGTGACGCGGTGCTCCAGGCCGACAAGATCCACGCCGATGACACGCCGGTGCCGGTGCTCGACCCAGGCCGGGGCAAGACAGCGACGGGCAGGCTGTGGGTTTACGCGACCGACGACCAGGCCTCGGGGAGCACCGCACCGTGCGCGGCATGGTATCGCTTCGCCCCTGATCGCACCGGCGCACATCCGCAGGCGCATCTCGCCGGCTTCCGGGGCTTCCTCCAGGCCGATGCCTATGCCGGTTATGACGGGCTTTACCGGAAGGGCGTGACCGAGGTGGCGTGCTGGGCACATGCCCGGCGCAAGATCTTCGACCTGCACGAGCGATCGCCCACGCCGCTGACCACGGATATCCTCGAGCGGATCGGTGCGCTCTATGCCGTGGAGGCCGAGGTGCGCGGGCAGCCGCCGGATAGCCGCCATCGTGCCCGGCAGGAACGAAGCCGTCCGCTGGTCAATGCCTTGCGCGATGTGCTCGAGGCCGCGCTGCGCCGCCTGTCGCCCAAGTCCGACATGGCCAAGGCCATCGCCTACGCCACGAAGCGATGGACGGCGCTATCCCGCTTCCTCGATGACGGTCGCCTGGAGATCGACAACAACATCGCCGAACGTGCTCTGCGTGGCGTTGCCGTCGGTCGCCGCAACTGGCTGTTCGCCGGCTCGAAGGGCGGCGGCGAGCGTGCTGCCGCCATCTACACCGTCATCCAGACCTGCAAGGCCAACAACGTCAATCCGCAGGTCTATATCGCCGATGTCATCGCCAAGATTGCTGACGACTGGCCCGCCGGCCGCTGGGACGAACTCATGCCGTGGAACTGGGAAGCCCCGGTGGATCAACCGACCGCGCAAGCCGCATAATCTGCGGCCGTCAGGCCACGCTTACCCGGCATCGCCCGACGCGTCGCTGTTCCGTTCCGGGCGACAGTTTGCGGCGTTTCTCGGGTTAATTCTGTGTCTCTTCTATATGAAGAAGCAGAACGAGCAATCTTGAGCATTATTTGCCGCAGAACGCTCAATGGCGTTTGAGGAAGAACGCCAAGGGTATCGCACCCAATAACGTTTGTGCGCTTGTCCATTCTGGCGCTACTAGCCCCGCGCCCTGATCCACTTCGATCGCTGCTAAC
>CAJCIA010000152.1 GCA_903970275.1 Betaproteobacteria bacterium
ACGCTAATCTATCGCCCGGGCCCGGCGGTCATAGACCGCCGCTACCATGAAAAACGCTCACCTCCTCTAATCCTTTCGCCCACCGCTCCATGACGAATCGTTCAACCGGTGCTTTCGGCTTTTCCTCGACGCGGCGGCTTGCATCATGAACCCCCTATGAGCAGCGACCTTCCCTTGGCCGGCAAGACCGGCGTGATTTTCGGCGTGGCCAACAAACGCAGCATTGCCTGGGCGATCGCGCAGGCCTGGCATAAGGCTGGCGCCAAACTCATCTTCAACTACCAAGGCGAGCGCCTGAAGGAAAACGTCGAGGAGCTCGCGGGCACCTTTGGCGAGGACACACTCATCCTGCCCTGCGACGTTTCCTCCGACGAGCAGATCGACACCTTTTTCGCCGAGGTGAAAAAGCAGACCGACCGCGTCGACCTCCTGCTCCACAGCGTCGCCTTCGCCCCGCGCGAAGCGCTGGCAGGCGAGTTCGTGGCTACCACGCGGCAGGCGTTTTCCACCGCCCACGACATCAGCGCCTACTCGCTTGTCGGCCTTACCCGCGCCGTGCTGCCTTTCATGGAAAAGAACGGCGGCAGCATCGTGGCCATGACGTATCTCGGCGCCGCGCGCGTCGTGCCGCACTACAACGTCATGGGTGTGGCCAAGGCCGCGCTCGAGGCTTCCGTGCGCTACCTCGCCAACGACCTCGGCCGGAAGAAAATCCGGGTCAACGCCATTAGCGCCGGCCCGATGAACACGCTCGCCGCCCGCGGCGTGGCGGGGCTGACCGAAATGCTCAAGCACTACGAACTGCGCGCCCCGCTGCACCGCAACGTGGAGCTGGAGGAGCTCGGCGCCACCGGGCTCTTCCTCGCCACGGACGGCGCCGCCGCCATCACCGGCCAGACGATGTACGTCGACAGCGGCTTCTCCGTCATGGCGATGTAGTTCCCCCGCTCATGCCTCCCACCCTCATCCTCTGGGACATCGACCAGACCCTCGTCAACATGGACCGCGCGGGCGAGCGCGCGCTTCTACAGATGATCCGTGAGACCTACCGCCAGGATTTCAAGGAGCAGCTTCCCGTCGACCTGCGCGGCCGCACCGACACCTCCATCATGCGGGACCTGCTCACGCACATTCGCGTGGAGCACACGCCCGCGGAGGAGGAAAAGTTTCGCCGCCAGTATCTGGAGCTCCTGCCCGTCACGCTGCCCAAGGGCAACGCGCGCGTGCTGCCCGGCGTGAAGGCGGCGCTCGACGCTATCGCCGCGCACCCGGATCTGCACCAAGGGCTGCTGACCGGCAACCTCAAGGAAGGCGCGCGGCTCAAGCTCCAGCACGTCGGCATCTGGAGCTACTTCGAGTTCGGCGCCTACGCCGACGACAGCTCCGACCGCAATCAGCTCGGCCCCGTCGCGCTGCGCCGCGCGAAGGACGTCACCGGCCTCGACTTCCCGCCCGCCCGCACCTGGATCATCGGCGACACCCCGCATGATATTGCCTGCGCCCAAGCCATCGGCGCGAACAGCATCGGCGTGGGCACCGGCTCCTTCCTGCCTGAGGACCTCGCCGCCTGCGGGGCGACGCATGTGCTGCGGGATTTGAGCGAGACGGAAGCGTTGCTGAAGCTCCTCACTAGCTAACTATGCTTGCGCTGTTCGCGTCCGCTTTTGCCCTTGGATTGAGTAGCGCGGGACAGCCGGCGCCCTATTTTTACGACGAGGTCCCCGCCTCTGCCAAACAGGTCGGTTTCGATTTCGCGAGATCCTGTCGAGTGGAGGGCCATGACTTCTTTCTTGAGAAGGATCGCCTTGCGGACGTGATCGGCAAACTCGGCCGAGGAAAAATGAAACGTAACGGCGAAGATGCCGCCGGTGGGGAAGTTTTCGTAGATTTCGCGTTCGGCCCAAACTTGGTCAGATTTTCGAGTAATTGTGAGATGGGCGGAAATGATCTTCTTCTCGATGGTGTCGAAGTGCGAGAAGGAACCGTCGCTGAATTAAAAGATGCACCTCGATTAGCGTCGCCAATCGTCTTTATTTTTGGTCATCAGGGCATGTCCATCGAAAAAATACGCGCCCACCTCGGGAGTTCACCGATCGTGTCGGGCAAGGCCTATTATGTTCACGCCGAACAATTCAAACCTCCGCCAAGTGACTTCGAAGTTGATGACACTTTGATCGTCACATTCCGCAACAACGTTGTGACTGCAATCAAGTTGACCCGCGTCACCTCTAACTAACGATTGGTAATAAAGGTGCAGTGGGTAGAAGCATTCCCGCTGCTACCCGAAAAACCCCTTTTTCTTCGGCACCACGGCCAGCGTCTGCATCCGCTCCGGGTCTCGCGCATGGATCAGCGCTTCCTCCACCGTGATCTGGCCGGTCTTCACCAGCGTGGCCAGGCTTTCGTCTAGCGAGTTCATCCCCTCTTGCGAACCGATTTCGATCATGCCGAGGATCATGTGCGGCTTGCGCTCGCGGATGCAGGCGCGGATGCCCGCATTGGCAATCATCGTCTCGGTCGCTAGCACGCGGCCCTGGCCGTCGGCGCGGGGCAGCAGTCGCTGCGAGATGACGGCCACCAGGCTGTTGGAAAGCTGCGTCAGGATTTGGTTCTGCTGCTCATGCGGGAAAATATCCACGATGCGGTCCACCGTCTTGGACGCATCCACCGTGTGCAGCGTGCCGATGACCAGGTGACCCGTCTCCGCCGCCGTCAGTGTGGCCTGCATCGTCTCGCGGTCCCGCATCTCGCCCACCACGATCACATCCGGGTCTTGCCGCAGCGCCTGCTGCACGCCGTCGGAAAACGACTTCACGTCCGGCCCCACCTCGCGCTGCTTGATGATGCTCATGGCCGGGGCAAAGCCGAACTCGATCGGATCCTCGATGGTCAGGATCAGCCGCGAGAGATGCCGGCTGATGTGTTGGATCATCGACGCCAGCGTCGTCGTCGTGCCGGCGCCCGTGTAGCCGGTGATGAGGATGAGCCCTTCCTCGCGCTTGCACAGGTCCGCCACCGCGGCGCGATGCCCCAGCGCTTCGAGGTCGGGAATCTGCTCCGGGATGTGCCGGAAGACCGCCTCCAGTGCGCCGCGCGTGTAGTGCGCGTTGGCGCGGAACCGGCCAAGCCCCGGCACATCCAGCGCGAAGTCGAGGCCCTTCTGTTCCTCGCACCGCGCGCGCTGCGGCTCGGTCAGCTGACCGTAGATCATGAAGTAGCAGTCGTGCGCCGAGAGCACCGGCGCATCCAGCGGCACGATCTCTCCGTGAATGCGCGCCAGGGGCGGGCTGCCCACGTGCAGGTGCAAGTCCGATGCCCGGCGGCGCACCGCCTCCTGCAACAGCGCGATCAGGTCAGGAACGGGGGATGTTTCACTCATCGCGGTCGCTCTTCTAAGACTAGGCCGCGGCCGAAATGGTAACAACGAACTTTGATTGATCTCTCCAGTAGCGGCGGTCTAGGACCGTCGTAAATTCGGCGCATCGCGCCGTCACTTTGCGTCTTCGCTCGAAAACGCTGAAGCGGAGACTGCATTCCGCGCGCTGCTACGCGCTCCGGCGATGGGGACATCGCCGGCTACCACTGAGGGCCTGCGCATGGCCGATCGTTGTCGGGGTGGCGTGAAGGTTGAGCGACGGTTGAAATCGCCAACTCGGCTCAGCTATAAACCCGGCCCCAGTGCACATCAAGGCGCTTGGTGATGAACGCCCGCACGGCGCGCAGCGTGCACTTGGTCTCGAGCGCTTGGCCGCGCTTCACGATGCTGGCCAGCGGCTCCTGCGGTTTTACGCGCAGCGCTTCCTGGGCGATGATCGGGCCTTCGTCCAGGTTCGGTGTGACGAAATGGGCGGTGACGCCGACGACCTTGACGCCGCGCTCGTAGGCCTGCCGGTAAGCACTCGCGCCGGGGAACGCCGGCAGCAGCGAGGGATGGATGTTGATGATCTTGTTTTTCCAGCGCCAGACGAAGCTGGGCGAGAGAATCTTCATGAACCGCGCCAAGACGATGAAGTTGACCTCGTGCTCGTCCAGCAGCCCGAGCACCTTTTTCTCCGCCTCGGCGCGATCGTTGAACGGCACGTGGATGAACGGCAGCCCCGCCTTTTTCGCGATCCCACCCAGGTCCGGGCGGCTGCCGATCACCACCACCGGTGTCGCGCCCAGCCCGCGTCGCGCCTTGGCCATCAGGCCCTCGAGCACATGCGGCTCGCGCGTGACTAGGATGGCCAGCCGGGGCGGCCCGGGCGGGGTGAAGTGGACCCGCGTCTCCATCTTCAGCGCGAGGCCGGTCTCGCGCACGCGCGCCTGGATGGCGTCGCGGTCGAACGCCGCGCGGGTCCATGAGGCCTGCAGCGTCATGCTGAACTCGCCGCGGGTCACCTGCTCCTCCAGCGCCTCGATGTTGGCGCCCAGCTGGAAAAGCAGTTGCGTGACGCGTGCGATCACGCCCGCCTGGTCCTGGCCAATAAACGTCACCGTTGCAAATTCCCGGGGCATAGGCGCCGACTCTAGCCGCTCAGGCAACATCCACGCAACCTGTAGGCGCCATCGGCCCGAGGGCAGCTGCGCCCGCCCAAGCTGTCCTCAAGGAACAACGATCCGTCGCGCGATCCATCTCGTGCCCTAATTATTCAGCCGTTCCCTTGCGTCCGAAACGAACCCATTGCCTCGGCCCTAATCCGACGTAGCCTTTCTGAAATGAAGCCCCTCTTCGCCACCGCGCTTGCTCTTGTCGCTTTGCCGCTTTTTGCCCAGACGACCACCACTACGACCGGAACCACGACGACCACAACCACGCCGCCGCCCGCCGCTCCTCCGGCCGGCGGAGGGGGAGGCGGCGGTGGTTACGCCTCCATCATGCAGCAGGCGACGGCCACGCTGACGTCGGACGAAAAGACGGAGCTCCAGACCGCCCGCGAGAAAGCCATGGCCGCCAACCCGGCGTTGCAAACGGAGGAGATGGATCTGATGCAGAAGGTCATGGCCATGCAGGGCGGCCAGGGCACCGACGAGGATCGCCAGGCGCTGGGCCAGGAGATGCGCGCCCACGGCGACAAGGTCCGCAACGCCATGATCCAGGTTGACCCCGGCGTCAAGCCCATCATCGCCAAGGTCGAGACGCAAGTGGCCAAGCTCAAGGCCGCCATGGACGCGTCGGCCCACTAGGGCCGCGCAACTGCACGTTGCGCGGGGCGTTTCCCGTTTTCGGGATTAACGCTTCGCGCGATTCTGTGGCATAGTCTGCGCATGCAGACGCAGCATTTTGTGCCCCGCCGGTTTCTTCCGGAAGATGTCGACCTGACCGACACCGCGCAGCTGGCGCCGATCTTCGATCGGCTGAAGACGGCGCTGGTCGCGGTCACGTCGGTGGGGGAACTCGAGACCTGGCTGGCGTCGCACAGCGAGGTCTGCGCCGCGCTGAGCGAATCGTCGTCGCTGGCCTACATCCGCATGACGTGCCAGACGGACGATGCGGAGCGGGAGAAGGCCTACCTCCACATCGTTGAGGTGGTCGATCCGTGGCTCAAGCCGCGCCAGTTCGCGCTGCTGCAAAAGCTCGTCTCGCTGCCGGAATTCAAGAAGCTGCCGCCGCTCTATGCCGTCTACTGCCGCAGCGCGGAGGCGCAGGTGAAGATTTACCGGGAGGAAAACGTGGCGCGCGAGACGGCGGTGGCGAAGCTCACGCAGCAGTACCAGAAGGTCAGCGGCGGCATGACCGTGGAGTTTGAGGGCAAGGAGCAGACGCTGGCCCGCATGGCCCGGTTGCAGGAGGAGCCCGACCGCGCGCGGCGGGCGCTGGCCTGGGAGGCCGTGACGGAACGCCGGCTGCAGGACGCGGACAAGCTGGACGACATTTTCGATCGACTGCTCAAGCTGCGGCACGAGATCGCGCTGGCGGCGGGCTTCAAGGATTTCCGCGACTACACCTTTGCCAACTACGAGCGGTTCGACTACACGCCGGAGGATTGCCTGCGCTTCCACGCCGCGATTGAGCACCATGTCGTGCCGCTCATGCGCGAGCTGCAGTCGCAACGCCGGCAGAAGCTGGAGGTCGATCCGCTGCGCCCCTGGGATCTCGGCGTCGATCCGGATCATCTGCCGCCGCTCCAGCCCTTTGAGGAATCATCCGAACTGCTGCGCAAGTGCCACCATATTTTTTCCAAGCTCGATCCGCGCTTCGGCGACTACTTCCAGATCCTGCGCAAACAGGAGTTGGTCGATCTCGACAACCGCAAGGGCAAGGCACCGGGTGGCTACCAGAGCACGCTTTCCGAGGCGCGCGTACCCTTCATCTTCATGAACGCCGTGGGCGCGCATCGCGACGTCGAGACCATGCTGCACGAGGCCGGCCACGCCTTCCACGCCCTGGCCGCGCGCGAGCAGCCGCTGCACGCCTACCGTGGCGCGCCGATCGAGTTTTGCGAGGTCGCGTCGATGGGCATGGAGCTGCTGGCCGCGCCGCACCTGGGCGAGTTTTATCCCGAGGACGACGTGCGTCGCGCCCGCCGCGATCACCTCGAGGGCATCATCAAGTTCTTTCCCTGGATGGCGGCGGTCGACGCGTTCCAGCATTGGATCTACACGCACCCGCAGCACACGCGCGAGGAGCGCGCCGCGCAATGGATCGCGCTGATGGACCGCTTTGGCGGCATCGAGGATTACAGCGGCTACGAGACATGCCGGGCGCACATGTGGCACCGGCAGCTCCACATTTTCGAGATTCCGTTCTACTACGTGGAGTACGGGATTGCGCAGCTCGGTGCGCTGCAGCTCTGGCAGCATGCGCGCGCGAATCTGTCCGAGGCGGTCGACCACTACCTGCGCGGGCTGGCGCTCGGCGGTTCGCGTCCGCTGCCGGAGCTATTCGCCGAGGCCGGGCTGGCCTTCGACTTCACGGACAAGACGATCGCGCCGCTGATGGGCAGCGTGAAGGAATCGCTGGTGGAGCTGGCGTCTTAGCAGCGCAAATCTGGCGGCGATCTAGGACCGCGTGTGGTCGCAACGCGCGCTGTATCTTCCTCGGCGGTCCTAGACTGCCGCTACAAGTAAGGTGGCTGGCTTCGCAAAAAGGCTGGCGGTAAGCGCGGACGCTTGCTTCTACGGCGGCGAGAGGAACTTCCCTGCGATGGTCTTCTCCTCGCCGATGCCGGGGATGTCCCAGGCGACGTTGGTCTGGCCGTTGCCGCCGCCGCCGATTTGCAGGGTCTCGAAGTAGTACTTCTTGCCCTGCACGAGCGGGATCGGCGCCGACTTCTGCCGCGGGCTCTTGTCGAAGGAGCCGGAGTAGGTCGGGCAAACCGCGATGAGCTGTTTGTTCGCCGGCGATTCGTCCGTGCTGAGGAAAAGTTCCGAGCTGCCGTCGCCCGCGACGTAGAACGTGTAATTGCCCGTCACGTTGGGATGCACAAACCCGCGCAGCCGCGTGCCCGAATTGATCTTCCACTGGTCGTTCGTCTTGAGGGCGGTCACGACCTTGCTGCCGCTGGGATGATCCGGGAAGCGTGGGTCGGTGGTCAGCTTGTCGAAGCTGCGGCCCGGGCCGTTCTCGTTAAGCCACCATTCGCACAGGGCCGTGCCAGAGCCGGTGGGCGGCAGCACGCGCGGCCCGATTTCGGGCGGCTGCGTTGCGGCCAGCGGGCTGGGCGTGGGTCCCGGTTTCATCACATAGGTCGCGACGGTGGAAGGCGGCAGGGAGACAGCCAGCTGGCTGCCGTCGACCAGGAAACGGAGGTCCTGCGTCCATTCGTTCTGGTTGATGACCACAAGGACGAGCGAGCCGTCGGGATTCTTGAAGGCAACGTTCGTCGTGGTCTCCTCGCTGCCGGGATCGCTCTCGATCCGCACGGCGCCGGGCCGGATGAACTTCATGAACTGGCCGTAGAGATTGTACTCGGGAATCTTGTACCAATCGGGGCTGGCCCCGTCCTTCTTGGTCAGCAGCACGGGGCTCAGCGCGGGCGGTTTGCTGTAGGGTCCCTGGATGTGCGTCTCGGGCGACTGCATCGTCATCGTCACCCACGAGACGTAGCTGCTCGAGCCATTGCGGAAGATTTGCGCAATCTCGTTCATGCCGGCGGTACCCCACGTGGCGCCTTCGGTGAACTGGATGCTCTTGTCGGGAAAGGCGGCCGCCAGGCGCGCCATGGCCGGCGGCTTGCCGCCGTAGAGGTGAAAGGCGGTGCCGTCGACCACGGCGTAACCGGCCGGGTAGCTCGCCTTGAGTTCGCCCAATGTAATCGCGGCTTTGTCCCAAATATCGAAGTTGTGGTCGAGGATCCAGACGCGCGTGTCCAGGCCCGCCTGCTTGAACTCGCGGCCCAGCGCGTCCGCGAGCAGCGCTTCCTCGTGAGCGCCGAAGGCGCAGCCGGGATAGCCGTTGGGCGCGAAGTAATGCTCGTTGTTCGTGGTGATGGCGTAGATGGGGATGCCCTCCTTCTGGTAGGCCTGCACGAACTCGCGCAGGTAGCGGGCATAGTCAGGAATCTTCTCCGTGAGCAGCTTGCCGCCGATGAGCTTGCCGGAATCCTTCATCCAGCCGGGCGGGCTCCACGCGGAGGCGAAAAACCGAATCGGCTGCCCCGTTTCCCTGGCAACTTCCAGCGCCAGCTTGAGCACGTGCAGGATGTGGAGCTTGCGATCGTTTTCGATGGAGAACGCATCGCCCGGTTGATCCTGGTAGGTGTAGAAACCATGCGGATTGGTCGTGACCGAGCGCGCGTCGGAGAAGTCGGAGGCTCCGATGGTGATGCGGAAAAGACTCATGCCGATGCCGGTGGCCGGGTCGATCAGCGTCTTGAGGATGGCCTTGATCTGAGCGTCGTCGTGGTTGCGGGTGAGGGCGTCGATCGACGTTTCCTCCAGCGACGTGCCCATGCCGAGCACGGTCTGGTACGTCCTGGTTGAATCGACGTGGATCGTCGGCAGGGTCGAGCCGGGATCGGGCCGGGTCAGCGCCAGCGGCGCTTGGGGCGCGAGCTGGTAGCGCCACTCGCTTTCTGGCCAGGGCGCCTTGAACCAGTGCCCGTCCTTCGGATGATAATCCGAGCTGATGAAAGACGCGACGCCGTCATCGCCCGTTACCGGCGGTTGTGCCGGCGCAATTTGCAGACCAAGCATGAAAAAGAGCAAACGCGAAAACCGCATGGGGTGTGAGCGTTTCGATCCCGCGGAGCGCTGTCGAGAAGAATGATGCTATCCGCCGCCGCGTCGTTTGCTAAAATGATCCTGCGCGCCTCATCATGAAAAATACCCGGATTTCGTCCCTCACTCCCGGGCTCGCCGGCGCCGCGATGCTGGTCGCGCTCGTCACGATGCCGCTGCGGGCCGAGCCCAGCGACGACGAGAAGAAGACGCTGGCCGCGGCGGAGCAGGCGTACCATGACGGCGCCTTCGACGTGGTGAACAGCCGCGTGGCCGCGCTGTTGAAGAAATACCCGCACAGCGAGTTGCTGCCGCAGGCCGAGCTGCTGCAGGCGCGCGCCTTTTATCAGCTCGGGCGCGACGACGCGGCCCTGGCGGCGTTCACGCTGCCCATCGACCAGGTGCCGGCTCCCCTCCAGGCCGACACGCTTTTCTGGCAGGCGCAGGCGCTGCTCGACGCGGAGAAATGGCCCGAGGCGGAGCAGAAGTTCAAGGCGCTCCTCGCGCTCAAGGACTTGGCCGGGCATGAGGCCGACGCCGATCTCGGTCTGGCCTGGGCGGTGTTCAAGCAGGGGCGCGAAGTGGAGGCGATGCCGATCATCCTGAATCTCGCGCGCGATCCGAAGGATCCGGCGCCGGCCCAGCACGCGGAGTTGCTGCTGGCGAAGATCCAGCTGGCGAAGGCGCAGTTTCCGCAGGCGATCGCCACGCTGCAGGCGTTGCTCGCGGCTCAGCCGGATGCGGGCCTCGCCTTCGAAGCCAACTACTGGCTGGGCGAGGCGAGTCTGGGCAACAACCAGCCGGACCAGGCGGTTGCGGCCTACCGCCGCGTCACCGATGTTCCCACGGCGTTTCCCAAGCCGCTGGTCGCCGCCGCGAACCTCGGGCTGGGTCGCGCGGAACATGCGCTTGGGCAGTTCGATCTCGCGGCTACGGGGTACGAGAAAGCGTACCAGCTGGCGGAAAACGAAACCGCGCGGCTCAACGCCTTTCGCGCGTTCCTGGAAAGCGCGCGCGAAGCCAACCAGTTGCCGGAAGCGGTCGCCACGCTGCAGGAGTTCGCCAGGAATTCGAGCGACTCGGCACCCGCCGCGCTCTTCGCCATCGGCCTGGTGCTGGCCGAGGATAACCAGGAGGACAAGGCGATCGGCACGCTCGAGTCGCTGCTGGTGGCTTACCCGCACAGCGCCTGGTCCGCTCCGGCCAACGACCAGCTCGGCCGCCTTTACGCCCGGGCCGGCAAGCCGGACCTTGCGCGCCACGCTCTCGAGGCCTGCATCGCGGCGAGCAGCGACCCCGCGCTGGTGCGCACCGCAAGGTTCCAGCTCGGGCAGTTGCTGTATGGAGGTGGCGATTTCGCGGGCGCGGCCGCGCAGTTTGCGCAGGTTTCCGCCGGCACTGACGCGCAGGCGGAGGAAGCATCGTTCAACCTGCTGCTCGCGCAGGCGAAGTTGAACAAGCCCGATGTCTTCATGAAGACCGACGCCGATTTCCTCAAGCGCTTCCCGCAAAGCGCCTACCTGAAGAAGATCGCGCTCGCGCAGGGCATGTTGCTGACGGCGCAGGGCAAGAGCAGCGATGCGCAGGCTGCCTTCGAGCGCGGCTTGGGCACGGATGTCGCCACGCCGGATCAAAAGGCGCTGCTGCGCGCGTTGGCCGATCTTCAGTACCAGACGGGCGATCTTGCGGGCGCGCTCGATACCAACCAGCGCATCGTCAAACTTTTCCCCGACGATTCGCTGGAGGCGAGCGAGCTGGGCATCCGCATCGCCTACGAGCTCAAAAAAATGACCGACGACCAGGCCGAGCAAGCGCTCGGCGCGCTGACGCAAAAATATGGCAAGACGCTCGGCGGGGCGGAGGCGTTCTTCAAGCTCGGCGAATTCTACTCCTTCCGGCAGGACTACGTGAAGGCGCAGGACGCGTTCGAGCAACTAACCGCGACCTATCCGCAGAGCGATTATGTCGACGACGCCTACTTTTTTGCGGGCCAATCCGCCTTCCAGCACGGGGACTACGCAACCGCCCACACGCTGCTGGAAAAAGTGCCGGACAATTCGCCTTTCAAGCCCGACGCGCGGCTGTGGGAAGGCAAGGCGTACCAGCAGCAGCTCAATTTTCCGCAGGCGATCGCCGCCTTTGACGCCGTGCTTGGGCTGGAAAAGAGCGGGCCCGCCTTCGTCGAGGCAAGCCTGCTGAAGGGCGAATGCCTCTTCGGCCAGAAAAACTACAGCGCCGCGCTGGAAGCCTACAGCCCCGTGCTCATGGGCACCGACGGCACGATTGCGCAGCGCAATCAGGCCGCCGAGCACAGCGCGAAGTGCCTCGAGATGCTGGGCAAGCGCAACGAGGCGATGGAGCTCTATCTCAAGGTGCTTTACGGGCGCGTGGCGGGCGACGATCCCGTCTCGCCCCAGGCGCCCGATTTTTCCTGGCAGGTGGAGGCAGGCGTGGAGGCCGGACTGATGCGCGAGCACGACCAGGATTTCCGCGGCGCGATCGAGATCTACAAGCGGCTCGAGCAAATCGGCGGCGCCCACCAGCAGGAATTCCACGATCTGATCGAAAAACTGCGGCGCGATAATTATATCTACGAGTAGCTCCCGCTTGCGCTGTCGCGGCGGTCTACGACCGTCGGTCGCTTCGGCGCACCGCACCGCTCCGCGCAGACACGTTTGAGTTCGGCGTTTTCTTCTGGCACTTAGCTGGGCGCGGAGGTGCGCGGAGTACGACGGTTCATAGACCGCCGCTGTAGGATGATCAGCCCCTGCGCCAGAGACTCGCCTCGGTCACCGTCCATTGCGCCTTGCGGTGATGATCACGGATGACCATCGGCAGGTCAAAGGTCTCCGCCAGGCGGAAGCCCGGCGCGAGATGCGCGCGAAGCGAGGTGAGCGTGCCCTGGCCCTGGTCCAGCCATTTGCCACGCGGCGTGTATTCCTCCAGCCACGTGTAGGGTGAGGTGATGACCAGCCAGCCGCCGGGCGCGACCAGCGCGGGCAGCTGCGCGAGGCAGCGCGCCGGGTCCGGCACGCGATCGATCAGGTTCGCCAGCAGCACGAGATCGAAGAGACCGAGATTCGGCGGCAGTGCACAGGCATCGCCTTGGCGGAACTGCACGCGCTCCCGCGGCACATCGCCGGGAAGCGTCAGCCTGAATTCATCCAGCGCGATCCCCTCGCGTGGAGCGCGGATGGTCATGGCGCCCTCGCGCTGCATCGTTTGCGCGGCGGTGATGAAGCGCGCGGAAAAATCGAGCGCCATTACTTCGCCGAACGTCCGCGCCAGCTCGAAGCTGCTCCGCCCCACGGCGCAGCCGAGATCGAGTGCCCGCGCGGCTGGCGGCAGGGTGAGGCGCGCCAGCGGTTCCGTCACGCACCGCACGGGAAAGCCGCACGCGCCGCGCGCCTCGGGCAGCAAGGGGCAGATTTGCTCGGGCGTGCCGTAGTGGAAGAGCAGGTACTGCGCAAGCGCCGCGTCGGTCTCGTAAAAGGAGGTGCTCATCGCGTGGCGTCGTTGATCGTCTTCTCTACTTGCTCGATCGGGCCGTTGATCGCCCGCGTCGCCATCGGAATGATTTGCAGCGCCATGAAAAGCACGAAGCCGATGACGAGAATCTTCGGCACCCACTCCGTCATCCGTTCCTGCCGCGTGGTCCACGTGCGCGCCGCCTCGGCTTCCATGTTGAGGAACATCGCCTCGAACTGGCCGGAAATCTCGCCCGTCTCCACCAGGTCCACCCAGTCGCGCGGAAGCTGGCTCCAGCGCGCGATCAGCGCGGAGAGATCGACGCCCGACCGCATCTCGCGTTCGCCTTCCTCCGCGTGCTGATCGGCCGCCAGGTAACCGGAGGCGCGCCAGGCGTCGGCCACCGCGTCGGGGAAGGGCACGCCGGCGGCAAACTCCATGCGCAACGCGGTGATCCAACGGTACGCGTACGCCGCCTTCAGCGTGCCGCCAATGAGCGGCACCGATTGCCAGAAACGCTGCGCCACCTCGCTGTGCCAGGAGTAGCGCACCAGCATATAGGCCACGAAGGCGGCAAAGTAGAGCTTGGCGAGGTTGAGGATGATCGTCCCCACCACGACGACGATGCCCTGCGGCAGCAGGAAGAGCGCGGCAACGATGACCGCGAGGTGCGCGACGCCGGCGGGATAATAAAGCTGGCGCAAAAGCGCCTGGCCGAAATTCAGCTCGCGCTTCCAAAACTCAGCCAGCAACTCGTAGACGGAATCCAGCTGCGCGCTGCGTTCGCCCGCGGCCACGAGGTGGCATTCAAACGGCGAAAAGCGCGCGGCCGTGAACGCCTCGCCGAGCTGTTGGCCCTGCTCGATTTGCTGCGAGAGCGTGCGCACCTCGGGCTCCGGCATCCGTTCCGCCAGCCGTTGCAGGCTGCCGCGCACCGGCACGCCGGAACGAGCCAACGCCGCCATCTGCTGATAAAATTTGATGCGTTGACGCAGCGTCATGGCGGCTAGCCTAGTCTAGCGCGGACACCTCGCGCCGCCTATTTTTCATGATGAGGCTTTCTCTTGTGATCCCAGCCCTCTTGATTTTGGGCGCGTTGGCTGCGTGGGCGCAAGACGTCACGCTCGTTCCGGCGGATATGAAGTGAACCTCCGGCTCCATTAAGGCGCATCCTGCATGCGCAGGGGTGACAGCCTCCGCTTCTTCAGTAAACTGACGGTGAGCTATGCGGCGCGTTTTTCCAGGCTTCGTCTCGATCCTCCTGCTGCTGAGCGTGGCGGCCCACGGTGCCGTCTCGCTTGGGATCGACGAGCTGGAGAAAACGCACTTCGCCATCCTCCAGGGCAAGAGGGTCGGGCTGATCACGAATCCCTCGGGCGCCGATTCGCACGGGCGTTCCGCCATCGACGTGCTGGCCCATGCGCCTGGCGTCAAACTGCTCAAGCTCTTCGGCCCGGAGCACGGCATTGATGGGCTGACACCGGCGGGCAAGAACCTCCGCATCACGCGGGATCCTCGCACCCATCTGCCGGTCTATCCGCTCTTCCAGACGGCAACGGGCGATTTCCGGCATCCGAGCGCGGACCAGTTCGCCGGGCTGGACGTCGTGGTCTACGACGTACAGGACCTCGGCAATCGCTCTTACACCTTCATTAGCACGCTCGGCAATGCCATGGACGAGGCGGCGCAGCTCAGGATTAAGTTCATCGTGCTCGACCGTCCGAATCCGCTCGGTGGCGTGCGCATCGAGGGGCCGCGGCTCGACCCGGCGCTCAAGTCGTTCGTCGGCGAATACGACATTCCGCTGGTCTACGGGCTGACCCCGGGCGAACTGGCTAAGTGGATCAATGCACGTTACCTGCGGCAACCCTGCCAGCTTTCCGTCGTGCCGATGAAAGGCTGGACACGCGGCATGGTGTGGGAGGACACGCGCCTTCCGTGGGTGCCGACCTCGCCCAATGTCCCGACTATTCGGGCCGCGCGCGGCTATACCGCCACCGGGATGCTGGGCGAAATTGGGATCGAGAGCGGCCTGGGCGGCCCGCATCCCTTCGAGATGGTCGCGGGCAACGGCTGGAACATCGGGCTCCTCGCGGTGCGGTTCAACGCCCTGCGCATTCCCGGTGTGCATGCCGTGCCGGAGAGCTATCGCACGGACGACGGCTCCGCCTATGACGGGGTCTGGCTGCAGATCGATCCGCGGAACGCGGGCAACCTCACGGCGATTTCCTACCAGGCGATCCAGGTTCTGCAACGCACGGTGGGCGGGTTCGAGCCGTTTGCGCGCTCGCATCATCTCTCCTACGGCGCGTGGAAGGATCAGTTGCAGATGTTCGACAAGTGCACCGGCACCTCCCGCGTGCGGGCGCAATTGCAGGATGGCGTGCCGGTCAATCAGATCATCCGCTCCTGGGCGCCCGGCGTCTCGCGCTGGGCGGTGGAACGCGCGCCGTTCCTGCTCTACGGCATGACCCGCGCCGCGCCCATGACGATGGCGGAAAGCGAGCAACCGTAGGGCTATCTGTCAGCTGTAGCGGCGGTCTATGACCGTCGTACTTGTCGGCGCCAGCGGCGCGGGGCGCAAGAGCCACGCTTAGAGGAGGCCTCCGGCGAATCCACGAGGTGGCGGCGCGTTGCGCCGATAAGTGCGACGGTCATAGACCGCCGCTACAGCAGGAGGATGCTAACGCATCGGCTGCATCGGCGTCGCGACAGAGGGATCGGTATTGACGGGCGCGGGTGGAGTGCCCGGCGCACTGGCTCCAGGCGCGGGCGGGACAGCCGGCTTGTGCGCGACTGGCTTGGGCGTCGGCGGCGCGGGCCTGGCCGGCGTGGAATATTCGCGGAATAGCTCCTCCTCCATCTTCGTTTCGCGCGCCTGGTAGATGGGCTGGAATTGGTGTGAGAGGTCCTGCTCCATCTTCAGCCGCTTCTGCCAGTATTCCTGGGTAAAGTTGTTCATCTGCACCGGGCTGAGGGTGAGCAGGCCAAGGTTATGCGCGCAGTCCTGCGCAAGCTTGGCGCGGTGATCCTTGAACTGTTGGATGCGCACGAGCATCGCTCCCTCGTCGGCCAGGGTCATTTGCTTAAAGGCCGGCCAGTTCGCGAGATCCTTCCGGATGTCGTCATCGGACATCGTGGTAAGGCGCTCGATTTTATCGCGCAGCGCGGTCTCATCGCCGGTCGGAATCTTGATCTGACCCACATCCGGATTGGGCATGGAGAGCTTAAGCGGGTGCGCCGGCTCGCTGCCGGGCGAGAGAATCTTGCCGTAGCGCTGGAAGTAATCGACCGGCACGGGCGGTACCACCGGAGCTGGCTTCGCCGTTGCGGTGGCCGCAGGAGCGTTTACCGGTGAAGGCGTGGCGGGCGGAACGGCTGCCTGCATCGGGGCCGTTTGCGCGCCCGCCGTCAGCATCGAGCCCGCAAGCAGCACCACGGCCACCAGCCGGCCGGACACGTAACGCCGCGCTACAGGGAGGAATCCGGCCATGATGAATCGGAATCGTTGTCCAGCGAGGCCATGGCCTCGAAGGCCTCCTGGACTTGGGCTTGCTGATGATGAATCGCGAGGGTGTGAATACGGTGCGCCTGTTGCAGGCACAGGCCGGTGGCAAAAAGCAGGCTGAGCCCCACGGGCACCCAGCGTGACCAGAACCGCAGCGAACGAAGGAAGGAAAAGCGATCCTCCGGCTGGCTGAGCCGGCACCGAGCCATCGTCCGCGCCGTGAACCACGGGTCAGTTTCCGGCAAGGGGGAAAGTCCCAGCAGCCGATCGAGCGGATCGGATGACGGATCGAGTGGGGCTTTCATACCAAGACAAACACAGGACGACGCGCGAAGTTGCGCACCCGGAAATCAGCAGATGCCGCGCCGGAGCAATCGCAGACAACGGCATTTAACCAACGGCACCCTTTCTCCTCTAGTTCTCGTTTTCCAGATAGTCACGCAAAGCGGCCCGAAGCGTCTCCCGCGCGCGAAAAAGGAGCGATTTTGTCGCCGAAACGCTGGTCTTGAGCACCTCGGCGATTTCCTCATACGAAAACTCGTCGTAGCGCCGCAGGATCATGGCCAGCCGTTGCTGCTCCGGCAGCGCCAGGATCGCGTGGTTGACCGCGCGCATCATCTCGTCTTTCAGCATCCGCTCGGCCGGGGTGGCGTTGCTGGTGTCCGCCAGGTCAATGATCGGGCCGGAAACGCCCGGGTTATCGGGATCGGCCGGGTGAAGCGGCACCAAGGTCGCCCGCGAGCGCCGACGATGCTCGTTGAAGACCAGGTTGCGCACGATGGTGAACATCCACGTCTTGAACTGCGCGGTCGCGCGGTAGGTGGGGGCTGCGCGATAGATGCGGACAAAGACCCGCTGCGCTAAATCCTGTGCCTCGATCGGATCGCCCAGCATCTTGGCGATCGTGCCGTAAACCGTGCCGCGATGCTTGTCGATCAGTTCGCGCAGGGCGTCCTCATCTTCGGCGGCGATACGCAGCATCAGGGCCTTGTCATGCGCATCGGAGTCGAAGCTGGCATTGGGGTCGCGGCCCTCGCCCGGACCGGACTGAAGGGACTTCGGCATGGGAGGCAGAATCTTGGCCACGACCGTTGGAGCGGCATGTCGGCTCTTGCGTTCACGTGCGGCCGGGACCATGTTCTGTTACTATGGCAGGTCATTCGCGTTGGTCCAAGGTTAAGCATTTCAAAGGAGTGATCGACCAGCGGCGCGGCAAGCTTTTTAGCAAGCTTTCCAAGGAAATTTCCGTCGCTTCGAAGCTGGGTGGGGGCGATCCCAACTTCAACCCCCGCCTGCGCCAGTCGATTGCCACCGCCCGCGGCGAAAGCATGCCGTCGGACAACATCGAACGCGCGATCAAAAAGGGCACGGGCGAGCTGGAAGGCGCCGCCTACGAGGAGATGCTCTACGAGGGTTACGCCCCCGGCGGCGTAGCCGTGCTGGTCGAGGCCGCCACGGACAACAAGAACCGCTCGGCTGCCGAATTGCGGGCCTTGTTCACCAAGCATCACGGCAACCTGGCGGGCACCGGCAGCGTGGCCTGGATGTTCCACCACAAGGGCGTTATCACGCTGGATGCGGCCAGCGGCGTTTCGGAAGACGACGTGATCCTCGTCGCGCTCGATGCCGGGGCGGAGGATGTGCGCACGCACGAGGACGTGATCGAAATTGTCACGCCGCCCGACAACAAGCTCCACGCCGTGACCCACGCCTTGGAGCAGGCGAAGATCGCCTTCACGAGCGCCAAGCTCAGCTATCTTCCCGACAACCTGGCGCCGGTGACCGACGCGGCGGTGGCCGAGCAGGTCGTCGCCTTGCTCGAGGCGCTCGACGATCACGACGACGTCCAGGCCGTGCACGCCAACCTCGACCTTGCGCCCGAGCTGCTCGCCAAGGCGGGCTAGCGCAGCCCGCTCCTGCTGTAACCGGCTAACGTTCCGCGCCCAAGCTTGCTTTTCCCGTCGATTAATCTAACCCAAGGGGACATGAGCGACTGGTATTACGCGGAAAACAACGAGCAGCGAGGTCCGGTGCTTGAGGCCGAATTGAAGAGCCTCCTGGCTGGCAAGCTGCCGTCGGAGACGCTGGTGTGGAAGGAAGGCATGGCCAACTGGACGCCCGCCGCGCAAGTTCCCGCCTTCAATTCCGCGCTGGCCCCGGCCGCGCCCGTCGTCACTTCCGCCACCGCCACGCCGAACCCGGCCTCGGTCACGCCGATCACCACCTCGGACATCGTCGGCCCGCCCGAGGCGCTGGAAGTCGATCCCGACGATGCGGAGAAGAACAAGATCTTCGGCATCGTCGCCTATCTTTCCATCCTCTGGCTGGTGCCACTGCTGGCGGCCAAGGGTTCACCTTTTGCGAAATATCACGCCAACCAGGGCTTCACGCTTTTCATCCTGGAAGTAGCCATCTGGATCGTGGAATCGGTGCTCAACACGATCTTCTACATGATTCTGCCGGGTGGATTTGGCATCATCAGCCTGGTGCTGGGCTTTGTCTGGCTGGGTGTGCTGGTGCTGGTGATTTTGGGCATCCTCAACGCCGCGCGCGGCAAGTGCGTGCCCCTGCCGCTCATTGGCGGTTTCAAGATCCTGAAGTAGGCTGGTTCATGAACGGGAACGCAGCCGCCTTGCTGGTGGCGTTCGCCGCCGTTCTGGCCCTCGCCGGCTGCGTGGATGATCCTCATCCCGGCTCCGGCTCCACGCCGGGCGATCCGTGGCACCCCGGCAGCGCGTCCGTGGATAACGACCAGCCTGCGCCCATCTCCCCGCCCGGCTCGGCCGGCGCGCCGCCCCTGCCCGAGCCGCCTGGCTCCAGTCATACCGGCATCCATCCGCCGATGACGCTGAATGGGTATGGCGATCCCACATCGTCCGAACAGTCGCAGTAAGGTGACCGAGGGAGCACCGGCGCGTCATGAACGGGATGAAGTTGACCCGCCTGATTTGCGTCGTTCTGGCCGCGGGGGCGTTGGCCGGATGTGCCGACGGGTCCAGCGCCCCGTCAGACGAGCACGCCGGCCCGATCACCATTTCCCCACATAGCGAGACCGATACGCCGCCCCCGACCCTCAGCGGGTATGTCGATAGCAGCTACACGGCGCAGACTCGATAGCGGCCCGCGCACGGCCGCGACGATCTCCTTGGCGGGCGCGGACGCCTGAGGATCGCGCTTTTCACGCGGCGGCCTTTCCCGTTTACTGCCGGGTGCATATGAGGCTGGCGCGATGAAATGGCGGATCGTTCTGGCCGTGGTCTTCGTGCTCGCGCTCTTCGCGGCCTTTGCCTACCTCTACGTCAACACGTTCGTGCGCAAGCGGCAGCACGCGGTTATTCTTTTCGTTGTCGACGGGCTCGACCTCAACACCCTCAACCAGGCGCGGCAGCAACTGGGGCGCGCACCCACGCTGGACGAGCCCGACGATCCGGCCATCGGCGATGCGCGCCGGCGGGTGGCGCTCCGCAGTGAGCAGCTGAACGTCGACACCTTCTGGAACGTCGCGCTCATGAGCGTGCAGCAGCCGGGCCAGCCGGTGCCGGACGAGGGCGTGGACGCCACCGCGCTTGCCTGCGGGCAGCGGGTGGACAACGGCAACGTGGCGATCAACAGCCGCAGCGAGGTGCTGCGCTCGCTCATCTACGCGGCGGAGCAGGCCAGCCGCGCCACCGGGCTGGTCACGACCAGCTCGCTCGTGCAGCCGACACCGGTCGCGTTTTACTCCAACACCAAGGGTGTGCCCGAACCGTTCCGTAACGCGACTGACCTCGTCTACTCCGGTATCAACATCATCCTCGGCGGCGGCAGTGCCTACTTCACGCCCGCCACCACCAGCAACGAGCGCGGCCGGCGCGACGGGCGCGACCTGCTGGAGGAAGCGAAGGGGCGCGGCTATGCGGTAATCGGTTCGCGCGATGAGCTGAACAACGTCTCGCCTTGGCGCACGCGGCAATTGCTCGGTTTGTTCGCGCCGCAGCAGTTTTACTTCGCATCGCTGCAGCCCGCGGGCGCCCGTCAGCCCTCGCTGGCGGAGATGACCCGCACCGCGATCTCAAGCCTCAACTACAACATCGGCGGCTATTTTCTTGTTGTGGAGCATGGTCTGGTCGCGCGCGCCGCGGGGCAGAATCTGGGCAAGCTCGCGGTGAACGAGGTGGCCGCCGTGGATGAGGCAATCCAGTCGGCGGTCGACTACGCCGGGCCGGACGCGCTCGTCCTGGTGACGAACAGCTATAGCCTCGGCGCCGTGGGCCCGACGCTGGCGGTCGCGGGAGTCGAAACCCCGCCGCCGCCCACGCCGAAGCGGAACGTGGCCGCAGCCGCGGAGGAGATTCCCGTGGCGCCGATCGCCACGACGATGACCGGTTTTTGGGCGACTGGACCCGGCGGTCCGGCGCGCAATCCGGCGCAGGTGGCGTGGTTGAAGCAGCGCTATGCCGACGACGCTTTCTCGACCAACGCCCCGGGCCTCCTGGAGCCGCAGCCCGCCTTCGAGTTCCAGACGGAGGCGTCCCCACTGGCCGAGCCAGCGTGGCTGCTCTCGCGCGGGGAGGGTTCCGGCCAGCTGCGGGGCTGCTTTGCGAACACCGATCTTTTCGACCTCGTGACCGAGCAGTTCTGAGGTGCCGTGACGCTCACTGAAATTCGCGCGGTGCTGGCGGCGCGCGGCCTGCGCCCGCTCAAGCAGCTCGGACAAAACTTCCTCCATGATCGCAATCTCGCGGCCTGGCTGGCGGAGCAGGCGCTCGCCGGCGCGGAACCGGGGGCCGGGGTGGTGGAGATCGGCCCGGGGCTGGGCGCGCTGACCAGCCAGTTGCTGGAGCGCGGTGCGCGCGTGATCGCGCTGGAAAAGGATCGCGGGCTCTGCATCTTCCTGCGCGAGCGATTTGCGGCCGAGCTGGCGGACGGCCGACTGGACCTGCGGCACGGCGACGCGCTCGAGCTCCTGCCGCAGCTGCGTGCGCCGGTGATCTGCGGGAACCTGCCCTACTACATTTCCACGCCGCTCCTGATGGAAAGCTTGCGGCTCGATGCCCGGCGGCTCTTCTTCGTCGTGCAAAAGGAGGTGGGCCAGCGGCTGGCGAGCGCGCCGGGCGGGAAAATCTACGGCGGGCTGTCGGTGCTCGTGCAAGCGGCGTGCACCGTGGAGCTGGTGCGCACGCTGCCCGGCTCGGTGTTTTTTCCGCCGCCCGAGGTGGCATCGGTGGCGGTGCTCCTGCAGCGGCGCGAGCAGCCGCTGGTCGCGGCGGAGGACCGGGCCCGATTTGCCGCTTTTGTGCAGCGCGGATTCTCGCAGCGGCGGAAGAAGCTGTCGAATCTGCTTCCGGTGCAGGACGGACGCCGCGCGGAGCATTTGTCGCCGGAAGAATGGGTCGAGCTTTGGCGCGGGACGCTCGCTGGTAGCTGTAGCGGCGGTCTATGACCGTCGCACTTGCCGCGCCATCGGCGCGGAGCGAGGGCGTCTCGCCGAAGAATTCCGAGGCAAAGCACAAGGTGGCGGCGCGTTGCGCCGAATTGCGCCGGTCATAGACCGCCGCTACAGCGAACTACTTCTTCACGATCCGCGGCACGGGCACGGGCTTTCCGCCGTTGGTCGCGATGTTGGAAAGCGAGCCGGCGGAATCGTCCTTGGGCAAAAACGGGGCGAAGCGCTGCTTGTCGATTGCCTTCATGTAGGCCTCCTGCGCGTTGATCTGGCCGGAGTCGTAAAAACGCTGGATGGCGTCATCCATGAACTGCATGCCCTCGCCCTTGCCGGTGATGAGCACGTCGGTCAGCGCCTCCACCTTGCCCTCGCGGATGATCGAGGAGACGGCGCTGTTGGCGATGAGGATCTCGTTCACCGCCAGCCGGCCGGAGCCGTCCTTTTTCTTGAGCAACAACTGCGCAACAATGCCGCGCAGCGAGGCGGCGAGCATGGTGCGCACCTGCGGCTGCTGGCTGCTGGGAAAGACGTCGATCATGCGGTCGACCGTCTTGCGCGCGTTGTTGGTGTGCAGCGTGCCGAAGACGAGCAGGCCGGTTTCCGCGGCGGTGAGGGCGAGCGCGATCGTTTCCAAGTCGCGCATCTCGCCGACGAGCACGACATCGGCGTCCTCGCGCATGGCATTGCGCAGTCCGTCAGCGAAGCTCGGTGTGTCCTCGCCCACCTCGCGCTGGGTGATGATGCTGAGCTTGTTGTTGTGCACAAACTCGATTGGCTCCTCGATCGTGATGATGTGGCGCGCGTAGCTGCTGTTGATGTAGTCGACCAGCGCCGCCAGCGTGGTCGATTTGCCGGAGCCGGTCGGCCCGGTCACCAGCACCAGGCCGCCCTTAATATTGGCAAAATTCTTGATGATCGGCGGAACGCCCAGCTGCTCCAGCGTGGCGATCTTGTTCGGGATGAGCCGGAAAATGCCGCCGAGCCCGTGCAGCTGCCGATGGAGGTTGCAGCGGAAGCGCGAGTCGGCGTTCAACTCGTAGGCCAGGTCCGCGTCGCCCTTCTTGTCGAACGCCTCCCAGCGCACGGGGCCGGCCACCTCACTCAGCATCTGGGTCATGACCTCCTTGGTCAGGACGGTGTCATTGATCCGCTTGATGTCGCCGTGCACGCGCATCTTGGGCGGCTGGCCCTCCTGCAGGTGAAGGTCGGAGGCCTTGTTGGCGACGATGATGTCGAAGAGATCGTCGATGAGGATGCGGGGCTTTTCGGCGACGGCAGACATGCATTCATCATACCCGAACCGACGCGGAGGTCGATGCTGAGATCAAAGCGCGAGGGCTTGAGGCGTTGGCGCTTCCGCGCTAAGGTCGGGCATGTCAACCGTGGCCGACATTGAAAGCGCGATTACCCGGCTTTCCGCCCCCGAATTTGTCGAACTCGAACGTTGGTTTGAAGAACAGCGCGAGCGGCGCTGGGACGAGCAGATCGAAAAGGACTCCGCTTCCGGCGCCATGGACCGGGTTTTGCGGGAGGTGGAAAATGACATCGCTCAGGGAAAAACCGGACCTGACGATGTCCTCCTTGATCACTGAGAAGTTTCGTCGGGCCTACGCTGCATTACCGCCCGACGTGCAGGGTCGCACCCGGAAAGCCTATCGGTTATGGCGCGAAAATTCCGCCCATCCATCTTTGCATTTTAAGAAAATCGGAAAAATCTGGAGCGTGCGGATCGATCAAAATCATCGCGCCCTCGCCCATGTCTCAGGGGGTTCGATCTACTGGTTTTGGATTGGACCGCACGCAGAGTACGAGCTGTATCTCGCGAAATATCGCTGAGCGTCGCCACAAAAAAGCCGCCTCGTTGCGGAGGCGGCTTTTTGGGAAGACAGGACGAAACTAAATAACGCCGGCCTTCTTCAACGTCGCATACGCGCCATTCTTGGTCATCGTCTTGAGCGCGCGGGCGGTGAGCTTTACCGTGACGTAGCGCTTGAGCTCTGGCACGAAAACGCGCTTGCTCTTCAGGTTGGGCTGGAAGATGCGGGGCGTGTTGGCGGTAACGTGCGTACCGATACCGCCCTTTTTCTTGGCCTTACCGCTGCGGAGAATGCGGGTGCCCTTGACCGGGATGGCGCCGGTGATATCACAGAGTCGGGACATGGTCGTGGGTCCTTATTTGACGAGCAGCACGTTGCGCGCGCGCTTGATTTCCTGGGTGAGCTTGCGGTGCATCTTGGCCGTCATGCCGGTGATGCGGCGCGGCAGGATGCGGCCCTTTTCCGTGAGGAATTTCTTGAGCAGCTCGGTGTTCTTGAAGTCAATCGCCTCGACGTTGATGTCGATGCGGCGCTTGGCCAGCGAGCGCAGCGTGCGGCGGCGGGGCCGGGTGGGTTTGGCGGCGGGA
>CAJCIA010000153.1 GCA_903970275.1 Betaproteobacteria bacterium
ATCCTTCGGGCGCTCGGGGAGCGGGATGTACTCATCAACCGCGTCCATGAGGTTCATGATTTCCTTCTCGTAGGCGGCGTCGCCCTCGAGGGCCTTGAGCGCCGAGCCCTTGATGATGGGAATCTTGTCGCCGGGGAATTCATACTGCGTCAGCAGCTCGCGCACCTCGAGCTCGACGAGCTCCAGGAGTTCCTTGTCGTCGACCATGTCGACCTTGTTCAGGAATACGACGAGCGCCGGCACGCCAACCTGGCGGGCGAGCAGGATGTGCTCGCGGGTTTGTGGCATGGGGCCGTCCGCCGCGGAGACGACGAGGATCGCGCCGTCCATCTGCGCCGCGCCGGTAATCATGTTCTTGATGTAGTCGGCGTGACCGGGACAGTCGACATGCGCGTAGTGGCGCTTGTCGGTCTGATATTCGATGTGCGTGGTGTTAATCGTGATGCCACGCTCTTTTTCCTCGGGGGAATTGTCGATCTCGGCGTAGCCCTTCGCGGTGGCGAGACCCTTCTTCGCGAGAATGTTGGTGATTGCCGCGGTCAGCGTGGTCTTGCCGTGGTCGACGTGACCGATCGTGCCAATGTTGACGTGCGGTTTGCTGCGATTGAATGCTTCCTTAGCCATGTTATTGCTCCTGCTTGTTCTTCGTCTCGTGATTCAGCCCCTCGGTCGCGCGCCCCGGCCCGACTAAGTCAGCTCTCGTTGTTAAATTCTTTTCTCTCCCACTGCACCTTCTGCCCTTCCCGAAGGAAGCGGTAAGCCCATGACCGGGTTTGAACCGGTGACCTCATCCTTACCAAGGATGTGCTCTACCGACTGAGCTACATGGGCACTTGACCGCTGTCCGAGCAAGTGGCCCTGAAGCCAGAATCCCAGCCTGACCAACCTTCCCCATCCTCCTGCGATAAAGGCAAAAAGTCCACGCCCGGATTTGAAACATTACGCCCCAAATACAGGAGTGGCCTTGATCTTGCTCAGCTTGCCGGGCTTCGAATGGGATGTCAAAGATTTTCTGAAGAAAATAACCCGAATTTCTATTGCACTAAAAGGCAAGGGCCGCAATTATTAAGGGTAGTGTGACACAACGCTACCCTTTAAACTTCACCAATGGCACCACGAACCCTGTAGGGCCCGACTCTGCCATGGACTCTTCTTTCTCGCAACTCTTCAGCCTGGAGGAGGTATTTGAGCGCATCGGGAGCCGTTCGCTGACCGGTCTGCTGCATATTTATAACCTTCGCGACACGGCTAATATCTTCTTTAAGAACGGGTTAATTGTTGCAGCCGGCAAGGGTCTGACCGAGGGTGAAGACGCGGTCCGGCAGGCGCTGGACCTGAAAGAGCCCCGTTTGGCGTGGCACGCCGACTTGGCGGCGCCCATGCCGCCTTACAAGCCGATCCAGGTGGCCATCGGCGACCTCTTCGATCGTCATGCTGCCCGCAAGGCGCCGGTCGAGTTCAAGAACGCCGCCCTTCCCGTGGCTCCTCCGCCGATGGCGACGGAGATTCCGCAGCCCGCGCCGCCCCCCGTCTTGACCCCCAGCCGCGGTAGTGCCGGCATGACCACCGCCCTGCCTCGCCTGGAAGCACCGATGACAGTGCAGGCCAGCAAACCGCAGTGGCCAGTGCAAGTCCCGAACCCGGCACAAGCCTCTGTCCTCGGCAAGACCACCGCCGTCGCGCCGCTGCAGGCGGAACTGCCCTCGCTCAAGAAGCCGCAGTATTCCTTTGTCGCGATCGATAATCCGCGCCAGCGCATTCACTTGGTGAAGGAAAGCACGCTGGTGGGCCGCAACCCGGCCTGCGACATCACGCTCGACCACGGTTCCATCTCGCGCCAGCACTGTCTGATGCAGATCACCGATCGCGGTCTGCACGTGAAGGACCTCGGCACGACGAACGGCACAAAGGTCAACGGCGCCAGCATCACCGAGAGCTACGTGAATCCCGGCGATCAACTGACGATGGGCCATCTGGTCTTCCTGCTCGAGAAGGATTGAAGCGGCCGGAAGACGGCGAAAGTCGAAAATGAAAGTTAGAAGTCGCGGGAGCAGTCTCGCTTCTTCCTTTTAACTTTCTCCTTTTCACTTTTACCTTTCCCCATGCCCGTCATCTTTGGCCTGGATCCCTCGCTGCGCAGCACGGGCTACGGCATCATTCGCGCGGAAGGCCGTGATTTGCACGCGCTGGCCTACGGCGAAATTAAGAACGCACCCAAACTGACGCCATCGCGCTGCCTGGAGGCGATTCACCGGGAAATCAGCGCGCTGCTGGCGCAGCACAAGTGCGACGCGGCGGCGGTCGAGGGCATCATCTTTGTGCAGAGCGTGCAAACGGCGGTGGTGATGGGCTCGGCGCGGGGCGCGGCGCTGCTCGCGCTGGCGCAGGCGGGGCTGCCGATCTACGAATACGCGCCCAAGCGGGTGAAGGCCGCCTCAACTGGACGCGGCGCCGCGCAAAAGACGCAGGTCGCCTTCATGATGCGCGCACTGCTTGGCCTGACCGAGAACCCCTCGCCGGACGCGGCGGACGCGCTGGCTATCGCCCTCACGCATGCGCAGAACAATGGGATCACGTCGAAGCCGCGGGAGATCTGACTTCGGATTTTGAACGGAGGAACATGAGGGACATGAATTAGGGAGAACTTGGCTCACGCAGTCGCCTGGGTCTTCCACCGCGCCGGCGACAATTCCTTCCTCATGTTTTTCATGTTCCTCCTGTCTAAAAGCCTCTTACATTCCGGGCGATGATTTCCTTCCTGCGCGGCACGGTGGTGGAGTTGCTGCCGATGCGGCTGGTGATTGAGGTCGCGGGCGTCGGCTATGACGTCAATATTCCGCTTTCCACCTACGACAAGCTGCCGCAGCCCGGCCAGATGGCGAAGGTGCTGACCCACTTGCAGGTGCGTGAGGATGCGCATGTGCTCTTCGGTTTTGCCACCGCGGAGGAGCGCGACTTATTTCACCTGCTGGTGAACAACGTAAGCGGGATTGGGCCGAAGCTGGCGTTAGCGGTGCTGAACGGGATCGCGCCGGTGGCGTTTCGCGGAGCGGTGGTGGCCGGCGACATTGCGGGGCTGAGCAAGCTCAAGGGCGTGGGCAAGAAAACGGCCGAGCGGATCATCGTCGAGCTGCGCGACAAGGTCGGCGTCTCCGCCGCGTGGGAAGCGGCCAGCGCGGCGCAGGCGCTCTCGCCCGCCGAGCAGCACGTGAACGACGCGGTGCTTGCCCTCATTTCACTCGGCTACAAGCAGGTCGACGCGCACAAGGTTGTGCGGGCGCTGCATGAGAAGACGCCGGGCGCGACGGTGGAGCAACTGATCAAGGATGCGCTGAAGGCGATGTGACTTTGGACAGGATTAACATGATTTATACGATTACTCGGGAGCGTTTTCCGAAATCCTGTTCATCATGTTAATCCTGTCTAAAACCGCAGTTGCCTCCTCGACAAGTTTGCTGCATCGGAGAAGATTCTTTCCGTGAGCGCCCCCCTCGACGCTGCCATCCCGGCTGATCCGCGGCTGGAGATCACCCTGCGGCCGGCGATCCTGGACCAGTTCGTCGGGCAAGCGCGGATCAAGGAGCGACTGGACGTGCTCATCGGCGCGGCGAAGGCGCGGGGTGATTCGCTGGAGCATCTGCTCTTTTGCGGTCCGCCCGGGTTGGGCAAGACGTCGCTGGCGCATATCGTCGCGAAGGCAATGGGCGCAAACATCACGACGACCTCCGGTCCGGTGATCGAAAAGGCGGGCGACCTGGCGGGGCTGCTGACGACGCTGCAAAAGGGCGACGTGCTTTTCATCGATGAGATTCACCGCTTGAACAAGAACATCGAGGAGTATTTGTATCCGGCGATGGAGGATTTTCGATTGGATATCATCATCGACCAGGGGCCGAACGCGCGGAGCGTGCGATTGAACCTGCCCCGATTTACGCTGATCGGCGCGACGACGCGGGCGGGGATGATTTCCGCGCCGTTGCGGTCGCGTTTCGGGCTGGTGAACCGGCTCGATTACTATCCAGCGGAAGATTTGCAGAAGGTGATCCTTCGATC
>CAJCIA010000154.1 GCA_903970275.1 Betaproteobacteria bacterium
GAAACCGAGTAGGTTACTTCGACCTTAAGGCTTCGACCTTAAGGCGGGAAATTTCCGCGACCAATCGACCAGCAGGAGATAGAGCAGCATGTCGTCGAAGAAAAAAATGTTCATGAAGACAAGGCTGAGCAGATGGAACGAGAGCATGAAGGGAATGAAAATCCAGCGGTAGCGCGGCAGGGCGAGACAGAGCGGCGCGGTGATCTCGAAGAAGGTGATGACCGGCAGTCCGCCCCGCAGGAAGAAAACCACCAGAGGCCATTCCGGCAGATGCCAGCCGACCTCGGTGTTGAAGTAGTAGCCGCGCAGGCTGGCGTCGATCGTCCAGATCTCCATGGAATGGCCGGTGAAGACGGGGAAGTCGGCGATGGCGCGATTGAGGCCGACAAGTGAATAAGTGACCGTAAGCAACGCCACGATGGCGAGAAGCGGCGCGGAACTGTCCATGGCGCGGCCGGATCGTTTCGCGGCAACATCGGCCCAGGCAAAGAGCGCAAGCGCGTAGGTGCCCAGGAGCAGCACGATGTCGGTGTGCACCGCAGGGCCGAAGCTGCGAATGACGCTGGCGTACAGCGTCAGGAGAAAAGCGGCGACGGTCGCGACCGCGGGAAAGGCGCGGTTGGTGAGCCCGGCGAGAAGCGCGACGAGGGTGAGAACCCAGAGAATGGTCAGGCCGGTGGACGACCAGAAGAACGGAAAGACGTCCGGCGGGATGAGCGCAAGGAGGCCTGTCGGCTGCACCAATTCCGGCGGCAATTGGCCCAGGCGCCAGAGTGGATCGAGCAGGAGCTTGACGATCCAGAGCAGGAAGATGCCGAGCCGCGCCAGGCGCAGCAGCGGCGGACCGGCCTGGGCGTGGATCAGCTCGATGGGCCCGGGGAAAGATCGAAGCGTTGCAGGAACTCGCATGAAGGTTGGCGGCTTTCGCCGGCCGGAGGATGAAGCTTCACCGCCATGAGCATGAGGTCGACCTCGCGCAGCGGGTCGGCGGGATGCTGCTGGTTGTAGGTACGCGCCAGCGCAGAGACGAGCAGGTCCAGCTTGTCGGGCTGGTCACGCGGCGGCAGATCGAACTGGATGATGGAGGGGTAGAGCTGCTCGACGAGCAGGCGCACCTTTTTCTGCGACGCGGTGGTGCCGATCAGCTCGCGGCAGAAAACGGTTTCCTGCTCGCTCACGGCGCAGAAGATGTCCCAGACCACGAAGGGAAAATAGCGCTTTTGCTGCAGCGTGAAGTGCCCCGCGACGACGGCCAGGATGAGTCCGTAGATGATGGCGCGGTGGACGGCAGGCATGCCCGCCAGATGGCGCGCCATGGGTGGCGCGGCGCGCAAGGCGATTAGCAGGGCGACGACGGCGTAAACTTGAAGGAGGTAGCGATGGATCGGCCACGCCAGCCACGTGAAGAGCGCCAAACAAACGGCGATGAGCGCGAGCGACGCGAGGAGGACAAGAACGCGCGGCGTCACGCCACGCATGGTAAAAGCGCGGGATGGAGGGGCAAGCTTTTGGGCAGGAGGCGACGACCTGAGCTCGGACTTGGTTGCGGCGGCATTTGTGCAGTGCGTGGTAGCCGGCGTCGGCCCGACGCCGGTCGCGGGCACAAAATGCTGCATCCTGAGGATTGGTGGCGCCGCGATCCACACGGCGGATTCGTCTTTCATTCCGCCGTCTTGAGGCGCGTATCCGAGGCGCCGCCTCGGTCGTGATCTCTCGGCGCGCCCCGGCGTCGGGCCGACGCCGGCTACCTCTGCATCGCTTTCGGTCCTCGCTATCTTGTTAGTTGCTGTGTCGTAGTCCTCGACTAGTTCGGGGAGCAAGCGTCTCGCTTGGATTTTACGGAGGCCGCATGTGGACGTGTGGCGGATGTTTTCGAGGCGCGATCCCGAGGCGCCGCCCTTGGTCATGATCGGTTGGCGCGCCCCGGCGTCGGGCCGACGCCGGCTACCTCTGCATCGCTTTCGTTCCTCACCATCTTGTCAGCTGTGTCCTATTGCTCGACAAGTTTGGGGGAGCGAGCGTCCGGCGGCGCGACTGGCGTCGGGCCGATGGCGGCTACGGCGTTTGGCGCGGGGGCTCTTGGGCGGGCGTTTTTTGGCGCATTGCGCCGATCGTGCGACGGTCATAGACCGCCGCTACAGCTCTAGGAATTATGCGGGGTGCCGCAGGCGCAGGTCGCGGCGGATTCCTTCGCGGTGAGCGGCGCGGGGTTCTTGTCCGGGTCGTAGGAGAGGCTGGGGGCGAGCCACTTTTCGATTTCGTGGACCGGCAGGGCCTTGCGCTCGGAGTAGTCGTCGATCTGGTCGCGGTCGATCATGCCGACGCCGAAATACTTCGCCTCGGGATGGGCGAAGTAGAAGCCGGAGACGGAGCTGGCCGGGTCCATGGCAAAGTTTTCCGTGAGGACGACGCTGGCGTTTTTCTCGGCTTGGAGAAGATCGAAGAGGAGTCGCTTTTCGGTGTGGTCGGGGCAGGCAGGATAACCGGGCGCGGGGCGGATGCCGCGGTACTTTTCCTTGATCAGTTCCTCGTTGCCGAGCTTTTCGTCCGCGCCGAAGCCCCAGGCGATGCGGGCCTGAAGGTGCAGCCACTCGGCACTGGCCTCGGCGAGCCGGTCGGCGAGCGCCTTGGTCATGATGGCATTGTAGTCGTCGTGGTCCGCCTCGAACTCGCGGGCGATTTCGGCCACGCCAAGCCCGGCGGTGAGCGCGAAGGCGCCGAAGTAATCGGCGCGGCCGCTGGATTTGGGCGCGATGAAATCGGCAAGCGCGTAGTTGGGCTGGTCGGCCGGCTTGTCCATCTGCTGGCGCAGGGTGTGGATCGTGGTGAGGACTTGCGTGCGCGTGTCGTCGGTGTAGAGCTCGATGTCGTCGCCGATGCTGTTGGCGGGAAAGAAGCCGTAGACCGCCTTGCCGTGGACACGTCCGCCGGCGAGCAGTTTCTCCAGCAGCGTGGTCGCGTCGTGGAAGAGCTCGCGGCAGCGCGGACCCTGCTCCGGATCGTCGAGCAGCGCGGGATAGCGCCCGCGGATTTCCCAAGCGTGGAAGAACGGCGACCAGTCGATATAGGCGGCGATCTCGCGCAGGGGCAGCGGATCGATGATGCGCCGCCCCGTGAAGGCGGGCACGGGCAGATCGGCCGTCTTCCACTCCGGCGCGAAGGCGCGGCGGCGCGCCTCGGCCAGGGAGAGCAGCGGCTTGCTGGGGCGCTTCTTTTCGTGGGCGAGCTTGGCGCGCTCCTGGTCGGCGCGATTTTTCTTCTCGAAGTCGGGCCGCTGCGCGTCGCTCAAGAGCGCGCCGACGACGCCGACCGCGCGCGAGGCGTCGAGCACGTGGACGATGGCGTTGGAGTAGTGGTGCGCGATCTTCACCGCCGTGTGGGCGAGGCTGGTGGTGGCGCCGCCGATGAGGAGCGGAAGGGTGAACTTCTCGCGCTCCATCTCGCGCGCGACGTGGACCATCTCATCCAACGATGGCGTGATGAGACCGCTGAGCCCGATGACGTCGACGCCAAGCTCGCGCGCGGCAGCGAGGATTTTCTCGCTCGGGATCATGACGCCGAGATCGATGACCTCGTAGTTATTACAGGCGAGCACAACGCCGACGATGTTCTTGCCGATGTCGTGCACGTCGCCCTTCACGGTGGCGAGCAGGACTTTGCCCTGCGCCTGCTTGTTGCCGGTGCGGCGCTTTTCCTCCTCCATATAAGGCAGGAGGTAGGCGACCGATTTCTTCATCACGCGGGCGCTTTTCACCACCTGCGGGAGAAACATCTTCCCGGCGCCGAAGAGATCGCCGACGACGCTCATGCCGGTCATGAGCGGGCCTTCGATCACCTCCAGCGGCGTGGCGTATTTCTGGCGCGCCTCCTCCGTGTCGGCGTCGATGAAGTCGACGATGCCCTTGACCAGCGCGTGGCTGAGCCGTTCCTCGACGGGGAGGGAACGCCACTGCGCGTCTTCCTTCGCCTCGACCTTGGAGACTTTCTTGAAGGTCTCGGCGAAGGTGACGAGCCGCTCGGTGGCGTCGGCGCGGCGATTGAGGATGACATCCTCGACCCGCTCCTTGAGCGCGGGCTCGACCTCCTCGTAGACGGCGAGCATGCCCGCATTGACGATGCCCAGGTCGAGCCCGGCGCGGATCGCGTGGTAGAGGAACACGGCGTGCATGGCCTCGCGCACCGGGTTGTTGCCGCGGAAGGAAAACGAGATGTTGCTGATGCCGCCGGAGACGCGCGCGCCGGGCAGGTTCGCCTTGATCCAGCGCGTGGCCTCGATGAAGTCGACCGCGTAGTTGTTGTGCTCCTCGATGCCGGTGGCGACGGTGAGGACGTTCGGATCGAAGATGATGTCCTCGGCGGGAAAGCCCACTTCGTGCACAAGGATATCATAGGCGCGTTGGCAGATCTCGATGCGGCGCGGCAGGGAATCGGCCTGGCCCTTTTCGTCGAAGGCCATGATGACGGCGGCGGCGCCGTAGCGGCGGACCAGCCGGGCGCGCTCGCGGAAGATGTCCTCGCCTTCCTTGAGGCTGAGGGAATTGACGATGGGCTTGCCGGGGATGCAGCGCAGGCCGGCCTCGATCACGCTCCACTTCGAGCTGTCGACCATGATGGGCGCGCGGGCGATTTCCAGCTCGGCGGCGATGAGGTTGAGAAAGCGCGTCATCGACTTCTCGCCGTCGAGCATGCCCTCGTCCATGTTGACGTCGATGATGGCGGCGCCGCCCTCGACCTGCTGGCGTGCGACGGCCAGCGCCTCGTCGAATTTGGCGTCGAGGATGAGCTTGGCGAACTTCGGCGAGCCGGTGACGTTGGTGCGCTCGCCGATGAGGGTGAAGGGGATTTCCGGGCGAAGCGAAAACGGCTCGAGCCCGGCGTACTGCGAGCGCGGCGCGGGCGTGGGCAGCGCGCGGGGCGCCACTCCCTGCAACGCCTCCGCGATGCACTTGATGTGTGCGGGCGTGTTGCCGCAGCAGCCGCCCGCGATGTTCAACCAGCCCTGCCGGGCGAAGTCGAGCATGAGGGGTCCCATGTCCTCCGGCAGCAGCGGGAAGCCGGTGGGTGAGAGCGGATCGGGCAGGCCGGCGTTGGGGTAGCAGCTGAAGTAGCAGGTGGCCAGGCGCGAGAATTCCTCGATGTAGGGCCGCATCTGGTCCGGGCCGAGTGCGCAGTTGATGCCGACGCTGAGCGGCTTGGCGTGGGCCACGGAAATCCAAAACGCCTCCAACGTCTGCGCGTTGAGCGTGCGGCCGGAATCGAAGATGGTGACGGAGATCATCAGCGGCACGCGGCGGCCGAGTTGCTGAAATGCCTCGTCAATGGCGAAGAGCGCGGCCTTGGCGTTGAGCGTGTCGAAGATGGTTTCGACGAGCAGGACGTCGGCGCCGCCTTCGAGCAGGCCGAGCGCCTGCTGGCGATAGGCGTCGACCAGCTCGATGTAGGTCACGCCGCGCGCGCCGGGATCGTTCGCGTCGCGCGAGATGGAGGCGGAGCGGTTGGTCGGTCCCATGGAGCCGGCGACAAAGCACTGGCGGCCGGGATTCGCCGCCATGAATTCGTCGCGCACGCGGGCGGCGAGCCGGGCGGCCTCGACGTTCAGCTCGGTGACGATGTGCTCGAGGTCGTAGTCGGCCTGCGAGATGGTCTGCGCGTTGAAGGTGTCGGTCTCGATGATGTCCGCACCCGCCTCGAGGAACTGGCGGTGGATGCCTGCGATGATCTCGGGCTGCGTGAGCACGAGCAGGTCGCCGTTGCCCTTGAGCAGCTTGTGGTGATCCTTGAAGCGTTCGCCGCGGAAATCCTCCTCCTCGAGCTTGTACTGCTGCAGGGTCGTGCCCATCGCGCCGTCGATGATGACGATGCGCTTCCGCAGAAGGGCTTCAAGGGGATGGAGGTCGCTCATGGATGAGGGAGGGAGGATGACGCAGAAGCACCGGAATGTCAGCGCAGGAACGTGGGAGGGGCATTTGAACATATCGACGTATGCGGATGGGTCAATGGGAATGTAGGAGGGATCAGGGGTTAATCAGCTTTCGCCCGGAACGAATGGACTTTTCGAGGGTTTGACTCGGCATGCGAATCTCTGGAGCGGCGGTTTTTCTGGCGGCTATGGTGGCGTGGCTCAGCGGGCTGAGCGGCTCGGCGCTGGCGGCGTCGCACCCGTTTGAAAAGGATATCCAGGCGTTCGAGGCGGCGGATCGGACGAACCCGCCGGCGCCGGGGGCGATCTTGTTTGTCGGTGATTCGCAGTTCACCCGCTGGAAGGCGTTGCCGCAGGATTTGCCCGGCTACCGGATCGTTCGGCGCGGGTTTGGCGGGTCGAAGATGTCCGACCTGCTTTATTATACGGACCGCGTGGTGCTGCCCTACCGGCCGCGGCTGATCGTGGTGAACGAGGGCGGGAACGACATTCACGCGGGTCGAACGCCGGAAGCGTTGCTCGCCGATGTGAAGGCGTTCGTGGAGCAGGTGCGGGCGGCGATGCCCGATGTGCCGATCGTGTTCGACGGCCTGACCTCAAGCCCCGCACGGGCGTCCGAGACCGCTCCGCGGCTGCGCTACAACGCCATGCTGAAGGCCTACCTGGCCGGCGGGAAAAAGCTCGGCTTCGTCGATCTCTACGACTCGTTCTTGCGGCCGGACGGAAAGCCGGATGCAGCGCTGTTTGGGCCGGACGGGCTGCACTGCAATCCCGCCGGCTATGCGGTACGCGTCCGGTTAATGCGGCCGTTTTTGGGGCCGCCCGACCTTGCGGGAGCGTCCGCTTCGCCGTGATGGTGGAGTAGGAGAAGAGGATTTTCTCCGCGCCACGGTGGGATAGGGGCAATCGCGGTTGAGCGGGCCGGGCAGCCTGAACCTGTCCTTTGCGCTCGTCACCGCCGTCGAGTTGCGGCAGGCTCTCGCCGCATCATGGCCCGGCTGCGGCTTGTCATTCTTGTGGGCCTGGCATTTCTGCTGGGCGGGCTGGCCGGGTGGCGCGGGGCGAACCTGTCGGCCGATCCGGCGCCCGCGGTGCCGCCGCCGGACCCGAGCTTCCAGTACATGCTGCTCTTCGCGCGGGTGCTGCAACTCGTGCGGCAGGACTATGTGGACCCAGACCGCGTCGGCTACAAGGAGCTGACCTACGCGGCGCTGCGCGGGATGCTGGCGTCGCTCGACCCGCACAGCCAGTTCCTCGACGAGGAGGATTTCGCCGAGCTGCAGCGCGAGACGCAGGGCGGCCCGTTCAGCGGGCTCGGCATCGTGGTGGGCGTGAAGGATGGCACGACGGTGATCGTCTCGCCCATGGAAGGCTCGCCGGCCGGGCGCGCGGGGCTGCTGCCGGGCGACCGCATCCTGCGCATCGACGGCCAGAGCACGGAGCACCTGTCGCTCGACGCGGTGGGAAATTTGCTCAAGGGCAAGATCGGCGACGTGGCCAACCTCACCATCCTGCGTCCGACGTCGCCCGGCGCGATGGATGGCCGGGTCTTCGAGGTGCCACTGACGCGGGAGATCATCACGCTGCATTCGGTGAAGGATCCGCATCTCCTGCCGGAAACCGTGGCGGACCGCGACAAGGTCGGCTATGTGCGCATCGAGGAATTCGGCTCGAACACCGGGCAGGAATTCGACGACGCGCTGGACAGTTTGGAGGCGCAGGGGATCGATGCGCTGGTGATCGATCTGCGGAATAATCCCGGCGGGCTGGTGGATGCGGCCGTGCAGGTGGCGGGCGAGTTTGTGCCGCCTAACTCCGTGGTCGTGACGCTGCGCGGGCGCGATGCGAAGCAGGACCAGGTGTTCCGCGCCAAGGGCGATCGGCAACGCGGCTCCTATCCCGTGGCGCTGTTGATCAACGGCTATACGGCCAGTGCGGCGGAGATCCTTTCGGGTGCGCTGCAGGACCTGACGCCGGCGGTGCTGGTGGGCGAGCAGACGTTCGGCAAGGGCGTGGTGCAGACGGTGCAGGCGCTCGGCGGCGGAATCGGGGTGCGCATCACGACGGCGAAATATTATACGCCGGCCAACCGCAGCATTCAGGAGATCGGGATCACGCCGGCGATTGTCGTGCCGATCACCAACGCGGAGGAGCGGCGGATCATCCTGGCGGAAGCCAAACGCGCGCTGACGCCGGAGGAAAAGGCGGAGGCTGACAAGGCCGATGACCGCCAGCTCACGCGCGCGGTGGTGGCGCTGCGGACGGTGGAGGCAGTGAGGAAGAAAGCCAAAGGCGGGAAGTAAACCCGTTGTGGCGGCCGGTGACGACCCGCGCGATGCCGGCTGCCTGAGGAGATTGCTGCGCGATGACTCCGTCGCCCGGAGGTCGACGGCTACCGGCTGCATTTCGGGCGCTGGCGTGCGGTCTGGCATCGAGCCGATGCGGGCTGCTTGAGGAGATCGCTTTGCGATGGCTCCGTCGCCCGGAGGTTGACGGCTACCGGCTGCATTCTGGGCGCTGGCGCGGGTCTGGCATCGAGCCGATGCGGGCTGCTTGAGGAGATTGCTTTGTGATGGCTCCGTCGCCCGGAGGTCGACGGCTACCGACTGCATTCTGGGCGCTGGCGTGGGGTCTGGCGTTGGTCGATGCTGGCTGCTTGAGGAGATCGCTTTGCGATGACTCCGTCGCCCGGAGGTCGACGGCTACCGGGAACGCTGAAGATGCGTGCCTGCGAAACGGCTCAAGCTTTTTCAGAAACGCTCTCGCTTGCCGCGACAACGGGCCGTTGGGCGCATGGTCGACGGCGGGGCACCGAGGCGGTACAGTGGCTCATGCGCATTTTGGGCATCGAGACGTCGTGCGACGAGACGGGCGTGGCGGTGGTGGAGAGCAACCCGCGCTCGACCGATGTGCTGGCGGAGGCGATCAGCTCGCAGGTGCCGCTGCACCGGCCTTACGGCGGGGTTGTGCCGGAGATGGCCACGCGCGAGCATCTGCGCAATCTCCCGCTGCTGGTGCCGCGCGTAATGCGCGAGGCGCGGCTGGAGCTGGCGGCGCTGGACGGGATTGCCGTCACGTCGGGCCCGGGGCTGGCGTCGTCGCTGCTCGTCGGTGTCTCGTATGCGCGCGCGATGGCGGTAGCGTTGGGCAAGCCGATCATGGGCGTGAATCACCTGGAGGGGCATATGTACTCGCCGTTCCTCTCGGAAAAGCGGCCGGTGGAGTTTCCCTTTGTGGGCCTGATCGCGAGCGGCGGGCATACGCTGCTGGTGCAGGCGCTGGCGTGGAACCGCTACGTGAAGCTGGGCTCGACGGTGGACGACGCGGCGGGCGAGGCGTTCGACAAGGTGGCCAAGCTGATTGGGCTGCCCTATCCCGGCGGGCCGGAAATCGAGAAGCTGGCGAAGATGGGCAACCCGGAGGCCTACGGCCTGCCCCGCAGTTTTCCCGAGCGCGACAACCTGAATTTCAGCTTTAGCGGATTGAAAACCGCGGTGCGGCTTTTCTATGAGAAGACGCCGCACGTGCAGGCGGACCCGGTCTGGGGTTACGACCTTTGCGCGTCGTTCCAAAAGGCGGTGATCGACGTGCTGGTGCGCAAGACGGTGCAGGCGGCGCTGACCGCGCGGGTGCATCGCGTGGTCGCGTCCGGCGGCGTGCTTTGTAACCGGACGTTGCGCGACGAGCTGGGCCGCGCGTGCGCGGCCGCGGGGCTGGAGCTGCTCCTGGCCGCGCCGGCCTTCTGCACCGACAACGCCGCGATGATCGCGGGGACGGCGGCGGAGAAGATGGAGGCGGGGCTGGAGGCGCGGATCAACGACGACATCGATCCGAATCTCGATCTATTCGCCCCCGAGCCAGGCCGGGATCTCGCCCGCGGTCTCGGCCGCGCGATCGATCTCAAAAACCGGAAAACCAAGGAGATCCTGCAGTACGGCAGCATTGGTGCGGCGCGCCAGCGTTAGCGGTCCGGGCTCGGCGCCCGGATTGAGCACGACGCCGGCGCAGGGCAGGCCGATGGAGCGGATGCTGTCGCAGGTGAGCAGGGTGTGATTGAGCGTGCCGAGTCCGGCCCGCGCGACGACCACCACGGGCAGGCCGAGGTCGCGCGCCCAATGCCGCACGTCGTAGTGCGGGCCGAGCGGCACGCGCCATCCGCCCACGCCCTCCACCGCGATGTGGGAATGATGCGCGGCAACGCGGAGCACGGCGGCGTTGAGCGCGACAAAATCGATGACCCGGTTTTCCTTACGCGCGGCCACGAGCGGAGCGGCCGGTTCGCGCAGGTGCACCGGGTTGATGAGGTCGAGCGTGAGCGTGCGTCCGGACGCGGCCTGCAGCAACTCGGCGTCCTCGCGCCCACCGGCGGCGATGGGCTTGAGGCCGACGGCGTCGTGGCCGCGGGCGCGCCATTGGCGCACGAGCCAGCAGGTGAACCAGGTCTTGCCCACGTCCGTGTCGGTCCCGGTGATGAAGAGGCGCTTCATGGCAGCTCGGGGTGGGCGTGGCGAAGATCGTCGAGGTTGCGTTGCGGCTTGTCCCAGCCCGGTGAAAGGCGCAGCGCTTCGCGGAAGGCGGCGGCGGCCGCGGCGGTCTGGCCCAGTTGGTTTTCCGCCACGCCAAGATTGTTGCGTGCCTCCGGGATGGTGGGGTCGAGGCGGATGGCGGCCTGGAATTGATCGACCGCGCGCGGGAGCTGGCCGGCGTTGACGTAGGCGGTGCCGAGGTTGATGTGGGCGCGCGGATTGTCCGGGTAACGGGCCACGGATTGCTCCCAGATAGTGACGCCGTTGACGTAGTCGGCGTTGCGCAGAAGCGTGAGGACGAGCAGCGGCGCGGCCAGGAGGGCGGTCCGGCGCGCGCGCAAACCGGCGGCGTCGAGGCCGAGCACGACCAGCAGGACGACAGCCGCGAGCGGAAGGTACATGCGATGCTCCGCCAGGGTCTGCTTCGCCAGCGGCACAACGCTGGAGCTGGGCGCGAGAATGGCGAAGAACCACGCGCCAACGAAGCCGAAAGCGGAGCGCCGCCTTATATAATAGAGCGTGGCGAGGCCGAGCGCGGCGAGCAGCAGGGCCCCCGGCAGGACGTCGCGCCATGTCGTGAAGGTGGTGGTGCCGTAGTCGAAGGTGAGCGGATGCGGCCACAGCGCGAGGCCGAGATAGAGCAGGATGGCGTGGCACTGCGTGAGGGCGTAATGCCAGGAGTCGATCTTGAGCCCGGGGCCGACGGCGTTGCCGCGATTGCCGACGTGAATCATTTCGGCGGCGAGCAACAGCCAGGTGGCGGCCAGCGCGGCGTAGTAGGCGGTGCGTTGCCGCAGCGCGGCGGCAAAGCTTCCCGCGACGAAGGTGCGGTCGAAAAGGAGCGCGAGCAGCGGCGCGGAGATCATCACTTCCTTGCTCGCCATGCCGGCGAGGCAGGCCAGCGTGGAGGCGGCGAGCCAGAGGCGGTTGCCGGTGGAGAGCGCACGCACGAGGCCGTCGAGAGTGAGCAGGTAGAAGAGGCCCATGAGCGATTCGGCCCGCTGCGCGAGGTAGCTGACCGACTCGGTCTGGAGTGGATGGACGGCCCAGAGCAGCGCGACTGTTCCCGCGATCTCAGTTGCCGCGGCGCGATAGCGCAGAGCGGTGGCGGGCAGTTCCAGCGTGCGCCGGACCAAGCTGAAGAGCGCCAGCGCGGCGAGAAGGTGGATGAGCAGGTTGGTGACGTGATAAACCCCGACGGCCGCGCCGGCGGAGGCGTAGTCGAGCGCGAAGGTCAGGTTCACCAGCGGTCGGCCGCTGACGGGCGTGCCGTTGGTCGGGGGAAAAAGCGCGGTGGAAAAATGCCGGATGGTCGCGTTCTCGGGAATGACGCTGGCGTCGTCGAAAAGGTAGACACCGGAGAAGTTGTCGCAGTAGGCCAGGAGCGTGAGCAGCACGAGCCCGAGCGCGACACGGCTCGGAGGCGAGAGGAGCGGGCGGAGGGCGGCGGTCACGATTCGGCAGCATGCCGGGGCGCGCGAATCTTGCCAATGGTGCGGCACGCATGCAGGTTCGGCGCGATCATGTGGAAGCTGCTTCTCGGCGCACATCTGTCCAAGCGGGTGGACATGCTGGGCACTTATGCCTCGGCGCTGGCGTACAGCTTTGTTCTCTCGGTCGTGCCGTTCATGGTTTTGGCGTTCGCACTCACGAGCGAGCTGGTGGGAACGCTCAATGCGTGGACCTACCAGCACACGCTGGAGAGTGTGCTGCCGCTTGCGCCCGACAACGTGCTGCTCAAGCACATCATCACGGCGCTGCAGGCGTTCGGCCACGGCTGGGCGCGCGGCTTCGGGCTCCTCTTCGCGGTTTACACGTCGTTCAATTTGATGAACCAGATCGTGCGCACGCTGCTGTTCATCTTCGATGACACGCGGCGCGTCTTTGAATGGAACTGGCGCGTCTTCAGCAAGACGGTGGCGCTGCTCGCGGTGTGGACGTTTCTGCTGCTCATCCTGATGGTCTCCTCGGTGCTCCTCATCATCGTGCATCACAACGCGGCGTTCCTCACCGGCCCGTGGCGGGTGGCGAGCGATCTTGGGATGATCGTGTCGCTCTTTGCCGCCGTCTTCGCCACTTACTATCTGGTGCCGAGCCGGCGTCCGCGGCTCCGCGCCGTGCGCGACGGGGCGTTGATGGCCGCAGTCGGGTTGATCGGCTGCACGCTGGTGTTCGCGGATGTGCTGCCGAAATTTCTGGGCGCGAACCTGGTTTACCAGGCGCTCGGCACCATCGTGATCATTCTGCTGTGGTCGCAAGCCTGCGCCTGGTCGCTGATCATCGGCGCGTGCTGGATGGTGCGGTTTAGAGGGGGGAAGGGGCGCTGAGTTTATTGGCTGTAGCGGCGGTCTGTGACCGTCGCATCTGCCGCGCCTGCGGCGCGGAGCGGGAGATTCGCGCGCGAGAGTTCGCGGGCCTGAGCACAAGGTGGCGGCGCGTTGCGCCGATATTGG
>CAJCIA010000155.1 GCA_903970275.1 Betaproteobacteria bacterium
GCCGGATCACTTGCGCGAAACCGCCTACTGGCTGGCGCTGGAAGTGGCGCTCACGGACTCCCGCGTGGCGCTTGAGGAGATCCGCGTCCTCGACCTGCTCCGCCGGAGCCTCGGCATCGACCGCCTGGCGGCATCGGCGCTCGAGCGCGGCGCGCGCGCCCGCTACCAAACGGCATAAGACGGCGCGTCATGGGCGGGGCACTTCAAACTGACCGCCTTCTCCGGAATGCCACAATCCGCACGCAGCATACGGCTTTCCGGTCCCTCGGGAGCGCCCGGTGAAAAGGCTGCTTCTCCTGCGTCACGCCAAGGCTATCCCGGGCACGACGAAATCGGGCGACCACGGCCGTCCGCTGAACGAGCGCGGGAAGCTCGATGCCCCGCGCATGGGCATCGCCATGCAGCACAAGCGCTACCTCCCCGACCGGGTTCTGTGCTCGACCGCCAAGCGCACGCTTGAGACCTGGGAGCATGTGGCGCCCGAGCTGGATGGAAAGCCGGAGGTGACGTTCTCCGACGAGCTTTACCTGGCGCCGTGGAAGATCATTGCCAATATGGCGCGCGCGCAGCCCAAGGCCGCGAATGTCGTGCTGGTGATCGGGCACAATCCAGGACTGGAAGAATGTGCCCGTGCGCTGGCCCGCAAACCCCGCATGGACGACGAGCGCAAACGGCTCGACACGCTGAACGAGAAATTCCCCACTTCCGCCCTGGCGGTTCTCGATTTCGATGCGGAGACCTGGAGCGAAATCGCGTCGGGTGCCGGCGTTCTGACGGATTTCATCCGGCCGCGAAGCCTTTAGGGCCGCGTAATCGTCCCGCCGGACGCCGCCTTTCGCTCGGCGAGCGACAGCTTCTTCCATCCGAACGCCGCTTCCGGAACGGCCGCGCCCACCATGCGCCGCGAGCGCTCGGCGACGAGGCGGCCGCCCATCGTCTCATAGAAATAGCGGGCCGGATTGCGGGCATGCGCCCATATCAGACAGGACGTGAAGCCGGAAACGCGCAGCGCGCCGAACGCCGCGCGCAACAGGTGGGTGCCGATGCCGTGCCCGAAGAAGTCCGGCGCCACATACAAAGTGTAGACTTCCCCGTCATAGCCGACCGCTCTGTCTTGCGCCGGGCCGAAGCTGGTCATACCGACGACGCCCTGCTGCGGACACTCCGCGACCAGCACCCGTTCGCGGCCGCCGGCGGCGATCGCCGCACGCCAGCGCGCCGTCTGTCCTTTAGGCGTCATGGCGCGCAACAATTCGGAAGGCAAAATCGCGGGATACGTGTCGTGCCACGCATCAATGTAGACACGTGCGACAGCTTGCGCGTCCTCGTGTCGTGCGGGTCTCACCGCCAGTACGAGCTCTTCCATTTACCTAGCTTGACGGAAGCATCCGCGTCTTCGCAAGCCCTTCGTGCAGCGCGCCGCGAATATCCTTCCGTGACTGCGAATCATCATGGCGATTCGCACAAATTCGTGTGTGATGCGTGCGGCTATTTCACCAAATGCCCGTCACGACGGGCTCGAAAGCAGGGAGGGGTTGCGCAAAAGGCGCGGTTGCGCAGCGAAATCAGGGCGGGATTGTGTCTGTCACAGAAGAAACGGCGCCTTCCTATTTGGCTTTTGTTCAAACGGGTTTACACTTGTTGTTGCTGAAAGAGCTGGCGGTCTGTTTCGCGTAACATGGCGCACGGCCTTCAAAAGTGTCGAAAAAATATTGGGAGAATCAGGAAGGACAATGGCGCGAGATTCGCGCTTGCGTACCTATGTGTGACACGCTGACCGAGGAATTTATGGTTGTAAGGGGAACTCGCTAGTTTGGTTAACGATTGCTTCAGTCGGCAGTGGCAGTATTTGGGAACGCTTCGGTAGTTCGCATCTTGTCATGCTCGCGAGAGACTACGATTTCTAGTCGTGGAGGGCGTGCGTGATAGCCAAGGAGTGGAAGCGATGAGCACGCTTGACGTCTTCGACATGTTCTCCCGGGACTATGCCAGGGAGCGATTTGAGGTGATGAGCCTTAGAGATTGGCTCCTGGCGGCGCGCGACGACAAAATGCTCTATGCGAGCCCCGCCGAGCGCATGGTCAACGCGATCGGCGAACCCGAACTGATCGACACCGCCCAGGACGCCCGGCTCAGCCGGATGTTTTTCAACCGGACGATCAAGCGCTACCGGGCCTTCGAAGGCTTCTACGGCATGGAAGACACGATCGAGCGGATCGTGGGCTACTTCAAACATGCAGGACAGGGCCTCGAGGAAAAGCGGCAGATTCTTTACCTCCTGGGACCGGTGGGCGGCGGCAAGTCCTCCCTTGCCGAGCGTCTCAAGGATTTGATGGAAAAGCACCCGATCTACGTGCTCAAGGCGGGTGAAGAGATCAGTCCGGTTTTCGAATCACCCCTGGGCCTTTTCCGGTCCGCTGAACTGGCAGCCCTGCTGTCCGAACGCTACGGGATCGAAAAGCACCGCCTGAACCTCGTCATGAGCCCCTGGGCCGTCAAACGGCTCGATCAATTCGGCGGCGACATCTCGAAATTCGAAGTCGCCCGCATCTACCCCTCGAAGCTCCGCCAGCTCGCCATCGCCAAGACCGAGCCGGGCGACGAGAACAACCAGGACATTTCCTCGCTGGTCGGCAAGGTCGACATCCGCAAGCTGGAGCATTTCAGCCAGAACGATCCGGACGCCTATTCCTTCTCGGGCGGCCTTTGCCACGCCAATCAGGGGCTTCTCGAATTCGTCGAGATGTTCAAGGCGCCGATCAAGGTACTGCATCCGCTGCTGACGGCAACGCAGGAAGGCAATTACATCGGTACCGAGACGCTCGGGCCCATTCCGTTCAACGGCACCATCCTCGCCCACTCCAACGAAGCCGAGTGGCAGGTGTTCAAGGCCAACAAGAACAACGAGGCGTTCCTCGACCGCATCTGCGTGGTGACTGTCCCGTATTGCCTGCGGGTCACCGAAGAAACGGCGATCTACAAAAAGCTCCTGCAGACGAGCGAACTCGGCAATGCGCCCTGCGCACCGGAAACGCTCGAAATGCTGGCCAAATTCTGCGTCATGACCCGCCTCAAGGAGCACGAGAACTCCAACCTCACCTCCAAGATGCGCGTCTATGACG
>CAJCIA010000156.1 GCA_903970275.1 Betaproteobacteria bacterium
GAAGGATATTTTTCGGATACGCTTCCGCATGCGCGGATTGTCCGGCCGGGGAGCGTCGAATTCGAACTCGGAGGGCTCGGTTTTCGCGACAGGGTTCGTGTTTTCCGGCGGCATGACTACTGATAAGAATTCCCGCGCCGCCTGCCAAGAAATAAACGTCGTTTTGGGCAAAAGATATTCGGCAATTCTTACAGTACAATGTGTAGAATGTCCGACTTGCGACCACCCAACATGTAGTGGGTTCAGCTACTTCCCACCACTACGGGCAGGCGCTTACGAGCTCATGGCTCAGGCTGCCTCAGGTGATTCAAAAGCCACTTGGCGTAAGTTTGAGCTACTACAAGGGACCGCCCGGCGTGAGCTGCCGGTAAGTGGTCCCGTGGGCATCGAAATCGCCTGGAATGACGTTCGGGACACTACCGAATCCATCCGCACCCAGCGTTCCGGGCCGGAACTGGGCTTCGCCGCTTTTGTCCGCGACGGCCAGTCCGAAAACCGGGGCAAGGTCGCCGCCGGTGAGCCACTTCATCGAGCTCTCCGCGGAATAGCCATAAATGGGGAAGGGGCGGGTAAGCGACACCGCCTGACCGTTGGGCTGGTACTCCAGGCGGAAGCCGGTAACGAAGACCACGGGCAGCGTGTCCGGCGAATTACCATCCACCCCGACCGTAACGTCGTAGCAAACATTTTGTGCCAGCAGATGCGTCGATGTCGGTTGGGTCTTACCCGGCATGAGCAGGTAAAAAGTAGCCGGATTAGTGACGTAATTGCCGTCCAGCAGCTTCTGGAAAACATCCGTCGAACTGGAGCCAGCGGGATACTTCCCGCCATGATCATCCGCATAATGAGCGAGGGCTAAGGCGATTTGGCGCGTGGTCTCCATCGCCGTGGTGTCGCCTCCGGTGGGATTGCCTCGCATAGAGGATGGAACAGCCGTCCAGGCGCCAAGGAACATCAGGGCAACCCCCGTGAAACTCGCAGGCCGCAGAGAGCGGCGAAAACCCGAAACCGAGCGCAAGGCTCGCAACACTATCTTCATCATCACACCTTTAGCAGCAACAGCCGTACCGCAACTGCTTCATGGCAAAGGCCGAAGGCGACTCGGAACCCATCTTAATTGAATAACCATTGCGTCTCATCCGCGTTCAGCCAACATTAATACTGTGCAAGTTCACTTGTCGGTCTGGTGATGGATGAAACTGATCGCCTACAAGACGTTCGATTATAACGTGCAGAAGCTGGTGCCCGCGCCTCGAACGCGGGAATGGATGGACCAGACGCCGGGAGCTTTCGCCTACCACTGCCTGCCGCTGGTTATGGCCAACAGCCTGGGCTGGTACCTGCTCAACGATGTGCCGTGCGAAATGGAATGGGATGGAACCGAGCCGGCCAGCGGTCTCAAGATCTGGCCGACCGAGGAGCTGACGGAGAACGAAAAGTACTTCCTGCCCTCGTCTCATTTCGGCTCCGGCGTGGTCACGTTTCATGTGGAATACATGTTCTGGACGGAGCGCCCGATCAGCATCATCACCAAGGGCCCGGCCAATCGCCCCAAGCACGGCATCGCGCCGCTGGAAGGCGTGATTGAGACGGACTGGCTGCCTTATCCCTTCACGGTAAATTGGAAGATGACGACCAAGAACCTGCGCGTGCGCTTTGAGCGCAATGAGCCCATCGCCCAGATCGTGCCATGGCCGATGGACGCGCTCGACGCCTTCGAGCCCGAAATTCGCTCCCTGCAGGAGAACCCGGAGCTCTACCACGCCTACGAGGATTATCGAAAGAAGCGCACTGTCTTTAACAAGAAGTTCGAGCACGACGGACGCAAGCGCCAGAAGTACTACGTGCGCGGAGAGAACTCACTCGGCGACAAAGCCGAGGTGCATCGCACCGACTGGCGCGTGAAGCCCTTTGTCACAGACCTTGCGCCGATGACGGACTCCAACGAGTCGAGTATTTGATAACCAGGACCTATTTTCATGACCACCATGCCCCCCACTGGTAACGCCGCCCCACCCCCGGAAGACGGCGCCGGCCTGAGCAGCGAGACGCTTAACTTCGAGAATGCGCGGGCCGCGCAGGCCCTCTACGTCAGCGATCCGCAGAACCTGCGGCGGCTGGAGGAGCGCTTCCACGTCAAGGTCACCACGCGCGACGGGTGGATCAAGATCGACGGGCTACCGGAAGCGGTGGGCAAGGCGCGGGATGTCTTCCAGCAACTGCACCTCGCACGCGAAAAGGGCCTGCACATCCGCAAGCCGGAATTCAATTTCGCCATGGATTCGGTGATGCAGGGCGGCGCGGTCAAGCTGCCTGACCTGCAGACCGCCCGCATCCAGATCTCGGCCAAGAAGCCGGCTATCGTCCCGAAGAGCCTTCAGCAAAAGAACTACGTCGAATCGATCAAGAAGAACGACCTGATTTTTGGCGTCGGGCCGGCTGGCACGGGCAAGACCTTCCTCGCCATGGCCATGGCGGTGGCCGCCTTGAAGAACGAGGAAGTCACACGCATCGTGCTCACGCGCCCCGCGGTCGAGGCCGGTGAGGCGCTGGGCTTCCTGCCTGGCGACTTGCAGGAGAAGATTTTCCCCTACCTGCGCCCGCTCTACGACGCGCTCAACGACATGCTGGAGAACGAGGAAATCCAGCGCTACATGGACAAGGGCATCATCGAGATCGCGCCGCTGGCCTACATGCGCGGCCGCACGCTCAGCCGCAGCTTCATTATTTTGGACGAGGGCCAGAACACGACGACTGAGCAGATGTTCATGTTCCTGACCCGGCTTGGGCAGGACTCCAAGTGCGTGGTCACGGGCGATCCCTCGCAGGTCGATCTGCCGCATCACCGCAAGTCGGGCCTGACCGAGGCGATTCAGGCCCTGCATGGCACCGAAGGCATCGGCTTCACCCGCTTCGACGAGGTCGACGTCATCCGCCACGAGCTCGTGCAGAAAATCATCCGCGCCTACAAGTCGCACCGGGGGGAGAAGGTAACCAGCATGACGCTGTGAGCCGCGCGCTGAGGGAACATGAGCATCAACGACTGGTTTGAGAGACGGCGCCTGGTCCGCAAGGGCCGCGCCTGCGACAAGACGCGGCTGAAGACGCCGCGCGACACGTTGCAGGGCCGGCTGGAATGCAGCGGGGTGGCCCGCTGGCTGATCCCGCTGGCGTTTCTTGGCCTGCTCATCCTTGGCGTGGCGTGGGGTCATCCGCCGCAGATTCGCGAGCATCTCACGCTCGCCATCATCGTCTTCGTCAGCGCGCTCATGCTGCTTGAGCTCGATTGTCCGGAAATCTGGCGCTCGAACTCCAAGCTGCTGCTGGTCCTGGGCGCGAGCTGGTTCAATCTCGCGGTGATCAAGGGAATCTTCGTCGATGCGCCGCCGCAGAGCGAGTCGGCGATGTCGCAGATGTATTTCCTCTGTCCCTACACCTTCGCGCCGTTTCTGATCACCCTGCTGCTCGGCACGCGCGCGGGTCTCTTCTGCGTGTTGCAGGTCAGCATCCTGGCCTCGATCCTCATCCCGTCATTCACCTTTCCCGGCCCGGCGCCGATGATCGACCGGAATTTTACCTTTCTGCTCGTCAGCCTGCTTTCCGGATTCACCGCGGTGTACTTCACGCGCAACGTGCGCAACCGGTCGGACCTTATCCGTGCCGGGTTTGCGGTCGGCGCGCTCAACCTTCTCTGCGCGGTGGCGCTCGGCCTGGTCGCGGGCAAGAACTGGATGGTCCTCGGCTGGCAAGCGGTCTATGGCATTGGCGTCGGCTTCGGCACGGCACTGATCGTGAGCGCGATCCTGCCTCTGGTGGAGCGCGCCTTCCAGATCACTACCACCATCTCCTGGCTGGAACTGGCGGACCTGAATCATCCGCTGCTCCAGCAGATGACGATGGAGGCGCCCGGCACCTATCATCACAGCCTGCTCGTCGCCAACCTGGCGGAGGCGGGGGCGAAGGCCATCGGGCTCGATCCCACCGCCTGCCGCGTCATGGCCTACTTCCACGACGTGGGCAAGATGATCAAGCCGGAGTATTTCACGGAGAACATCCCGCCCGGTGCGAATCCGCACGAGAATTTGTCGCCCAACATGAGCGCGTTGATCATCATCGCGCACGTGAAGGAAGGCGTGGACCTCGCGCTCAAGTACGGGCTCAAGCGCCGCGTGATGGAGGCGATTCAGCAGCACCATGGCGATTCGGTCGTGGCCTACTTCCATCAGCGCGCGCTGCAGCAGCAGGAGGACGCGCGGATCGGCGGCAAGATCATGAACATGCGCGAGGAGGACGTGCCCGAGGTCTCCGAGGAATCGTTCCGCTATCCCGGCCCGCGCCCGCAAAGCAAGGAGGTTGCGCTCCTCATGCTGGCCGACTCGGTCGAGGCCACCTCGCGCTCGCTGGAGAAGCCGACGCCGCAGCGGATCGAGGACATGGTGAACGAGATCGTCGAGCACAAGGTGGCCGACCACCAGTTCGACGAGTCGCACCTCACGCTGAACGAGCTGCGCGCCGCGGCGGAAGCCATGGCCTTGACGGTGAAAAACATGATGCATTCCCGCATCGCCTACGCGAAGAAGGACAAGACCAGTGCGAGCAAGCATATCCAACCGGCAGCGCGAGGTCCCGGTGCAGGTCCGGCGTCTTCGGTCGCAGCTTGACCGCGCGCTGACCCTCCTGCCGCGCCCGCTGCCCGCAAGCGTGGAGGCGATCGAGGTGGTGCTGGTCGACCGCGCAACGATGGCGCACGTCCACGCCGATTTCCTCGGCGATGCGACCGAGACCGACGTGATCACGTTTCCCTACGGCGAGATTCTTGTCTGCCCCGCTGTCGCGCAGGATGCGGCGCTGGTCCAGGAAATGGCCGTGCATGACGAGGTGCTGCTCTACGCCCTGCATGGGGTGCTTCACCTCTGCGGCTACGACGACCGCTCGCCGGATGACGCGGCCGAGATGGTGCTGGCGCAGGACGAGTTGTTGCGCCAGGCGCTGGCGGGGTAGTGGCGCTCCTGGCGGTTCGAGGTATCGCGCGCGTTCCTCACGCGCGTAAGACCTCAGTGGTAGCCGGCGCTCGGAGAGCGCCGAAGCGAGCGCAGCGAGCGGAACGGAAAGCGAAGCGTAACCCAGAGCGATAAACGTCCTCGATCGACAAACTGCATTCCGGCCGCTGCTGCGGCCTCCGGCGCTCGGAGAGCGCCGGCTACCACTGAGATCCCGCTCCGTTCCCATCCGCAGCCCTGCGACGAGTGCAGGACAAACAGGCTCGCGAGAAGGTCGCTTATGATGTACCTATCCCGTCATGAACGAGCGCATCATCGGCACCACGCTGCCCGTCCTGGAACTGCAGCTTGCCAGCGGCGAAAGTATCGTCGCGGTCTCCGGCGAGCTTTCATGGATGACGCAGTCGATCGAACTGCACACCAGCACCAGCACCGGCGTCGGTGGCGGCGGACTGGGCGGGCTTTTCAAGCGCGTGGCGGGCGGCGGCTCGCTCTTCATGACGCGGTACACCGCGCAGGGCGCTCCCGGCATGGTCGCCTTCGCCACGAAGATGCCTGGGCAGATTCTCCCGGTCGACCTCGGTCACGGCGGCGATTACCTGATTCATCGGCATGGCTTCGTTTGTGGGACGGAAGGCGTGGAGTTGAGCGTCGGCTTTCAGCAGTCGCTCGGCGCCGGGATTTTCGGCGGGGACGGCTTTCTGCTCCAGAAGGTCAGCGGCGCTGGCCGCGCGTGGATTGAGCTGGATGGCGAGGTCGTCCCCTACACGCTGGCCCCAGGCGAGACGCTGCGCGTGCATCCGGGCCACGTCGGCATGTTCGACGAGAGTATCAACTTCGGCATCACGCGCATCCGCGGTATCCGCAACATGCTCTTCGGCGGCGACGGCATTTTCCTCGCCGCGCTGACCGGGCCGGGCCGCGTCTGGCTGCAATCGCTGCCGCTCTCGAACCTCGCCCATGCGTTGAGTCCGTACTTGGGCGGCGGCGTCAGCGGTGAAGCCGCCGGCGTGGGAGCCGGCGCGGTGATGGGTTCAGTCCTGCGCGGGCTGATCGAGTAGCCAGTAGCCGTTCGCTTTTGGGCCTTCGGTATCCATCGACCTCCCGGCGACGGACTCGAAGCGTAAGCGTTTCCGTGTTTCGTCCGTTGCCCGGAGTCAACGGCTGCCGGGCTCAACCGTAGCTCTTGGTGAACTTCTTCTTGTTCTCGGAAGGCTCCGCGGCAGGCGCTTCGGACGGCCTGGCGGCAGCGGCTTTAGGCGCGGCGGCGGGCGGGGGCTCGTCTGCAAAATCTCCCTCCGCAAAATCAGGCAGAGGCGCGCTGGGCATCATGCTGGCGGGCGTGCCACCGCTGGCTTCCACGAAGGCGAGGCGCGTGTTCTTGAGTGCTTCCTCAATGATCTGGCTTTCCTGGACGGAAAGGTTGTTGCGCGTTTTTTCCTGCACCATCTCGAGCTGGTCGATGAAGAGCTTGGCCGCTTCGAGATTGGGCGGCACCGCGCGGCCGTCGGGCGAGGGGATGCGGCCGAGCAGGTAATAGATGTTCTGCGTCTGCATCATCACGAACTGGACGAACCGTTGTGCCATCTCGGCGTTGCCGACCGGGGCGGGATTTTTTTGAAGCTCTGCCATAGGTGCAATCTAGCCCGGACCCGGCGGATGTCGAACGACGGTTTCGGGCGCCACGAAGCGTTGTGTCCTCGGCGGGTTTGGGAATAACCTTTCGAGCATGAGAGCCGTCCTGCCTGCCGTGATCCTTCTTCTTGCCGGCCCGCTGCTGATTGAGGCGAAGGACATCACGATTTCGGAAAAGGACATCGCGCTGATGAAGACGGCCGACGACGTGCATGTCTCCGGCACGAACGATCTCGGCGGCGCGGAAAACTTTGAGATTCACAACATCAAGGCGATTCGCGAGTTCATCGGGTTGCTGACAGACGACCGTTACACCGCTGCACCCAAGAGCCTCAAACCCAAGTTCAAATCGCTTTCGACGTACACCGTGCGCCTGTCGGCGAAGGGCTCCCCGGTGATGGAGTTGCGCGTCATCGCCGACTCGGTGCTCGATCTTCCGGGCGACCCGATGTTTTACGTGGAGTCGGACAGCTACTCGGCGAACCTCATGGCGCCGCTGCTGCGGTTGAGGTAAGGAAGTTTTGCCGTAGGGGCGGTCCATGACCGTCGCATTCTTTGGCGCAACGCGCAGGGATGAAAGCTTTCGCGCGGTTAGTCGGCGCCCACGTCTGGCGCCGCCACGAGCGGCGGAAATGCGACGGTCATAGACCGCTGCTATAGCTACTTCGGCGACACCGTCGCGATCACGTAATTCGGATTGGAAAGATAACGCGCCGCGGCGGCGTTCACTTCTTCCAGCGTCAGCGCGGCAACATGGGCGCGCCGGGCTTCGCCGTGCGCGTAACCGAGGCCGAAGAGCTCGTCGAGGGCGGCGGCGTAATTCATGTGCCCGGGGTTCTGCTGGTCGAGCTTGTCCTGGCTTTGCATCTTCGCGCGGGCGCGTTCGAGCTCCTGCTTCGTGATGCCGTGCTCCGCGATCTGGGCGATCTCGTGCAGCAGCACCTGTTCGATCTCCGCGCGCTTGGCGGGATCGGTCCCGACGTAGAAGAAGAAATGGCTCGCGGCGAGTCCAAGGAACTGCGACGTGCCGACGAAGTAGGCCAGCCCGAGTTCCTCGCGGATGCGGATGAAGAGGCGAGAGCCCAGGTCGGAAAGCGCCTCGTCCAGCAGCGAGAGCGGCACCTGGTCGGGATGGGTGAGGGGGACGGTGGGGAAGGCGACGTGAATCACGGCCTGCTCCTTCGGCACAATCTTCTCGCGGCGAATGATACCCGTGAGCGCCGGCACGGACGCCTGGTCGCGCGACGTCTCGCCAGTCGGCAGTGCCGTGAACGCACGCTCCGCCTTGTCCCGCCAGTCGGCCGGCGCATTGGGACCGGTCACCGCGAGAATCAGGCGCTGGGTGAGCAGGTGCGAGTTCTGGTAGGCGGCAATGTCCTTGAGCGTGATCGCCTCGATGCTCTCCGCCGTGCCGAGATTCTTGCCGCCGTAGGGATGACCGGGATAAAGCGCGGTGCGAACGAGGTCGCGCGCGGCGGCCATCGGATAATCGAGCTCCGCCTGCAGAAGCGAGAGCTGCTTGCGCTTCTCGATTTGCAGCTCGGCCTCGGTCGGTGCGGCTTCCGTCAGCATCTCGGTGAAGATGTTGAGCCCGGCCTGCAGGTCGCTGCTCAGCAGGTCGAGCAGGAGGACCGCGCTGTTGTTGCCGGCGTCAGAATGAAGTGAGCCGCCAAGTTGCTCGACATCCTGCGCGAGCCGCTCGGCATTGCGCCGGCGCGTGCCCTTAACGAGCAGATTGGCCGCAAGCCGCGAGAGCCCCGGCTGGCCTTCCGGCTCGGTCAGCAAGCCACCGGGCAGAATCGCGCGCAGGGACAGAAGCGGCAGCGCGGTCTGCGGCAGGTAAAGCGCGCGACCATGCGTGGCAAAGGGAATCAGTTCCGGAACCGGCCGTGCGGGGACAGGAAGGGCAGCAGACGCTTCTTTAGCCGAAGTGGCGGGCGGAACGAGCGCGACCAGGACCTCGCGATCAGGCAGAAGGTAACGTTGCGCGGCGGCGAGAATCTCCTCCGCCGTGACCTGCTCGATGCGCTCGTGATAACGCGCGCTGAACTGCGGATCGCGCTGATACAGCCAGCCGCGCCCCAGCGAACCGGCCTTGCCCGACATTGTTTTCTGGCTATGCAGGTGATGCAGCTGACTCTGGCGCTTGGCGCGTTCCAGTTCGTCAGCTTCGGGCGCCTTCTCGCGAAAGAGCGCGACTTGGCGGCGGATTTCGGCAAGCAGCGCTTCCTCTTTCTCCGGTGCGCAACGCGCTTCCACGCCCCAGAGACCGTGACCGGCCGGCGCATAGGCGAAGGCTTCCATCTGCTCGGCCAGCCCCAGCTTTTCCACGCAAATTTGATTGAGCCGCGAGCTGCGGCCGCCGCCCGCCAGCGTGGCCAACAGGTCGAGCGCCGGCGTGTCGGGATGCTCCACGCCGAAGATCGGGTAGGCCAGCGCCAGTCGCGCCAACTGTGTGGGGAATTCGCGACGCGTCATCCGCGGCTGCATCTGCTCCGGCTCGTCCGGCAGGTAGACGGAATCCATGGGGCGACGCGGATATTTTGCCAGCTGCTCCTCCGCATAGCGGAAGATCGTCTCCGGATCGACCGCCCCGCAGACGATGAGCGTAAGGTTCTGCGGCGCGTAGCGCTCGTGATAATAGCGCAGCACATCCTCGCGCGTGACCTGGTTGAAAAGATCGAGATGACCAATAACCGGATGCCGGTAGGGATGCCGCGCGAAGGCCGTGCGGAAGATCAGGCGGCCAATTTCCGAATCCGGATTGTCCCGCCCCATCGCGAACTCGCGGCGGATGACTTCCATCTCCTTCTCGTACTCCTCGGCGGGGATGGTCGAGTTAAAGATCGCGTCGCTCAAGATGTCGAGCGCGGCCAGCGCATGATCGGAGGGAAGATCGACGTGATAAACTGTGCGATCAAACGAGGTGTAGGCGTTGAGATGGCCGCCGAGATCGTGAAGCTGCTGCGCCATCTCGCTGTTGCCGCGGGTCGGCGTGCCCTTGAACATCAGATGCTCCAGCAAGTGCGAAAGCCCCGCGCCCAGCCAACGGCCCTCGTGGATGCTGCCCGTCGCGCACCAGAACTGCAGCGAGACGACGGGCGCGGTAAAGTCCGGTTGGACAAGAACGGTAAGCCCGTTTTCGAGTTCGCGCGAGACGATAGCCGGTTCAGGCGTTTGGAGGCGAGTCATGTCCGATTAAGAGGTTGGATGGTAGAGGATACGGGATCAACGTCGCTCTTGCCATTCCCGGCGCCAGAAGAACGCGGCGACGCGGGCGGTCCAGGTCATGACCAGGGACGACTGGAGAGGTCCGGCGAGGGCCACTGCTACTCGAGCGAGCCTGCCTTCTTGGACTTTGAGGTGCGCTTCTTCGTCTTGGTCGTCGCGCTTTTGCGCACGGTTTCGGCCAGCTTCGGCACGAACGGCTTCACGAAGGCGTCGTCGAACGTGAACACGTTCTTGAAGTCGTTGGGCGAGTCGGTTTCGTTTTTTCCGAGCACGCCGGAGTTCACCAGGTTGAACACGACCTGGCCGAAATCGTCCGTCGTGCTTACGCCCCACTCGTTCAGTACGGCCTTGCTCATCGGGCCGTATTCCTTCAGCGCAAATTCGCGCAGGCCCTGCAGGAGCTCGTGGCCGCTCACGTGCCGGTGCGCATGCTGGCCGCCGCGCTTGAGCGACTTGAGGGTGTGATTGAGGCCTTCCTGGACGAAGTGGTAGGCGTCGTTGGAAAAACGGACGTCCTTCTCGCAAATCTGCTCAACGACTTCCGCGAAATTGATCTTGGCCATGTGGGAAAACTCAGGGCTTGGAAGTCTCCACCTGGACGCTTGTTTGCCCCTCGGTTCTTAACTTACGGACGATGCCACCGACGAGAAGAAGCGCAAGGAGAAACACGATGATCGCCTGCTCCCGCCGCGTGAGCATCGGACTACGTTTCTTATCGTCATTCGGCATGGCGGAACTGAGCTACTTCAGTGGATAATCGATGCGGCCGCTGTGCGCGCAAACGCGGAATTTTCCCTGCACCTTTTGCTCGGTTTCCATCACGCCGCCAGCTTCCTCCACCAGCACCCAGCCCGCAGCGATGTCCCACAGGTTCACGCCCTGCTCGATGTAGGCGTCGAGCCGCCCAGCGGCGACGTAGGCGAGATCCAGCGCGGCGGAGCCCATGGCGCGCAGCTTCTTCGCCTGGTGGCCGTAGACCTGATAGAGCTTCATGCAATGGTCGATCGATTCCTTCGACTTGGCGAAACCGACCGCCACCACCGCGTCGCCCAGCGTGTCGCGCTTGCTTACGCGAATGGGTGCGCCATTCAGCCACGCGCCGCTGCCGCGCTCCGCGGTGAAGAGCTCGTTGCGCATCGGATCGTAGATGACGCCGAGCAGGATTTTCTGCGTGGCCGCGTCGCGCGCGGCGATGGAGACGCAGAAATGCGGGATGCTGTGGGCCAGATTCATCGTGCCGTCGATCGGGTCGACGATCCATTCCACCGGCGCGCCCGGTTTACCGATGTCGCCCTCCTCGCCGATGCAGGCGGAGTCCGGATGCATCTGCAGCAGCAGGTCGAAGATCAGCTTCTGGCATTCCTGGTCGGCCACCAGCTTGATGTCGTGCGCGGAGTGTTCCGTGGCGGCCAGCTCCGTCCCGAAGACGTGGCGAATGCGGTCACCCGCGGCAAGGGCGGCGGTGATGGCGGCGTAAATCATGATGTGATCCTAAGGGGATGACCAAATTTCTAAATTACTAAATTCCCCAAATGAGAAAGAAAGCATATCGGTCCCTCCTCATTCAAATTTAGTAATCTGGTAATTGGTCAAACCAGCCGGTTTCCTACGCTTTGACGCCGCGCCTCCGTCTCTCTACCATAAGGCATGTCCATTCCCCTCGAAGACAACGTCAGCGACATCATCGGCAAGGCGCAACGCGGGCTGGGGCTCGACGACGCGGAACTTGCGCAGCGCTTGGAAAAATCGTCGTACGAACTCAGCGTCTTGAAGGAAGTGCAGAACGCGCCGCCGCACGAGGTGGACAAGCTCGCCGCCGCGCTGGAGCTCGATGGCCGCTCGCTGCAGGAATTGGCGCAAGGTAAATACGCGCCCACCGTGCGCCCGCCCGAGCCCGGCTTCTTCATGGCCACCACGTCCTACGGCGAGATGAAGGTGAACGCCTACCTCGTCTGGGACAAGGAGACGAAGCTGGCCGCCGCGTTCGATACGGGCGGAGACGCGCAGCCGCTGGTCGATGAGATCAAGAAGCGCGGGCTCAAGCTGCAGGACGTTTATCTCACCCACACGCACGGCGACCATGTGGCGGAGCTCGACCGGCTAATCGAGAAGGTGGGGGGCTCCATCGGCGTGCACGTGCCGGAACCGGAAAAGCTGGGCGGTGCCGTGCCGTTCCGGCCCGGCGTCACGTTCAAGCTTGGCCGGCTGCACATCGAATCGCGCGACACCTCCGGTCACTCCCCCGGGGGCACGACCTATCACATCCACGGCCTCGACGCGCCGCTTTCCATCGTGGGCGACGCGCTTTTCGCTGGATCGGTCGGCGGGATCAAGTCGGATTATCACGGCTCGCTCAAGCTCATCCGCGACCACATCCTCTGCGGCCAGGACAACACCGTCCTAGCGCCCGGCCACGGCCCGCTCACCACCGTCAAGCAGGAGAAGGAGCACAACCCGTTTTTCCCCGAGTTCCGCAAAGCGGTGGCGGAAGGGATCTGAGGAACGGAGAACGTGGGAATCACGGTACTGCTTATCTTGGTCCCCTAGTTCTACCTTCTAACCTCTTCGCTTGGCCATGCGCCCTCCACTCCCGCCTTTCAACGCCGAGACGGCTGCGCAGAAAGCACGTCTGGCGGAGGACGCCTGGAACTCACGCGACGCGGAGAAGGTCTCGCTGGCCTACACAGAGGACAGCGTCTGGCGCAATCGCGCGGAGTTTCTTACCGGCCGCGCGGAGATCGTCGCGTTCCTCCAGCGCAAGTGGGCTCGCGAGCTCGACTACCGGCTAATCAAGGAGCTGTGGGCGTTTACGGACAATCGCATTGCCGTGCGTTTCGCCTACGAATGGCGCGACGACGGCGGCCATTGGTTCCGCAGCTACGGCAACGAGAACTGGGAGTTTGACGATCAAGGTCTCATGCGCCGCCGCATCGCGAGCATCAACGATCTGCCAATCGCGGAAGCCGACCGCAAGTTCCATTGGCCGCTAGGACGGCGACCGGATGAGCACCCGGGACTGAGCGAGCTCGGTCTGTAGCGGCGGCCTATGACTGCCAGCCGGTACGAGAATCCGCGCTTTGGCTTCGGGGGTCACAGACCGCCGTTACGGAAGGCGTGGCCGGGATTCCCCTGCGCATTTGGCTCAAAGTTCCGTTAAGTTTCCGCCGAGATCGAGGACTCCAAGCACGGTTGAACTTTTGTGTTACGTTCCGCGCATGACAGGCAAGTATCTCTTTCTTTTCGTGGGTCTGTCGGTTCTTGGCATCGCGACGGATCGTGCAATCGAAACCGGCACGCAACAGCCCGCGCAAACCGCGCAGCTTAATCCCGGCGACTATACATGGCAGCCCAATTTGGCGCCGAGCGGACCTGTGGTGATCGTCGTCGATCTATCGAAGCAGCTCCTGCAGGTCTACCGCAATGGCGTGGAAATCGGGCGCTCCACGGTCAGCTCCGGGGTGCAGGATCACCCGACGCAAAGCGGCATCTTCACGATTCTCCAGAAGAACATCACGCATCACTCCAACAAGTATCACGAAGCCGCCATGCCTTACATGGAGCGGCTGACGTGGGGCGGGCTCGCCATCCACGCCGGCAATGTGCCGGATCATCCTGAGTCGCACGGCTGCGTCCACGTGCCCATGGCCTT
>CAJCIA010000157.1 GCA_903970275.1 Betaproteobacteria bacterium
TCATTCCTCGGCGGTCACAGACCGCCGCTACAGCCTGCTCGCGCCAGCAACCCTTCCGCCCTCTTCCTCACACTTCTTCCTTATCTGGGCTGGTTCCTGCTAGCCTCGGCGGACTTACATGGCCATTCACGTCGCGCTGACCCACGTCACCCACTATAAGTACGACCGCCAGGTGACGCTCGGGCCGCAGATCGTCCGCTTGCGTCCCGCGCCGCATTGCCGCACGCCGATCCTCAACTACAACCTGAAGATCACGCCGGCCAAGCACTTTCTCAATTGGCAGCAGGACCCGCTCGGCAATTTCCAAGCCCGGCTCGCGTTCCCGGAAAAGACCGACGAGTTCAAGGTCGAGGTCGAGCTCACCGCCGACATGGCGACGATCAATCCGTTCGACTTCTTCCTCGATCCCTACGCCAACCAGTACCCGTTCAGCTACGACGCGACCCTCGCCCACGAGCTCAAGCCCTACCTGGAGCTGGAGCCGGTTGGTCCCGGGCTCAAGGCCCTGCTCGATTTCGTCCCGCGCCGGCCGCGCAGCACGATCGACTTCCTCGTCGACCTCAACGGCCTCGTCCGCCACGAGGTGAATTACATCGTGCGGCTCGAGCCCGGCATCCAGAAGGTTGAGGAGACGCTGGAGAAGAAGAGCGGTTCGTGCCGCGATTCCGCCTGGCTGCTGGTGCAGCTTTGCCGGCAGCTCGGGCTCGCTGCGCGCTTCGTTTCCGGTTACCTCATCCAGCTCACCAGCGACGTCAAGCCGGTGGGCGATGGCGCCGCCGGGCCCACGGAAGACTTCACTGACCTCCATGCCTGGGCCGAGGTCTACCTGCCCGGCGCCGGCTGGGTCGGGCTTGACGCCACCTCCGGCCTGATGGCCGGCGAGGGCCACATTCCCCTCGCCGCCACGGCCGATCCCTCCAGCGCCGCACCGATCAGCGGCGAGATCGAGCCGTGCGAGACCACCTTCGATTTTCACATGAAGGTGGAGCGCATCTTTGAGCCCCCGCGCGTGACGTTGCCGTATCGGGAGCCGCAGTGGCGCGACATCCAGGCGCTCGGTCGCCGCATTGATGAGGAGCTTACCCGCCGCGACGTGCGCCTGACCATGGGCGGCGAGCCGACATTCGTCTCCATCGAAAATCGCGACGGCGAGGAATGGAACTTCACCGCGCTGAGCCCGGAGAAGCAGACCATGGGCGAACAACTGCTGCGTCGCCTGCGCGGTAAGTACACCCCGGGTGGATCGCTCCTCCATTTTGGCCAGGGCAAGTGGTATCCGGGCGAGGTGCTGCCGCGCTGGGCCTACGGCTGCTACTGGCGCCTCGACGGGCAGCCGGTGTGGAGGGACGACAAGCTCATCGCCGAAACCGGTACCGACTACGAAGCGACTTCGGAAACCGCCAGCCGCTTCCTCAAGCTGCTGGCCAAGCGCCTGGGCGTCACCCCCGAGTTCGTGCGCCCGGGCTACGAGGACAACTACTACTACCTCGTCCAGGAAAATAAGCTGCCCTACAACGTCTCCTCGCTTGACGCCAAGACCAAGTCGCCGGAGGAACGTGCCAAGCTTGCTGCGCTCATCCGCGGCGGACTCGATGAGGTCGTCGGCTATGCCTTGCCGCTCCTGCGCGAATCGGCCAAGCCGGGCCGGCCGTGGATTTCCAGCCTCTGGAAATTGCGCACCGACCGCATGCTGCTCATCCCGGGCACGTCGCCGATGGGATACCGCCTGCCGCTCGAGTCCCTGCCTTGGACCAAGCCGAGCGAGGCCGTGCAGGTGGTTGAGCGCGACCCGACCGAGCTGCGCGGCGCGCTGCCCGTGCGTGAAGTCATCACCTTGCCGGGCGACGTCCCAGCCGCACCGCCGCCCACGTATCCCGCCGCGCCGAAAGGCAAGCCGGACGACGGTCCGGTGCGCACCTCCATTTGCGTGGAAGCGCGCAGCGGCATCCTGCACATCTTCATGCCGCCCACGGCCACGCTGGAGGATTACCTCGACCTGCTCGCCCAGGTGGAGGAGACCGCCAACGAACTTTCCCTGCCCGTCCGCATCGAGGGCTACACGCCTCCCACGGACCCCCGCCTGCAAAACTTCAAGATCACGCCCGACCCCGGCGTGATCGAGGTCAATCTCCATCCCGCCGCCAACTGGTCCGAGCTCGTGGAGAACACCGAAGTGCTTTACGAGGAGGCGCGCCAATGCGGCCTGGCTGCGGAAAAGTTCCTGCTCGACGGCCGCCACGTCGGCACCGGCGGCGGCAACCACGTCATCCTCGGCGGCCCGACGGTGACGGACAGCCCCATCCTGCGCCGCCCTGATCTCCTGCGCAGCCTGCTCGCCTTCTGGCAGAACCATCCGTCGCTCTCCTTCCTCTTCAGCGGCATGTTCATCGGGCCGACCAGCCAGTCGCCGCGCATCGACGAGGCGCGCAACGACGTGCTTTACGAACTCCAGCTCGCGTTCTCGCAGGTGCCGGACTTCGGCCATGTCCCCCCGTGGCTCGTCGACCGCATCTTCCGTCACCTGCTCACCGACGTCACGGGCAACACCCACCGCTCGGAATTCTGCATCGACAAGCTCTTCTCGCCCGACAGCTCCACCGGCCGGCTGGGCCTGCTCGAGTTGCGCGCGTTCGAGATGCCGCCGCATGCGCGCATGAGCCTGACCCAGCAACTGGTGCTGCGCGCCCTCACCGCACTCTTCTGGGACAAGCCGTATCGCAACGGCCCGATTTCGTGGGGCACGCAGTTGCACGACCGCTTTCTCCTGCCCCACTTCTGCCTGCAGGATCTCCAGGAGGTCATCGAGTTCCTGCGCCGCGACGGCTACCCCTTCAAGCCGGAATGGTTCGCGCCCCACTTCGAGTTCCGCTTCCCGCTGCAGGGCGCGGTCACTTACGCCGGCGTCACCATGGAACTGCGCGGAGCGCTTGAGCCGTGGCACGTGCTCGGCGAGGAAGGCAGCGCAGGCGGAACCGTTCGCTACGTCGACTCGTCAGTCGAGAAGCTGCAGGTCAAGGTCGACAACGCCATCGAGGGCCGTCATGCGGTTACGTGCAACGGCCGTCGCGTGCCGCTGCATCCCACCGGCACGCCCGGCCAGTTCGTCGCCGGCGTTCGCTACCGCGCGTGGCTGCCGCCGCAGGCGCTTCACCCCACCATCCCGGTCGATGCCCCGCTCACGTTCGATCTCGTGGACATGTGGACCAGCCGGTCGCTCGGCGGATGCGTCTATCACGTCAGCAGCCCCGGCGGTCGCAACTGGCAGACGCTGCCGGTCAACTCCAACGAGGCCGAGGGCCGCCGTCTCTCGCGCTTCCGGCCCTTCGGCCACACGCCCGGCCCGATCTTCGTCTCGAATTATCCGCCCGGTCGTACGGAATTTCCGCTGACGCTGGATCTACGAAGAAAGTAGCCGAGCGCTCCACTGTAGCGGCGGTCTATGACCGCCGTCTCATAAGCGAAACT
>CAJCIA010000158.1 GCA_903970275.1 Betaproteobacteria bacterium
TGAGCCGGGCGAAATCGGCTGGGACGGCGCGGCGGTCGACGCCTTTATCGTGCCGAACGAATTTGCCGCCGCGGCGCTGCCGCAGACGGACGCCGCCCGCATCAGGATGCTGGGTTATCCCGTGCTGGGTCCCATGGAAGGGCTGCGACCGCATCTCGCGCGCGGGCTGCGGGTGCTTTGGATGGCGCGTGGCGCTGGCCGCAAAGGCCCCAAGCTGCTCGAGCGGCTGCTTGCCTATGAGAACGCGTCGCTCACCGTGGTGACAGACGATGCGGAGATCTCGACCCTGGTGCGCGAGGCCTCCGTCGGCCGCGAGGTCGAGCTGGTCAGCGACCTCGCACGTGTGCCCGCCTTGCTGGCCCGGCATCACCTGGTCGTAGGCCCGGCGGAAACCGCGCTGTGGCAGGAAGCGATCGTGGCGGGCTGCCCGCTCATCGCCTTCCGACCCGACACGGCCGCCGAGCGCGCCAATGCGGATTTGCTCCAGCGCGCCAATGCCGGCGGCGTAGCCGAGCGGCCCAAGGAAGTGGTCGAATGGATTGAGCGCGCCACGCGCGACGACGGTCGGGTGCTCGAACTGTGGCGACGCAATGCCGTGCCGCTGGGCCAGCCTCACGGCGCCGAGGCCATTGTCCGCTTTCTACTGGAGCAGGCCGCCGCCCCGCCCGTTCCGCGCCTGCCCACGCTGCCGAATCCTTCAGCCGATAAGCTACCCGCCCGCCCGCGCGGCGATGACGAAAAGAAGCTGCTCCTCTGCGACCTGCACACGCACACCACCTGGTCCGACGGCAAGCTCACCATTTCCGAGCTGGTCGATTTCTACGGTCAGCGCGGGTTTGACTGCATCTGCGTGACCGACCATCTGTGCGATCCCGACCGCCTGCTGGGCCGGCTGGTGAACCTGACCGGGCTGGTGATTCCGCCGGCGGAGGTCGGCCGCTACCTCGCGGCAATCGAGCGGGAGAAGAAGCGCGCGTGGGCGCAATATAAGATGCTGCTCCTGGCCGGCATCGAGTTCAACAAGGACGGTTATACGCCCAAGACCTCGGCGCATTTGCTGGGCGTCGACCTGCGCGAGCCGATCGACCCGACGCTCGACCTGCCGGCGCTGATCGGCGAAATCCACGCGCAGGGCGGGCTGGCCATTGCCTCGCACCCGCACGAGATCAAGAGCGAGTGGGGCAAGAACACGCTTTATCTCTGGGAGCACGTGGACGAGTTCGCGCCGCTGCTGGACGCCTGGGAAATCGCGAATCGCGACGACCTTTTCAACCCGGTGGGCCTGCGCAAACTGCCCTTCATCGCCAGCAGCGATTTCCACAAGCCGAAGCACATCCACTCCTGGAAGACGCTGCTTTGGTGCGAGAAGGATCCGGAGGCGATCAAGCAATGCATCCGCCTGAACCGCGATGTGTCGCTTACGCTTTATCGGGACCACCGCTTCGGCCTGGAAGAGCGGGAAGAGCTGGCCGCGCCGGCGCTGGTGCAGGTACGGTAGCCGATTTCCGTTGGTAGCCGTTGCCCTCCGGGCAACGGAGCCATCCGAAAGTTGCCTCACTGGAAGGCATGTCATCCCGAGCGAAGCGCAGCGAAGTCGAAGGACCAGACACGCTTCTCTCGGCGTGAGGTGCGGAAATCACCGCAACCTGCCACACATGGCTCTTGAGCGGCAGCGTGCCTGGTCCCTTGGCTTCGCTCGGGATGACATGCCACGATCTTCCTACAAGGCATGCGAAGCAAAAACGCCTGTCCACAATCGGCTCCGTCGCCCGGAGGTCGACGGCTACCGGCTGAGGAAGAGACGGAGGACGGGAACCGCCCTCGCACTATTAGTTCTCCAAGCCCGCTTTTTAAAAATCCTCTTGAACGTTTTGGAGGTTTCCGGTTGCCCGCCACGACTCACGTTGCTAATCACGGTTCGCGTCCTAAGTCTCACCGTATGAACTGGCCAAATCTTTAACCTGCACGCATGGCCAACCTTTTTCCCAAAGCCACCAACATCATCGTCCTCAAAGCCGGCGCCGCGCTGGGCCTGGTGGGGACGCTGGCGGCGCTGGGCGTCTGGTACTACTTAACGCCCAAGTATTCGCGCGTGGGTTACCAGCCGCAGCAGCCGGTCTATTTTCAGCACGACCTGCATGTGGGCCAGCTGGGACTTGATTGCCGGTACTGCCACAGCTACGTGGAGAAGAGCGGCTTTTCCAATTATCCGACAACGCAGACCTGCATGAATTGCCACGCGCAGATCCAGAAGGACAACCCGCGCCTGGCCCCGGTGCGCGACAGCTGGGCCACGGGCAAGCCGATCGAGTGGGTCAAGATTCACAACGTGCCCGATTACGCCTACTTCAACCACTCGGCGCACGTAAACCGCGGCGTCAGCTGCGTGAGCTGCCATGGGCACGTGAACGAGATGAACGTGGTCTTTCAGGACCAGTCGCAATCGATGGGCTGGTGCCTGAGCTGCCACCGACATCCGGAGAATTACGTGCGCCCCATCGCGGCAGACAAGCCGGGCGTGCAGTCGCCGATCTACAATCTCAATTGGACCGCGGGCGTGAAACAGGATGAGATCGGCAAGAAGCTGGTGCACGACTGGAAGATCGATCCGCCCACGGATTGCGCGGGGTGCCACCGATGAACGCGCTCATTTTTTGGCTGAGGGAAGCAATGACGGAATTAACGGAATTATCAAATTTTAGGGAATTGGATCAGGGACGTACGTTGCGGTTGCTCCCCGCCTGTCCCTCTTCCGTTAATTTGGAAATTCCGTTAATTCCGTCTATCCTCCCCGTCTCGTGCGAGGTGTTCGCATGAAGCGGATCTTCCACCATCCACCCGCGCCGAAGGGAGGGAAGAAATACTGGCGCTCGCTCGGCGAGTTTGCCGAGACGCCGGAATTTCGCGCAAAGCTGGCGCAGGAATTTCCGCGCGGCGCGGCCGAACTGGAAGGCGACGAGATTACCCGCCGCAGCTTCATGAAGTTCATGGGCGCGTCCGTCGCACTGGCCGGCGTCGGACTGACCGGCTGTCGCCGCCCGCTGCTGCACGGCGTGCCCTACACCAAGGGCGTCGAGTGGCAGATTCCGGGCGAGACGCTGCACTACGCCACGAGCATGCCGCGGCGCGGCGGGGCTTTCCCGCTTATCGCCACGACGACCAACGGCCGGCCGATCAAGCTGGATGGCAACCCGAACGTGCCGGGCTTCAACGGCACGTCGGACATTTTTGCGCAGGCGGCCATTCTCGATCTGTACGATCCGGACCGGGCGACGATGGTCTTGAAGGCAAGCGATCCGGCGAAGACACGCGGCAAGGATTACGTCGTGACATCCATCGACGATTTCTGGGAAGAGCTGGAGATCGTCAAGAATTTTTACGGGAAGAATGGCGGCGACGGACTGGCCTTCCTGGCCGAACCCTGCACCTCGCCCACGCGGCACCGGCTGCGGGTCGAACTGCAGCGGCAGTTTCCTAAGCTGGTCTGGGCCGAGTACGAGCCGTGGACCCATCAGGCGGGCGCAGCGCCCATCTACGATTATTCCAAGGCGGACGTCATCGTCTCGCTCGACTGCGACTTCCTTGGCGCGTCCGACGGCACGCCGCAGTCGATCAACGGTTTCGCGCAGGGCCGCAAGCGGCTGGGCAAAACGCAGGAAACAATGTCGCGGCTCTACGTTATCGAGGGGCGCTTGTCGCTGACCGGCTCGATGGCGGACCATCGCCTGCGCGTGCCGAGCAGCAGCATCGGCGGCATCGCCACGCTGCTCGCCAGCAAGCTCGGCAACGGCCTGCCCACCGGCAACAGCTTCGCCGCCTTCAACGATCCGAATGTCGACGCATGGGTCACCGCCATGGCGGCCGATTTGCAGAAGGCCGGCGCGCGCGGACTCGTTGTCGCGGGCGCGATGCAGCCTGCAGCCGTGCACGCCGCGGTGGCGGCGCTGAATCAGGCGCTCGGAGCAACGATCATGTCGCCGTGGCACGCTCAGCCCGGTGGCGCAGCATCTCTTAGCGATCTCGCGGAAACAATAAGCCAGGGCACGATCAAGACGCTCATCGTTCTCGGCGGCAATCCTGCCTTCTCCGCTCCGACTGAACTTGGTTTTGAAGAAGTGATTGGCCAAGTTGAGGAAGTCATCCGGGTTGGTCTCCACGTGGATGAGACGAGCGCTGTGGCGACAAGCCACGTTCCGATGAAGCACTTCCTGGAGGCTTGGGGAGACCACTTCGCATGGGATGGCACCTATCTTTCGCAGCAACCGTGCGTTGAACCGCTTTATCCCAGCGTCTCAGAGATTGAACTGTTGGCGTTCCTGATTGGCCAAGCGACCGACAGCCACAAGTTGATTCAGGACACGTTTAACGCGAATCCCTCGGGGCTTGCCGAAGGCGAGCGTAATCCCGATCTGTGGCGGAGGTTTGTCCACGATGGCTGGATGGCCGGAACGATGACTATTTCGCCGCAGCAAACGCCGCCTCAATCGAAGGGCTCGTCGCCCACCCGCCCCCTCCAACCCGACGAATACGAGCTGGTCTTCTTCCTCGGCAACGTCGACGACGGCCGGTACGCGAACAACGGCTGGCTGCAGGAATTGCCGGACACGGTCTCGAAGCTCACGTGGGACAACGCGCTGCTCGTCAGCCCGAACACGGCCGACAAGCTGGGCGTCAATCTTGGGCCGCCAAACCACAGTTCTGCCGACCTGAAGGACACCGATTTCAATCCGCGCACGACGGACAATACGCCCTTTGAGGTGACGCCGGTCGATCCGATGACCGCCTTCCCGATGGTCAAGCTGACCACGCCGGATGGCCGCTCCATGGAGCTGCCGGTGCTCGTCGTTCCCGGGCAGCATGACCAGACGCTGTCGCTCGCGCTCGGTTGGGGCCGCACCGCGCCGCGCCTGATCAAGGCGCAGCAGGATGTGGTCACGCCACCGCTGCGCATCGCCGAGGGCGCGGGCTTCAACGCCTATGCGCTTCGCACCGCCGCCACGCCCGGCTTCGTCACCGGCGTGAAGGTGGAGAAGATCGCGAAGACTTATCCGCTGGCCATGACCCAGGAGCACAACTCCATGGAAGGCCGCGGGCTGGTGCGCGAGGCCACGCTCGACAAGTACCACGAGGATCCCGCCTTCGTGCAGGAGATCGGCATCGATAAGGACGTGCCGCAGGGCGAGCTGACCGGCTACCAGAAGTTCGAACCGGCCTACATCCCGCCGGAGCTCAATTCGCCCACGCACCGACCCGACCGCCCGGCATGGGGCATGGTCATCGACCTGAACACCTGCGTTGGTTGCAACACCTGCACCATCGCCTGCCAGGCGGAAAACAACATTCCGGTGGTGGGCAAGTTCCAAGTCATCCGCGGCCGCGAGATGGCGTGGATCCGCATCGATCGCTACTTCGGCACCGACG
>CAJCIA010000159.1 GCA_903970275.1 Betaproteobacteria bacterium
ACGACGTGCATCACGCAGCATACGGGGGAGTTGGGGGAGAGGATGCGGGGGTGTCTGGGGCGTGGGGGTGGGTGATTGCTGAGGATGCGGGTGGTTGGCGGTTGGGCGTCGGCGGTCATAGACCGCCGCTACAAGGGGGGCGTTGCGCGGCGGAGAGTTGTGAGGAGCTGGAAGGTTGTCGTCTTTCAGTCCGTCGCCCGGAGGTCGACGGCTACCGGGGGAATTGTTCAGCTAGGAGGGAGCGGAGGTCGGTGAGGTTGACGGTGAAGTGGTCGTCTTCGCCGGGGGCGTGGCCGAGGAGATAAAGGTGGCGCTGGCCGAGGGCGAGCGCCTGGGTGTGGAAATAATTGGGCGGGCGCTGGGTGGCGTAAAACACGAGCAGGGTGAGCGGGCCGGAGAAGACGGTGGCGACGAGCCCGGCACCGTGCGGGCCGGCGACGACGGCGGCCTGCTGGAAAAGATCGAGCTGGTCGCGAAAGCTGAGGCGCTCGAGCTCGATGATCTCAAAGCCGAATTCCTGGAGGATGGCGGCCACTTCGGCTTCGTTTTCCACGCGCCGGTGCTTCGCGTTGCGGCGCGTGATGTAGAGGCGGCGATGCGGCTGCGCGGCGGCAGGTAGATGATGGTGGGCGAAGACGCGGGCGCGCATCTCGTCGAAGTAGCCGGGCGGGAGCCACGCGTTGCAGCGGCCGGAAGCGAGTGACGGCCAGAAAAATGTTTCGGACTCGATCCACGTTTCGGGTGGAAGAAACGCGACGGAAAAGTTGGCGGGAAGGAGCGCCTGCATCGACTCGCGCTGGAATTCGGAGAGGCCCTCGGGCATGAGGAGGGTGAGCGGGCGGCCGGCGAGCGCGCGCTCGAGCGAGATGAGCTTGGGCAGGCAGTCGACGACCCAGTGCCAGGGATTGTTGGCGTAACAATAGTTGATGGTGCTGTGGGACCCGGGCAGGCGCGTGAGGCGGCGGGGCTTGGCTTGGCCGAAGGCGGTGAAGGCACTGAGGCGGTCGAGCCGGTCGGAATCGGCCAGCGCGCGGAAGCCGGGCGTGCAGACGAGGCCGCTGCCGACATGGAGGCGCGCGCGCGGGATCTCGGCAACGAAGATGTCGGGCTGGTCGAAGAAGCCCTCGCGATAATATTTCGAGACGGGGATGAAGCTGTCGTTCTCCGGCCGGCCGATGATGACGCGGCGCGCAGGCGCGACCACGATAAGCCGGGTGACTTCGCGGCCCACGCGTTCCTCGGCGAGGATATGGGAACTGATGCCGGTGAGCCGCCGCCAGCGCCGGAGGAAGGCGTGGGCCACTTTGTGCAGGAGGCGCCGCAGCATGGTTCCGCGCGCATGATGCGGGATCGCGCGGGAATGGCAACCGGGCGCTCTTAATCCCCATTGTCACTGACGATGTTTTCGCGCAGTGTGGCGGCTTCCGATGAACGCCTCGGTCCTTGTTGTCCAGCCGGATCCGGAGCAGGCGCGGCGGCTCGGTGAGTTGATCCAGGCCGGGACGCCGCAGGCGACGATTGCGTTCGCCACCTCGCCGGAGGAGGGCATGGCGGTGCTGGCAGAGACGGCGGACCTGGCGCTGTGCGTGTGCGAGATTTATTACCCGGAGGGCGGCAACGGGCTGGCGCTGCTCGCGGCGGTGCGCGAGCGCTTTCGCCGCGCGCGGATCATCATCGTCACGAGCTACAACCTGCAGAACTTCGGGCCGTACCTGGCGGGGCTGACGGTTTTTCCCGTGCCGCTGGATGAGTCGGCGTTTATCTCCACGACGCAGGACACGCTGCTGACCCTGGAGGGTCAGATTTTCCCGCCCTTCCGGCTCGGGCTGAAGCAACCGCCGGATCGCTGGGGCGATTGCTATGCGGCCTACGACATGGGCGTGAAGCGGGATATTTTCATCACGATCACGCATCCGTGGGCGACGGAGGAGGACCGCGCGTTGTTCCGGCAATTTGCCGCGCTCATGGCGCGGTCGGGGCACCCGAACGTGCAGGCGGTTTACCAGGCGGGTGAGTACCAGGGGCGTGATTTCTTTGCGCGCGAGAAGTGGGACATGCCGAACCTGGCAGAGATGGCGACGGCCGGGCAGGGAATCGATCCGCGGCTGGCGGCGCAGATCATCCACGTGGTGGGGTCGGTGCTGATTTTTTGGGACACGCAGAGTTTTCCGCACACGCCGATTTTGCCGACGGACGTGACGGTGTCACCGCAGGGCGTGGTGAAGATCGTGAACTGCGTTTCGCCGACGCAGCCGGTGACGCCGCCGGGGCTGGCGGACCTGAGCGCGCTGGCGGCGGCGGTGCAGGCGCTGGTGGCGTCGCCGGAGCAGATGCCGCCGCGGGTGGCGAATCTGTTGGCGGAATTGCAGGCCGGGCCGGTTCCGCTCGGGCGCGTGACGGGCGAGGCGCAGGCGATCGACATCGAGCTGGCGCCGAAGAAGGAGCTGGCGCTGACGCAGGAGCACGTGGTCGCGGTGAAAGCGATCGCGGTGGAGAGGCGCAAGCAGAAGTGGGCGTTCTACGCGTCGGCGGCGGCGTTCGTCGCGGTGATCCTGGTGATCAGCTACGTGGTCTACATGAAGTTTTTCTGGTTTCCGACCGCGCGCGTGTTCAATGACATGGTGGCGATTCCGGCAGGGCCCTACATTTATCAGTCCGGTCCGGCGAACATGGACCACGCTTATTACATCGATAAATACGAGGTGACGTGGGGGCAGTACCTGCATTTTCTCAAGGCGCTCAAGGCGGCGCAGAGTGACCGCGCCTGGCGCTCGCCCGACCAGCCAGCGACGAAGATCAGCCACGATCCGGACGACTGGGCGAACGCGGCGGACGGCACGCCGGGCATCTTCGAGCGCATACGCTTGGGGCAGTATTATAAGAGCCAGTTGATCACGCTGGATCAGCCGGTGTTCAATATCGATTGGTACGACGCGTATGCGTATGCGAAGTGGGCGGGCAAGCGGCTGCCGACGGAGCAGGAGTGGGAGAAGGCGGCGCGCGGGCCGAAGGGAAATCTGTATCCGTGGGGCAATGAACTTTTTCCGTATGCGAACACCAGCGCGCCGATTCCGGGGCAACCGCTGCCGGGGCCGCACACGATGCTGGTTGTCGACACGATGCCGCAGGACAAGAGTTACTATGGGGTTTACGACATGGACGGGAACGTCAGTGAATGGACCGGGTCGATGGCGTCCGGCATCATTTCCTCGCTGCAGGTGCCGGTCATTCGCGGGGCAAATTTCGAGACGAACTCGGAGGAACGGATCGAGCTGACGCATCGCACGGTGAAGTATCCGGCGGAGTACCGGCATTATTGGTTGGGCTTCCGCTGCGCGAGTGACACGCCGCCGGCGCCAGCGGAGAAGTAGGCGGAGGTTTATTGTGGCAGTGTGGGACGGGGCGAAGTGCCAGCTCGTTTTGCGCGGGCGGAAACGGGGGGCGTTCCGGTCGCTGCGCTCCCTCCGGCGATGGGGACATCGCCGGCTATCACGGAGGGTTGGCGGTGGGGCGGGATTTTGTTGAGGGAAGGTGGAGCGGTTTGGTTTTTGACTGGTGTTGGGGGTCTGGGAATGTCGGCGTACGTCGGGCATCTTTTGCTGGGCTCCGGCGGTCATAGACCGCCGCTACAGCTGCATGGTTACGGCGCGGGGGTGCCGGGCGTGGTGACTTCGGGGTGGTTGCGCTTTTGGGCGAGGAGCCAGGTCCAGAGGGCGTCGGTATTGTAAGCGTCGTCCCAGCAATCGTGGCCGGCGTTGGGGAAGATGGTGAGGTGGGCGTGGCCGCCGGATTGGCGCACGGCCTCGACCATGGTTTGCATCTGGGTGGGCGGGACGATGTCGTCCTTTCCTCCCTGGAAACCCCAGATCGGCAGGTTGCGCAGACGCCACGCGTCGCGCGGGTCGCTTTCGCCGGACATGGGGACGAGGGCGGCGAAGCGGTCGGGATGAAGCGCGCCCCAATCCCAGGTCGTATCTCCGCCGGTGCTGACGCCGGTGAGATAAACGCGGTCGGGATCGATGCGATACGTTTTCTCGAGCGTCGCGAGCAGGTGATCGAGCACCGGAACGCTCCACGATTGCGCGGTGGGGCATTGCGGCGCGACGACCACGGCCGGCACGCGACGGCCAGCGGCCATCAGACCCATGAGCGCGCAATGGCGCACGACGCTGAGATCGCTACCGCCCGCGGCACCATGGTGCAGAAAGATAATGAGCGGCCACCGGCGCGAGGGATCGATGTCGTAGTTGGCGGGGAGATCGGCGATGTACTTGTAAGCCGGCGCGAGCCCGAGCTGGGCGCGGAGGCCGTACCACCAGGCGGCGTTGCGCGTGTCGTCATCGGCGTGCAGGTAATTCGGCGGTTCCTGCGGGCCTGTCTCGGAAAGGCCGGCGAGGAGAATGGCGAAGCTTTCGGGCGCGGCGCCGGTCTCGTAATCGAGAAGCATGTTCTGGAGCGCATCGCCGATGGCGGGCTGCTGCGCGGCGATGACGGCGGGGCTAAGGCCGAATTCGGGCGGGAACTGCGCGGTCATGGGAAGATGGATGAGGTCGGCGGGCACGGGCGCGGGCGTGCGGTAAAGCGTGATGTAGCGGTAGCCGCGCAGAAGGCCGGCGAACTTTATTTCCACGAGTGCGCCGTACCGGCCGGGCTCCTTGGCTTGCGTGACCTGGTGATACTGCGCGTCGAAGTAGCGGAGGGAGACGCTGACGGGCGCGAACAGGCGGCGCAGGAGGCTGCCGTTGTCGAGATCGCCGCGGGGAAAATCGGGACCGCTGAAGACGCAGGTTTCGAAATGGTAGCCGGCCTGGTCGAGGGTCGGAACGACGGCGATGGCTTGGGCGATGAGCAGCAGTGCGAGCGCGGTGAGGGCGCCAAGGCAGAAGCAGAGCCAGGGACGCATGAGGT
>CAJCIA010000160.1 GCA_903970275.1 Betaproteobacteria bacterium
CCGCGCGCTCGCCGACGAGCTCGAGACAACCCTCTTGCGCGACGGCCCACGCGATCGCCTGCAGGTGAAAGCCTGGGACGATATCCCCGCCTTGCTTGGCGAGGTCGACCTGATCGTCAACGCCACCTCCGCCGGCCTCAGTCCCGGCGCGCCTGCTGTCCTACCCGCGCGCGTCATGCGGCCCGGTTTGCTCGTCTTCGACACCGTCTACGGCGCCGGGTGCGCAAATTTCCAGGCCGAAGTCACGGCCGCGGGCGCACGCTGGAGCGATGGCCTTGGCATGCTGCTGCATCAGGGCGCCGCCGCCTTCCGCCTCTGGACCGGCCAGGACGCGCCGTTGGATGTGATGCGCGACGTGCTGCAGCGTGCATTTTCCGCTTCGCGGCGCTGAAACTTGCGAGCAACGTCTCAGGCTTGGAATCGCTTTCAATGACCTTCGCGGCGCATCCGGGATTCTGGGCCTTTGCGGCGTTCGTCACCGGCGCGTGCGTCGGCTCGTTCCTCAACGTCTGCGTCTACCGCATTCCGCTCAACCGCTCCGTCGTTTCACCTGGCTCGCACTGCGCGGCGTGCGGCGCGCCCATTCCCTGGTACCACAATCTCCCCGTGCTCAGCTGGCTGATCCTGCGCGGTCGCGCGATGTGCTGCGGCACGCGCATCGACGGCCGTTACGCCATCGTCGAATTTGTCACCGGCGTGCTCTTCCTCTCGCTCTGGCTCCGCTTTCCGCCGCTCGACGCCGTCGTTTACGCCATCATGTGCAGCGGGCTGATCGCGGCCTGCCTGATCGATCTCGATCACTTTATCATCCCGGACCGCTTCACGCTCGGCGGCTGCATCGCCGGCTTCATCGCCTGCACGATCGATCCACGGCTGATGCATGCGGACACGCCGCTCCATGCGTTTTCCTGGAGCCTGGCCTCGGCCATTGTAGGGGCGCTTTCGCTCCTCTTCATCGGCTGGTTCGGCACGCTCATCCTGCGCAAGGAAGCGATGGGCATGGGCGACGTGAAGTTCGTCGCCGCCATTTGCTCGTTCTTCGGCATGGTCTCGCTTATCTGGACGATCACCATCTCGGCCTGCATCGGGTCGGTGCTGGGGCTGTTGCTCATCGCCGTGCAACGCGGCGCCTGGGGCACCCGCATTCCTTACGGTCCGTTTCTCGGCCTTGCCGCGGTGGCCTGGCTTTTCGGCGGCGACGATGTGACCTGGGCCTACCTGCACAACTTGCAGCACAACTGGGGCGTGGCGAACTCACCGCTGCCGCCATCGTTCGGCCACTAGGCGCGCGGGACCCGGCCGCTCTTTGCCCAAAAGCCTTGCGCTTTCCGGTTGCCACGCAGAACGTACCACGTGCTTGCGCGCCGCTTCGCCCAGGTCCTGCTTGTCCTGCTTTTCCTTGTCATGCTGGGCGAGATCGCCGTCATCTACTGGCGGCTTCACCAGCCGAAGGAAAGCCCCTACGACCCCATCATCGCCTCCGTCGCGCGTGAGGATGGCGTCGATCCCTTTCTCATCCGCGCGCTCGTCTGGCGCGAAAGCCGGTTCCGGCCCAACATGCTGGGCAGCGCCCAGGAACGTGGCCTGATGCAGGTCACGCCGGCGGTCGGCGCGGAGTGGGCCAAGGCCAACAAGATTCCCAGCTTCCACACCGACGACCTGTACAACCCGTGGGTCAACATCCGCGCCGGGACCTGGTATCTCAACCATGCGCTTGGTCACTGGAGCTCCACTGACGACCCAACCACCTTTGCACTGGCCGAGTACAACGCGGGCCGCACCAATGCGCTGCGCTGGGTTGACCCGGGAAACCCGTCCGACCACGTTGCGTTTCTCAACAACATTACCTTTCCAACCACGCGCCAATACGTGGAGACGATCCTGAGCAAGCGCGACGAATACCAGACTGCGCTCGCGCACAACCGCTGGTATCGCGACGACGCCCCGAGCGTCACCTCGCGTTAAGCCGTCCGCTTTTCCAGAAAACCGGCGCCTCGTCAAAAAACTCAGTGGTAGCCGGCGCTGTCCCCAGCGCCGGAGGGAGCGCAGCGACCGGAATGCCTTCCTGCATTCCGCCGCTGCTGCGGCTCCGTCGATGGGGACATCGACGGCTACCGCGCTACGTGAAGGACGCCCCTGCTTTCTAACGCTTAATACTCCGTGCCCCAGCCCGCGCGTTCGTTCGGCGCGAGCACCTTGACCTGGAGCGGCTTTCCCGTGCGGTCGCCACGGTGGGCGGCCAGGAAGTCGCTCGGGTTCATCCAGCCGTCCCGGTTGTCGCTAAAGCCGAGACCAAGCCCGAGGCCCACCGTGTCGCGCACCTCCCAATGCAGGTGCGCCATGCCTTGGTAGATGCCGCCCGCGTTGCCCACCGTGCCGATCTTCTGGCCGGCCTTCACGAAGTCGCCCGCCTTCACGTCCACTTCCTGCAACTGCGCGTACATGACCTCCACGGAGGGTGGGTAGCGCCCGGTGGCCAGCCGGTACTCGACGAAGATCACCTTGCCCCACGCGTTCTCGAAATCCTGCGCCACGGCCACCCAGCCGTCGCCGATGCTGCAAACCGGCTCGCCCAGGGCGGCGTCGCCCTTGGCTGTCGCCCAGTCCTCGCCCAAGTGGCCCTGTTCCAAAAACGGCAGCGAGACGTACGCGCCCGCGCCATCCGGCGGCCGCAACGGGGTGACAAAGTTGTCGCTGATCGGGAGCTTCGGCAGGACGTTGGCGGTGAAGAAATCCTTCCAGGAAACCTGTATCGTCGGCACTGCTGCCGGGGCCGACTTTGGCGCGGCGGCCCAATCAAGCGCCCACCAGAGGGCGCCCACCCACGCCGCGAGCAGCGCAAGATAAACGACTCGGGAACCCATGCGGCTTCAACCTAGAAGAATTCGGCCGCGATGGAAATGCCCGCAGATTCGATCAGCTACGCGACGCGGGAGTAAACCGGGCGAAAGAAAAACCAGGAGCAGCAACAACGGCAGTCAAGTTACCGTTGCTCCCTTTCGGGCCTGGCGGGGTTGGCCTGCTGACGCTCTGCCACTCCTGGCGGCGGACACCCTATCGCAGCCACGGCCGCTGCGCCACGAGAAATTACCGGGCCGCCGGGCCGTCGGACGGGTACCAATCCTTGAGCGTCGCCAGGGCGGAATCCTTGTAATACGAGGCTAGCCCGATCACGGCGCCACTCAGCAGCAGGATGGAGATGACGAGAAACCGGTGTTCCAAGTCGCCGGGATCAACCCCAAAGAGAAACGCGCAGATGAGGAAGGGCGTGGGGAACGACAAGGCCCCCAGGGCAATGCACTTCAGCAAGAGAAAGCGATTCTTCAATCCCGCAAATTACCCGTTTAAGTGGTTGACGGCAAGCGGCAGAATCGGGACGTTCGGGTTCATGGGATTAGGGCCACGCGTGTTCCCAGGGTGCCAGCGGGCCACTCGGCGGGGCGCGGCGGGACTCGGCTGGCTTCTCCTCGCCAGCGGGTTGGCCCTGGCCGCTGACCGCAACTCGCCTGATTATCCCACCTTTCTGGCGCAGCATCAGGCGGACCTGCAGCCGTTTTTCGTGGCTCACGGCGCGGAAATGTTCAAGCAGGGCCTGCACATTGTCATCGGCGCGGCGGGCAACATCCTGCTCGTGACGGCGCTGGCGGGCTGGGCCTTCGACGTAATGCTGGCCTGGGGCTACTCGACGATCTTCGCGCCCGCGTACGCGAAGTTCCCGCGCGCGCTGATCTACGCCAGCGGCCGGCTGGCGCTGGCGCTGATGCTGACCATCGCACTCACCTTCGTCGCCATGGTGGGCGTGAACGCCGGGGCTGGCCTGGCCGCGCTGACCATTGTGTCGGTGCTTTGCGTCCCGGCGATGTTCGCGCAGGTCTACTGGGTTGGCTATCTGTACCGAACCTCGGCGCAGCCCTCGTTGCTTTTCTATGTGGCGCTGCTGGCCGTGCACGGCCTTCTTCTCGCGGTGCTGGTGCCCACAGTGTTTTCCAGCCAGGTGGCGATGGCTTCCGCCAAGGTCCAGAATGAATGCGTCGTTCCTGCCCTGCGCGCGGAGGCCGAGACGACGCGGCAGGATGCAAACAAGCTGATGCAGGCACGCGATTCGGCCCATGCGCAAGCCAACGATCTTTCCACGCGGCTCGCCGCGGACCAAGCGCAGGAAGCCGAGTTGCAAAGCAGGATCGCGACGGGCAAGGATTCACCGGCGCGGCAATACGGTCACTTGGTGCTGCTGCATGCGCAGGGCGATCTGGCTGAGGCGGGCAAGGGCTTCGCGGCTTTCATCGCGCGCTATCCGAAGGATCCCCATGCCGACGCAGCGCGGGGCCAGCTGGAGTTGGTCAACCGCGCTCTTTCCGCACAACTCGCGATCGAGCGCCAGCGAGAGGCGCGCGATGCCCAGGCCGCCGCCGCCGCGCGACGTGCCTTGCTGGCCGATGCCAATGCCGGCCGGGCGACGCTCTCTGAAATGCGCCACGCGCTGCTGGGCCAGACCACGGCGCAGGTGGCCGCGCTGCTGGGGCCGCCGTCCGAGCGAGGCGCTGACAAGTGGGGCTACGGGAAGCGCATGATCCTCGATCCCCAAAGCGGCGAGCGGCGCGGGCTCACCGTCCTGTTCTCCGAAGACTTCGTGCAGGGCGTCGACTTTTACTATGGGGAGGCGCAATGAAACGGCGCAATTTCTGGGTGCTGGCCTTTCTGCTCGCGGCAGCGGAAGCCGGCCGGGCTGATAACGGCCTTACGGTGACGCAAATCCAAACCCTGGAAAAGCGCGGCTGGATCACCCCGGCCTTCGAGGCGGCCTCCCGCGATCTCCTCGCCGCCCGCGACGACGCGCGGCAGGCGAAGGCGGATGAAGCCAGCCTCTCCGCCACCCTGCCCGCCTTGCGGCAGAAGGTCGCGGTGGAGGACCAGAAGGTCGCCGCGCTGCAGGCCGAGCTTGCGCGCTACGATCATCCGGATGAAACCGATTTCGCGGCGCTGCAGGCGTCGCTGAAGGATGCCTCCGCCAAGCCGCAGGACCAGATGGCGCTGGCCCAGGCCTTCGTCTGGACCTATCCCGCCAGCGCGCACGCGGCCGAGGCGGAGCAGGACCTGCAGCAGCTCGAAAAGAAAATCGCCGACCAGGTGCAGGCCGCGGAGGATTCGGCCGCAGCGCAGGAGGCCGCGCAACTGAAGCTGCTCCAACGCGTGAAGGCGCACGCGCTCAGCCTGGGCGAGTGGCGTTCATTCCTGCAGGACAAGTCACGCGACGAGGTGCAGCAGTATCTCGGTGCGCCGACCAGCCAGACGGGAGATTACTGGACCTACACCGGCGCGTGGACGGTTGATCCCTCCAGCAACTTGAAATCGGGCCTGCAACTGACCTTCAACGGCGGCCGCGTGCAGAATGTCGCGCCGATTCCCACGCCGTAATCGGTCGCGGCGGTTGCTCGGCGCAACCTTTTCGGACTCATTTCGAGCGCGATGCCTTTCGTAGCGGCGGTCTATGACCGCCGACGCTCCAGCAGCACGCTTCCTCTTCCCTCGGCGGTCATAGACTGCCGCTGCATAGGAACACGCCAACGCTACGCCCGCGGTGCGGAGGGATGCGGCGGCAGAAGTGCGGGAGGTGCCGGCTCCTCGTAGGGGCGAGCGAGGACGAACATGCCATCGCGCAGATTGTCCGGCGGATCGGCCACGATGCGATCGCCGGCGTTCACGAGATTACCGAGCAATTCCACCTCATCGCCGAAGAGACGGCCGACCCGCACCGGGACGAGATGCACGACCTCGCGGCCGTCGCTCGAAACCAGCCGCGCGATGGACGGGCCCGCCGGGCTCATGATCAGCGAGCTGGACGGCACCAACAGCGCCGGCGTGCGATCGACCAATTGCAGGCGCACATTCGCCAACGTGCCGGGCAGCAGCGCGCCATCCGGATTGGAAACGTGAACTTCCGTGCGCAGCGTATGACTGCGGGCGTCCAGCGCGCCAGCGTCCCGCACCACCTCGCCGGGGAAGACGCGGCCGGGATAGGCCGCGACTTGGACCCTCGCTTCAATACCGCCGTGAATGTTGGGCGCGTTGGCCTCCGGCACGTTGACGAAGACGCGCACCGGATCGGTCTGCGTCACGCGGAACAGCTCGCTGCCCGTGGGCCCCGGTCCCGCTCCGACCAGCGTGCCGACTTCGAGGTTGCGCGCCGTAATCGTGCCGTCGTAGGGCGCGCGAATCTCCTTGAACATTTCCAGGTCGGCCAGCCGGCCCACATTAGCCTGGGCCGCGTTGAAATTGGCCTGGGCCTCATTGAGCGCGGCGATCTTCGCGTCGGCATCCTGCTGCGAGACGGCGTGAGCCTTCACCATGGCGGTCCAGCGATCGGCCTCGTTCTGCGCGAGCTCGACCTGCGCCTTGGCCTGGTCCGCGCTGGCGCGCGCCTGCGTGAGTTGGTGATCGACCTCCGGCGTGTCGAGCTCGGCCAGCACCTGCCCGGCGCGCACCTTGTCGCCGAGATCTACCAGCCAATCCTTCACGTAACCTGTGGTGCGCGCGTAAAGCGGCGTCTCGCGCGAGGCCTCGACCGTTCCCGTCACCGGCAGCTCAGTCGCGGGGCGCGCCTCGCGCACGAGGACGAACATGACCGGCTGCGCGGGCACCATCTGCGTGGCGCGTAGCTTCGCCTGGTAGGCAGCGACACGCGGCGCGATGCCAAAAAAATAGAGCGCCGCAAGAAGCAGCACGATCAGGAGGACAAGCAGAATCCAAAAACCACGGCCCAGCGAGCCGGAGTCCTTGCGGGTCATCTGCGCCAGCGGCGGAGTGGGCCGGCGCAATTCGGGACGCGGAAGCCGGCGGGAGAACGCCTCCGTATGCGCCGCCTCCGGGCGGGCTTCGCGTTCTTGCGCGATGGCGCTTGGAACTGGCGCAACGTCACCGGCCGAATCGGGCCGCGGCAGCACCGTCGGTAGCCAGCTCGATGGGCTGGCGTGGCCGGGCCCCGGCGGAACCCACACCTGTTCCACCGTCGCAGCAGCGGGAGGAATCTCGAACACTTCCGGCGCGGATTCCGCAGCAGGTTCAATCGCATCTTCCGCTAACGGTTCCGGGGCCGCTTCGGTCATGGCCGCCAACGGCGGTTCCGCCGGCGCATCGAAAAGTGATTCCTCCGCCGTGGCTTGCGAGACACGCTCGGCCTCCGAAAATGCATAGGCGGCCGGGTCGTAGGCGATCGCACCGCCGGTCTCAACGGGCTCCTCCGCCCCGGCTTCATACGCGTCGGGCCCATCCTCAAACAAGGAACCGTTCGCCGGCGGAGCCGGCTCCGCTGAAAGCGTCTTCGTCTGCAGGAGAGGTTCCCGGACCAACTGCCAGGCGTTCGGCAGCGGTTGGCTGGCCACGGCGGGATCGAGGCGCAAGCGCACCCGCTGCGACGCGGTACGGTTGTCGCGCGGCGGCTGTTCGGGGAACGCTGGCAGCGGCCGCGGTTCGACGCGAACGGTCGTCTCGGCGACATCCTCGGCCGGCTGCAGACGCAGGAAGCGAGTCGTCGTCGTGCTCCGCGCGGGATTGCGCGGAGGCTGCGGTTGGCGGGGAACGAATTTCATGCGCTCAGCGGACAATCAGCCTAGTCGCAGATTGCGGAATTGTCACCGGGGACTTCGAGACTGAGCACAGATTGCAGAACACCCGAAGCCGCCTTGTAAATTCGCATCATTCATTAATGCGACGTGAATAGATGTCATGCGCGCATCAATTTGTAATGCAGCTCGGCGGTGACCTGCGGTTTGAAGGCGATTCGTGACTTTTGCGAGAGGGGCCGGATTCCGCCTGCTAGGCACTCGAAACACGGTGCGACTTTGTAATGCGAAATGCCGATTCGTAATGAGACGTTTTGATAAATCGAGGCGTCTAAGAATAGTACCGACACGTTTCATCAATGGACGGGCCACACCCTCTGAACGGGCACGCGCCAAGCTGATTGGTAGGCGTATCGATGAAACTGCTCGACCCCGACCTTACCTTTGACGATCGCATGATGCTCTGTTCTCTTCTCTCCCTGGGATGCGCCTTTGGCTTTTCCCCACCGCAGGAAACTGCGACCTTGACCGCATTGCGTGCCCTGAAGATCGCGCAACGGCGTCTGCGTCCGGAGGTGCGGAGTAAGCTGCTGAGCGTCTCAAGCCCTAGGACCAGCGCATCCCTGGAGCCCGATGCGTGGCGGTTTGTCTTCTTCGATCCCGGCACCAGCGGAAAGAGCCGCGCGGTCACAGTCGCGGCACGAACTTCTTCCGAGCATCCCGACACGGTCGAGGCGTTCAGCGGGCAGAAGGCGGAAGGATCGTCCGGACTTCACGTCATCTCGCAGGCCAAATGGGTCATCGATTCCGATGCCGCGCTGCAAAAGGTGCGAGGCGATTTCAAGTGCAAGCACGTGGTCTCCGCGCAGTACCGACTGCAACGCGCCGGCGCGAGCAAAGACGCCTTTTGGCTCATCGAGTTCTTCGGCGACAAGGATGAGGTGCTCATCCGCTTCCGCATTGATGCAAAATCTGGCGACCTGCGCCAGCTGCACGAAGGCGACGAGTAACCCGAAATGTGACAGGAAAGTGGGGCCGAGGAGCGTGGAGCCTAGGGGATTCGAACCCCTGACCTCCTCAATGCCATTGAGGCGCTCTACCAACTGAGCTAAGACCCCGAGCGTCCGCCGGGCTGGCGGGAGGGGGAGAATAAGGGCAGACCCTCGCACTGACAACGGAAATATGGCCGCGCCCGCCCCGATGGCGCAACCGGCGCGAAACCCGGTGGCAGGCCGCGACAAAGCCCGTTATCTTCCCCACTATGAAAATCCTCGGCCACTCGGACTTGCACATCACGCCCATCGGTTTCGGTTCCTGGGCGGTCGGCGGGTCGTGGAAATTTGGATGGGGCGAGCAGGACGACGCCTCATCCATCGGCGCGATCCATCAGGCGCTCGAGTTGGGCATCAACTGGATCGACACCGCGCCGGCTTACGGACTGGGCCATTCGGAGGAAGTGGTGGCGCGGGCGCTGGAGGAATGGAGCAGCGAGAAGCCTTACGTCTTCACCAAGTGCGGAATCATCTGGGACAAGGACGGCAAGGTCGATTACTCGCTGAAGGCCGATTCGATTCGCCGCGAATGCGAGGCGAGCCTGCAGCGGCTGAAGGTAGAGGCGATCGATCTTTATCAAGCCCACTGGCCCGCGGAGAACCTGGACGAAACGCTCGAAGGCTGGAGCGAAATGGCGAAGCTCAAGAAGGAAGGCAAGGTGCGCTGGATTGGCGCGAGCAACTTCAGCGTGGAGGAGCTCAAGCGGTGCGCGGAGATCGCGCCCGTGACGTCGCTGCAACCGCCGTTCTCGCTGGTCAAGCCGGCGGCGAAGGATGAGTTGCTGCCGTACTGCCTGGATAACAGCATCGGCGTGATCGTCTACTCGCCCATGGCCTCGGGCTTGTTGACGGGCAAGATGACGCGCGAACGAATCGACGGATTGCCGCAGGACGACTGGCGCCGCAAGGATACGGAGTTTGCCGATCCGAAGCTGACGCAGAACCTGGACTTGGCCGAGCGCGTGAAGCAGGTGGCGGAGAAGCATCAGGTTCCGGCCGGCGCGGTCGCGATCGCCTGGACGCTGGCGAACGAAGGCGTAACGGGCGCGATCGTTGGCGCGCGCAACGCCTCGCAGGTACAGGAAACCGTGGCGGGCGCGGAGCTGAAGCTGACGTCGGAGGATATGGCTCTGTTGTTGGGGAAGTAGAGGGCGCGACGGCCCGCGGCGCTTCCGGAAAGTGGCAATCATCGAGGCTCGGATCAGCGCGGCCTCGCGCTGAGCAGCAGACGATGCTTGATCTCAACAAGCGCGCACAAGCGGCGCGGCTCTGTGGTAGCGGCGCTGTCCTTAGCGCCGGGGCGAGCAAAGCGAGCGGAAACGGATCAGCGAGGCACATGGCCCGCGGCGAACGCAAGGTAGCCGGCGTCGGCGCAACGCCATTCGCCGTCATCAAGCCCGCTTCTCAAGCCAGCTCCGCGGTCTCCAGGAAGCGATTCACCACCACCGGCCCGGCGCAGTATTTCGCCGCCAACGCGCGGGCGGCGCGGGCGTGGCGAAGGGGGTCGCGTTCCACCTTCTCCAGCGCAGCCAGGGCGCTGGCCCCGTCGGTAAAGGCGAGCAGGCCCTCGCCTTCCGGGTAGAACTCCGGCCAGCCGGTGTCCTGCAGGATGACCGGCCGCCCGAGCGCGAGGTACATCGCGCTGCGATCGCTGAACCAGCCGCAACGCGACTTCACGTAGCCGTTCTTCGCCACGCAGAATTCTCCCCGGCTTTGCGCAGCGTAGTCGCGATAGCGCTGCCAGGGCGTGTTGAGCGGCCGTGCATCCACCAGCCGCCAGCCGCCATCGCGGAAACGGCTAAACGCCGGGTCGTCATCCGTGAGATCCGTCGCGATTTCCAGCTTGGCGCTGGTCCGCTTCGGCAGGTCCACGAGCTTGTCGAACTCCTCGCTTTTGTTGCCGTACCACTGTCCGTCGTATTCAACCGGATTGTAGCCGTACCAGTGGGTGAACGTCGTCCAGGCCTCGCCTGGCTCCTCCAAATTCGGAAGGGTGAAATGCTCCAGCGCCACGGGCACGCCGAGCGGCCGCCAGTCGCGCCCCGCCAGCGGCGCACGGCAATCGGGCCGCCCGAGCCGGCCGCCGATGGACATGAAGATGTCGTGCGGCTCCAGGTTCATGGGCGAGCGGTAGACCTCCGCCCAAATTTGGGTGAAGGCGGGATCGAGATCGACGTAGACGCGGTGCGGCACGGCGGCGAGCAGGTCCGGTTGATGAAAGTGGCCGGAGATGTTGAAGAGGAACTCGGCGTCGCGCGCGAAGGCCAGCAGCTCGGGCCTGTCGGGCGCCTCGCCATCGACCAGCAGCGTGGCGCGGCCGCGCAGGCCAAACTCGTCCACGGTGGCATTCCAGTGCGCGAGGTTCGCGCTCTTTTCCAGCGAGGCGCACGGCTTTTTGTCGCGGTCGATCAGCTTGCTGCCGGCCTGGTCCTCCACCATCCACACGTCCCAGCCCGCCTCGCGAAAGGCGAGCACCCACTGCAGGAAGGCCCAGGTGTTGCCCGCGGCGTGCAGCGGATGGTTGGCGATCCCGACCCCGATCAAGGCGCGGCGCGGCATGTCGCGTTACGCTAGAACCGAAGCCGGCTTCCGCAAGCGAAAGGAGCTCCGCACCGGGGCAAAGTTCCTGTTCATTTTCCGCTTCGTCGGCTTATATCCCGGCGTGAAACAGGTCCCCTCGCCGACGCCGCGGCCGGGCACCTCGGTCCTCGACTGGCGGATGCCCATCTGGCTGCGCGTCGTGCTGGTATGTGCCTGCGCCTTTGTGCCGACGGACTACATGGTCAACCAGTATGAGGCTCATCCGGATCTCACCCAGCTTCCGCTCTTCGCGCGCAACCGGCAGGCGGGCGAGCTCCCGCAGTTGAAGGCGCTGCATCCGGTCACGGACAGCCCGGGCGGTTACGACGGCCAGTTCTATGCGCAGCTTGCGCTGGACCCGGCGCTGCGTCAGCCGGAACTTCGGCAGGCGATCGACGATCCGCATTTTCGCGGCCAGCGCATCCTCATGCCGGTGTTGGCCTGGTGCCTCGGGCTCGGCCGGCCGGGGCCGGTCCTCTTCGCCTACGCGCTGCTCAACCTTCTTTTCTGGTACCTGCTGCTGGGCGTGCTCCTGGCCTGGATGCGCGCCGCCAGCCCGCGCGATTTCCTCGCCATCTTCGCCATCATGCTGACCAGCGGCGCGCTGGTTTCCATCGAGCGCGCGCTGACCGATCTGCCCGCCGCCGCCCTTGGCACGTTCTCGCTCATGGCGGGCGAGATGTCGGGTGCGGCCCTCATCGCCGCGGCCATCCTGACCAAGCCGACGTCGGGGCTTTTCCTGCTCCGTTACGCCATCTCCGTGCCGCGCACATTCTCTGATCTTGGCGGGCGCGTGTTTTGCCTTGCGATCGCGCTGGTGCCCATGGCGCTCTGGCTCTGCTATCTCCACCACGCCTTCTACGACCCGCAGCGGCCACCCGGTTTGGTGTGGCCGTTTGACCTCCCGTTCCGCGGCATGGTGGAACGCATCCCGATTTTCTGGCAGGCGATCGTGCAGACGCCGGTCGACGTCCAGTTCCAAAACATGACGGGCTGGGAGTGGCAGCTTTTCGCGCTGCTGACGTTGGGGTCTCTCGTCCTTCAGGCCCTTTACCTGATTGTCCAGCCGCGCTGGAGCGACCGCTTTTGGCTCGTGGGCGCGGGCTTTGCGGTGATGTTTCTCTGCCTCAGCTCCGGCGAGTTGGTGGAGGAACTCAATTTTGACCGGACGGTACTGACGCTGACGGTGGCATTCAACATCGTGCTCTGGCGCTACACCCGGGGGCTGGCCTACGGCGCACTTTTCGCCCTGGGAAACGGCGGTCTTATCCTGCACTTCCACGACATGATCGTGTTTTTATATAGCCGGGGATGAGGGGCGAAACGCATCAAACGTACCGACATTCCTAGAGGAGGAGCCACGCACGAACGGCTTGCTCAACCTTGGCCAGAGTTTCGGAATCTACATCCCGCAGCCTTCGCTCGAGTTTAACATCCGGGATAGTACCCAGTCCCTGAGCGTCAAAGGCCCCTGCAGGCATGTCTCGAGGTTCATGTACGACCTCAAATCTTGTCCCACGAACGCTTGTTGTTCGCACCACATACGTAACTGTCGCACGTTCGTTCGCGGTATAAGCAACACTGAGTATCAAAACCGGCCGGATCTTGGCAACCATGCCAAGATCGGCCATCCAAATTTCACCTCGCCTCGCCTTGGGCATCGGCTTCTTCTTTGTCGTAGGCCGCAAACAGCGCATCGGACGCCCCAAGCAGAGTCTTGAACTCATCCACCCAAGCGAAGAGCTCGTCAAGCTGGCCCGAAGGAAGCTTTTCGATGGCAGCTTCAATCTCAGCGATCGTGCTCATCCTGTTAGATTAGTCCTCCTCAACTACCCGGCAAGCTTCCGCCTACACCCGCGGCTTGAACCACGCGATGGTTTCCGTGAGACCCTTCTCCAGATCGATCACCGGCTTCCAGCCGAGCCGCTGCCAGGCGCGCGTGATGTCCGGGCGGCGCTGCTTGGGGTCGTCCGTGGGCAGCGGCAGGTAGGTCAGCTTGCTGGAAGAACCGGTGATGCGGATGATGCGCTCGGCGAATTCCTTGATCGTGAGCTCAACGGGGTTGCCGATGTTCACCGGCTCGTGGAAATCGCTTTGCGAGAGCTTGTAGATGCCGTCGATCAGGTCGGAGCAATAGCAGAAGCTGCGCGTCTGCGTGCCCTCGCCGAAAATGGTGATGGGCTCGTTGCGCAGCGCCTGGCCGACAAACGCCGGGACAACGCGGCCGTCCTTGAGCCGCATGCGCGGGCCGTAGGTGTTGAAGATGCGGACGATCTTGGTGTCGACCTTGTGGTAGCGGTGATAGGCCATGGTCATGGCCTCGGCGAAGCGCTTGGCCTCGTCGTAGACGCCGCGCGGCCCGATCGGGTTGACGTTGCCCCAGTACTCCTCGGTCTGCGGATGGACCAGCGGGTCGCCGTAGCATTCCGAGGTGGAGGCGATGAGAAAGCCGGCTCCCTTGGCCTTGGCCAGGCCGGGCGCGTTGTGCGTGCCGAGCGATCCAACCTTGAGCGTCTGGATCGGGAGCTCGAGATAATCGATGGGGCTGGCGGGAGAGGCGAAATGGAAGACGAAGTTGATGTCACCGGGGATGTCGATGTACTTGGTGACATCCTGCTCGATGAAGCTGTAGTTCTTGTTGTCCTTCAGGTGCTCGACGTTGGCCGGATTGCCGGTGATGAAGTTGTCGACCCCGATGACGGCAAAGCCTTCCTTGAGGAGACGATCGGTCAGGTGGCTGCCTAAAAATCCGGCTCCGCCGGTGACGACTGCAGTTTTCATAGTTCCGTTAATGGTTCACTCAGCCCTAGCAGGAATAAGGCCGCTCTGCCTAGCGAATTCGAAAATGCCGCCCGCATCGATCACCGGCTTGACCTCGCCTAAGGGCTTGAGCGGGTATGTTTTACCATTCGCGCGTAGTTCGTCTTTATCGAAATCGACTTCCACGTGATCCCCGGTCTTGATCTCCGTACTGAGCGGCACGGCGGCGTCATAAGGGTACAATTCCCCGGTCGCGATGCAGTTGCGGAAGAAAATACGGGCGAAGCTTTCCGCGACGACCACCTGGCAGCCGGCGGCGCCGAGGGCAATGGGCGCATGCTCGCGCGAGGAGCCGCAGCCGAAGTTGCGGCCGGCGATGACGATCGGGTATTTGGTCTTCATCTCGTCCTCCTCCACGTAGCGCGTGGTGTAAAGCGAGTCGGGCAGGCCGATGAGCGCATAGCTGCCCAGCTTCTCGTATTCCGAGGGAATGGTGGGAACGAGCGTGAGGTACTGGGCCGGGATGATTTGGTCGGTGTCGATGTTGTGCTGCACAACGAAGGCAGCGCCGGCGATGACGTTTGGCATGGCCCAAGGAGCCTAGCAAAGCGCCTGCATGGGTAAAGAAAGGTCTTGGAAACCAAAGCCGAAGCGCCGGGTTCCATCTTTACCTTAACTCGATTGCTGCCGGCACGCCTGCCACCTTTCCCCTCCCTCTTATGCTTAAATTCCTTGCAACTGCGCTCCTCGGCGCCGGGCTTTCGCTCTCCGCGTTGGCTGATTCCAACACCAGCGGCGCCCTTACCGTTCCACACGTCTTTGGCGATCACATGGTGCTGCAAACGGGCCCGGCGGTCCCCATCTGGGGCTGGGCGCAGCCGGGCGAGGCGATTACCGTGGCGTTTGCCGGACAGAAGAAAACGGCGACGGCAGGAAGCGATGGTGCCTGGAAGGTCCTGCTTGAGCCGCTTGCCGTCTCGGAGAAGCCGGCCGACCTGACCATCACCGGGCCGGGCACGGAGTCGCTCGCCTTTCACGACGTGCTGGTGGGAGAGGTCTGGCTGTGTTCCGGCCAATCCAACATGCAGAAGCCGGTCGGCACCTGGCGCGGGCAACCGGTGACCGTGCTCAACGCGCAACAGGAAATCGCGGCGGCCGATTACCCACTCATCCGACTGATGAACGTGGAGATCGCCAATGAAGATAAACCGCAGCGGGATTTCAACATCACGGCGCACCCCAAGCAGGATTATCCGTGGGAAGGCTGGGTGGTTTGCACGCCGCAGTCGCTCGACCAGATCAAGTTCTCGGCGGTGGGCTATTTCTTCGCGCAGAAGCTTTTCACCACGCTGCACGTGCCCATCGGCATGATCGAGGCGACCGCCGGCGGCACGCACGTTGAGGGATGGATGCCGCCGAACGGCTTCACCGATCCGGCCCTGGCCGACTTCGCCAAGGCCGCGCAAACGCCCAAGGCCAAATTCGAAGGCACGGTGACGACCGCGCTCTACAACGGCATGATCGCGCCGATGGTGCCCTACGCCCTGCGCGGCATCCTCTGGTACCAGGGCGAGTCGAATCTGATCAAAAACGATCGGCTCTACGCTCCGAAGATCAAGGGGTTGATCACCGGCTGGCGCGCCAACTGGGGCCACGAGTTGCCTTTTTATTACGTGCAGTTGCCGGACCTATATTATTCCAAGCGGAAAAACCCGGGCCATAACCCCGTCGACGAGGCGTTCTTCCGCGAGCAGCAGGGTGCGGCGCTCACCCTACCCAGGACCGGCGTAGCCGTGACTACCGACGTAAGCGATCCGACCAACATGCATCCGCCGAACAAGAAGCCGGTGGGCGAGCGGCTCGCGCTCTTGGCTTTGGCCCACGTGTACGACCACAAGGATGTCGAGCCCTCTGGCCCCATGTACAAGCCCGGCAGCATCGAGCATGAGGGCTCCAAGGCGGTTGTGCACTACACCCATGTGGGCAAGGGATTGGTCTCGAAGGACGGCGCGCCCCTCACCGGCTTCACCGCCGCGGGTGCAGACGGCATTTTTTATCCTGCTGACGCGGCCATTTCCGGCGACGCCGTCGTCATCACCAGCTCACAGGTCAAGAAGCCAAAGGAAGTCCGCTTCGATTGGGACGAGGCAGCGGACTCCAACCTTTTCAACAAGGACGGCCTGCCCGCCGCGCCGTTCCGCACGGACCACCAGCCGCAGCCGCCCGAGCCGGTGACTATAGCCGCGCCGGGAACGTCCTCCATGCCGGACGCCGCCCCGCGATAGCGGTCGCGTGCCATGCGTCCCTCCCCTCCGTCTACCTATTGAATTCCAACCCATGAATCGACGTACCTTTGGCAAATTGTGCGGGATGAGCATGGCCGGGTGGGCGCTCAGCCGCTGGGAGCAGACGCGGGCAGCCCAGCTGCCGGCAACACCGGCCGGGCCGTCGCTTCCAACCCGCGTGCTGTTTCAGGACTTGGGGGGAACCGCGTGGACGCTTCAGCAGGTTGGGAAAAGCGAAAAGCTGCCCGCGCAGGTGCCGGGCGATCATTACAGCGACTTGTTACGGGGAGGGAAAATACCCGATCCCTATTACCGGGATAACAACAAGGCGGTGCAGTGGGCGGCGCAGACTGGATGGATTTACCAGCGGACGTTCGAGGTCACGCCGCAACAACTGGCGATGCGAACGGTGGAATTGGTCTGCCATGGCCTGGATACCTTCGCCACAGTGACGCTGAACGGCACCTCGCTCGGCTCGACCGACAACATGTACCGCACGTGGGTCTATGATGTGAAGCAGGCCCTCAAGCCGGGCGCGAACGATCTCCAGATCCAATTTCAACCGCTCCCCGACAAGACAGAAACCGATGGCTGGACGGAGGCGTACTTCAAGTCGCACCCGGAGGTTCTTCCTGACGACCCCCAGCACGATGGCCGATCACAGTCACGCGCACGTATGTTCTGGCATGATCGGAGCTGGATTCGCAAGGCGCCGTATCAGTGGGGCTGGGATTGGTGCCGTCCGATCCTGACGATGGGCGTCTGGAAGGGCATCGAACTACGCGCCTACGACTCGCGGCTGGCGAAAGTGGGCATAGTCCAAAGTCATAATCCCGATGGCTCCGTGCGGCTGGACGTCACGGCGGACCTGGCGGGCCTTTCGCCCTCGGGCGGGCAGGTAAGCGCGCGCCTGGTGGAAGAGGGCGCAGCGGTCAAGCAGCCGGTCGCGGACGCGGCGGCGGCGCTCACGCTGACCGTCCCGCAACCGAAACTCTGGTGGCCCAACGGGCTGGGCGAGCAGAACCTCTACACGGTGGAGGTGCAGTTGCTGGACGCGGGGGGAACGGTGCTCGATACGATGAGGAAGCGGATCGGGCTGCGGCAATTCGAGGCGGTTCGGGGCTCGCGGCAGTCGCCTTATACGCTGAAGGTCAATGGGCAACCGTTTTTCGCCAAGGGAGCGGATATGATCCCCCCCGACAATCTGCTGACGCGGATCACGCCCGAGGTGCTGCGCCGGTATATGCAGGACGCCGTGGCGTGCAACTTCAACTTCATCCGGCTTTGGGGCGGCGGATTTTACGAGGATGACGCGCTCTTCGACGCCTGCGATGAACTGGGAATCGCGCTGATGTTCGAGTTCAAGTTTGCCAATGTTTCCTACCCCAGTTTCGATGAGAAATTCATCGCCAACGTGAAGGCCGAAATTGAGGACCAGATCCTGCGCGTCCGGCATCACCCCTCCATCGCCATTTGGAGCGGGAACAACGAGATCAGGACATTTGTGGGCTACCCGGAGCTTTTCGATACGGTGATCGGCGGAGCGGTGCGCCAGCTGGCGCCGGGGCAGCCTTACCAGGATACCAGCGGCGGCTCCGGAGCCCCGGACGTGCACGACTGGGGATTGGGACACGGGCACGAACCCTTCTCCCATTATGCCGGAACCCATGGATTCGTCGCGGAGTTCGGTCTCCAGTCCTATATCGAGCCGGCTTCGACGCGAACTTTTGCCACCGATGCCGACCTGGCCGCCGGAGTCGACTCGCCGATCCTCCAATATCACGAACTCTCCTCCCAAAAGGAAATCGGGAGCCAGGTGCTCCGGTACTTCGGGAAAATCCCGGACAAGCTCGACGATCTTCTCTGGCTGAGCCAGATCGTCCAGGCCTTTGGTCTCCGCTTCGGCGTCGAGCATTGGCGCCGGGACTGGCCGCATTCCACCGCGGCGCTGATCTGGCAATATAACGATTCGTGGCCGGGGCAGACCTGGTCGATGATCGACTACTATCACCGGTGGAAGGCGTCGCAGTATCACGCGCGGCACATGTTCGCGCCGCTGCTGGTTTCCGGGGATGTGGATGCGGCGGAAGGGAAGGTCGATCTCCATGTCATCAACGACCGGCGGACGGGCGGCAAGGCGTCGCTGGCCTGGCGGCTGGGGACCACAGATGGAAAGGTGCTGCGCCACAACGAAACGACAGTCGACCTTCCCGCCAGCGGCACCCTGCTGGCGGAGTCGGTCGTTCTCAGTGAAGCTGAAAAGGCGGCGGGGCTCCCGAACTTGCTCGTATGGATGACAGTGACCCCCGAAGGCGGCCCGGCCGAGACCAATCTTTCGTTCTTCGCGCTGCCGGGGCAGCTCACGTTGCCATCTCCGTCGATCCAAACGAAGGTGACGGGCGCCGGCAAGCAATTCAAGGTCACGCTCGAAAGCGCGCAGCCCGCCCTCTGGACCTGGATCAATCTCGCGAACGATCCGAACGCGCGATACTCGGATAACTTTGTTCATCTCGAGCCCGGGACGCCGGTGACGATCAGCGTGGATTGTGGGCAGGAGCATTCCGCGGCGGATTTTCAGGCCCAGCTTGCGGTCAGGAGCGTGCAGGAGTTCATCACGCCCGGCATAACGTTGCCGGCGGATCCGTCAGGGCCAACACCCGTGCCCGAGCCGCTGACGCCAGGCGCAGGCAAGGGACAATAAGCCTTTGTACTCCTTTTCCGACCGAGTTGTTATCCCCGTCTTTGTCTCGCTGCTGACCTTAAGTCTCCTGGTCGGAGCGATAGCGAATGGACTGGCGGCTTCGGTTTCGGACTCGTCCGCGCCGGCAGCGGCCGAAAATCCGCGCCAGCAGAACCGGATCGACGATGACTGGACGTTCTTCCTCGGTGATCCGGCGAATGCCGCCTCGCCGGATTTCGACGATCATGGCTGGCGCGCGGTGACGCTGCCCCACGATTGGAGCATCGAGGGCAAGATGGACCCGAATGCGCCGATGGGCGGCCGCGGAGGTTTTC
>CAJCIA010000161.1 GCA_903970275.1 Betaproteobacteria bacterium
TCACTTCGAGAGCAAGGGCGGGCTCTTCCAGGCGCTGGTCGATCATGCGGTGGAGGAACGGCTGCGGCTCATGCGCGAGGCCGCGCCGCCAGCAAAGCCGATCGTCGAGGCGCTCACCGACATCGTCCTGGCGCTGACTGATTTTGCTCGTCGCCAGCCGGACCTGCTTCGACTCTCCTTCGCCGTGGCCTTTGCCGCGCCAGGGGAGATGCCGGAGGGGTTTCGGCTTCCACCGAAGATCGGCGAGTCGATCCAGTTCGTGCACCAGCTGATCGCCGCCGGCCGTTCCTCCGAGGAACTCGACACCGCCTACAGCGTGGAGGAGCTGGCCGAAAGCTACTTCCAGCTCGTGCAGCATCGGGTGGCCGTCGCGGTGATCAGCGCGCGCACGCCGCCGCCCGGCCTGCCCCGCATCCCACCGCCGACGCCGACGCGGCGCGCGATGGAGCTCTTCCTCGGCGGCGCGGCCCGGAAGAAGAGCCTGGGCCGCACCCTCCGCGCGACCCGGCCGCTCGTCCTCGCCTTGCTCATTGCCCTCGCACCGCTGGGTCTGCATGCCCAGGAGATGCACGAGAAGGCGCCGACCGATCCGGGCGCGTCCACCAACGTCGTCCCGACGGCCCCGGCGGCTGCGCTCACCAACGGACCGGCTGGGACAGTGACGAACTCGCCTGACATGGGCACCGTGACCACCGTGCCGCCGAGCGGCTCAACGACCGCGGACGTGCGGCCGGTTCCCCTCGCCGTGCGCGCCAGCCACCCGGAGCTGGCCACCGTCTCGCCCATCGAGGCCAACGCCCATAATCCGCGGGCGATCGATCTCGAGACCTGCTTTCGACTCACGGCGGTGCGGGACGATTCGCTCAAGATCAGCTTTCAGGACATCCAGATCGCCCGCGCGCAGCTTAGCCAGTCCATCGCCGGGCTGTGGCCCACCTTCAACGTCACCAACCAGCAGCAGTTCCTCCATTACACGGGCGCCAACACCGGCTTCTCCTTCTCCAATCTCGGCACGACGGCAAGCGGCCTGGGCACGACGGGCACGGGCCTCGGAACGGGCGGAACGGGCACATCGGGGATTCCCGTCACGGGCCTGACCGGGACATCGAACAATCAGGATTACAATTCGCAGTCCAACGTCACCATGACCTACACGGTCTTCAACGGCGGCCAGAACTACAACCAGGTCGGCGCGGCGAGCGAGAATGTGAAGTCGCGGCGCGAGACGCTGGCGCGCGAGTACCAGACCATCTACCAGGACGTGGCGCAGGGCTTCTACAACGTGCTCCAGTACCAGGGCGACCTCGTGGTGGAGCATGACCTGATTGAGGCGCTGAGTGCGCGGGTCGACGATCTCATCCAGCGGGTCAAGCTGGGCCGCTCGCGTCCTTCGGAAATGCTGCAGGCGCAGACGGACTTGGCCAACGCGCGCGTGACGGAGGAGCAGCAGCGCGGCTCGCTCAACGCCGCGCTGGAAACGGTGGCCTTCTATATAGGACTGCCCGCCGACCGCTTCGTGCTTAAGGACACAGGCAAATTCCCCACCGCGCAGCAGCTCGAGTTCTACCTCCAGCAAAGTGGCGCGCGGCCGGACGTGCTCGCCCAGGTGGACAGTCTGCGCCAGGCGGAGCGCAATCTCTCCGTGGCGAAGGGCGAGCTGTGGCCGACGGTCACGGCGAACGGCGATTACCTCTTTCAGCAGGACCCGGTGAACAACGATGTGGACGCCACGATGTCGCTGCAGATTTCCATGCCGATCTTCGACGGCGGGCTGATCCTGGGGCAGATCAACCAGAACAAACAGACGGTGCGACAAAGCGCGCTGAACGTGGAGCAACTGGCGCGCACGGCGGACCAGGACACGCGCACCGCCTTCGTTAATTTCAACGCCAGCGTGGCGCAGGTCGTCGTGCTGCGCGAGGCGGCGCGCTACGCGGCGAAGAACCTGGAGGCGCAAGTGGAGGATTATCGGCGCGGGGTGGTGAGCAATCTCGACGTGCTGACCGCGCTGCAGGATTACCAGACCGCCCGCGCCCAGCTCCACAACGCGAATATGCAGGCACGGCTGAATCTTATCAACCTGCACGTCGCCGCGGGCATCGCGGCGCGCGGCCCGTTCGCGGATGAGCGCGCGCTGCCCGCGCATATCGAGGGAGTGGCGCGGTAATGGAAACGCCTTTGCTTCATTCGGTAGCCGTCGACCTCCGGGCGACGGAGCCGCCCGAGCGCACGATGCCCACGTGCTTGATCGACTCCGTCGCCCGGAGGTCGACGGCAACCGCTGAGGCGCTTCGTTTTACCCGACCAACACGGAGATTGCCTTAGTGGATCGCTCCTCCACGCATCGCGCCATTATGCAGCGCCGCGGGTCGGCCATAGCGTCGCTCGCCGATCTATCCATTCGTCGCCCGGTTTTCGCCTGGATGCTCATGGCCGCGCTGATCATCTTCGGCGCGATCGGGCTCTCACGGCTGGGCGTGAGCGAGCAGCCGGACGTCGACTTTCCCGTGCTGACGATCAACGCCACGTGGTCCGGCGCGGCACCGGAGATCATGGAAAGCGAGGTCGTCGACAAGATCGAGGAGCAAGTGCTTTCCACCGAGGGCGTGCGCAACGTCACCTCGCAAATCCAGCAAGGGCAGGCGTCCATCACACTCGAGTTCGACATCGACCGGAATATCGACGCCGCGCTGACGGAGGTGCAGTCGAAGCTCAGCAGCGTGGAGCTGCCGCTCGGCGTCGACACGCCGACCATCGTGAAGACCAACCCGGAGGACCAGCCCATCCTGCTGCTCACCGCGTCGTCCTCCAAGCGCGACATCCACGCGCTGACCGAGTTCCTCGAGCTCAACGTGGTCGACCAGCTCAAGATCCTGCCCGGCGTGGGCGAGGTGACGCTGGCCGGCTATGAGCCCCGCAACCTGCGCGTGTGGGTTGACAACGCGAAGCTGAAGCCGCTGCAGCTCACGATCCTCGACGTGAAGTCGGCGCTGCAGAGCGAGCAGGTGGAGGAGGCCGCCGGTTATCTCGAGAACGCGAGCACCGAGTTCAACGTCCGCACCATGGGCGAAGGCGCGACGCCCGACGCGGTGGGCAACATCCAGATCAGGAAGCGCGGCGGGGAATCAATCTACAATTCCAACATCCGCATCCATGACGTGGCGCGGGTGGAGGACGGCCTCAACGACATCCGGCACGTGGCCCTGGCCCACGGCGAGCGCGCCATCGGCATCGGCATCAAGAAACAGCACGGCGCCAACTCGGTGGCCGTGGCGCAGGCGGTGAAGGACCGCGTGGCGGAACTGCGCAAGGCGCTGCCGACCGACGTGACGCTGGAGGTCAATTTCGACAGCAGCGTCTTCATCCAGGATGCGATTCACGAGACCGAGTTCACGCTCATCCTCTCCGCGATCATCACGGGCGTGGTCTGCTTCCTCTTTCTCGGCTCGCTCAGCTCGACGATCAACGTGCTGCTCTCGATCCCGACCTCGGTGATGGGCACGTTCATCGTGCTCTATTTCATGGGCTTCACGCTCAACTTTTTCACGCTGCTGGGGCTGTCGCTGGCCATCGGCATCGTGGTGGACGACGCGATCATGGTGCTGGAAAACATCGTGCGCCACTTGGAAATGGGGAAGTCGCGCGTGCTGGCCTCGCGCGACGGCGCGCGCGAGATCACCTTCGCGGCGCTCGCGGCCACCATCGCGGTGGTGGCGATTTTCCTGCCCGTCGCGTTCATGAGCGGCATCGTCGGTCGCTTCTTCTTCCAGTTCGGCGTCACGATATCCGCGGCCGTCCTGCTCTCGCTCGTCGAGGCCATCACGGTCACGCCCATGCGCTGCTCGCAGTTCATGAACGCCAAGCCCAACGCCTATGCGCGCTGGGCCGCGCGGCAGTTCGACCGCATCGGCGCCGTCTATCGCGGCGCGCTCGGATTTTGCCTGCGGCATCGCGTGCTTGTGCTCCTGGCCTCCACGGCGCTCTTTGCGTTGTCGCTAGTGCTGGCGGTGAAGCTGCCCAAGGAGTTCCTGCCCTTCCAGGACCAGGGCACGTTCCTGGTGCGGATCGAGACGCCGGTGCATTCGTCGCTCGCCTTCACGCAGGGGAAGCTTTCGGCCGTGGAGTCGGTGATCCGCCGGCATCCCGAGGTGGATCATTTCTTTAGCGCGATCGGCGGCTTCACCAGCGACACAGGCGCGGCGGACGGCGCGGTGACCGACGGGCAGGTCAACAGCGCGCTCGTCTACGTGACGATGAAGCCCAAGTCGCAACGCCACGTCGGCCAGCTCGCGCTGATGAACGACCTGCGCTCTGAGCTGGCGAAAATCCCGGACATGACGGCCGTGCCGCAGGACCTCGCCTCGCACGACTTCGTCGCCGGGCGCGGCTTCCCCATCGAGCTGAACCTGCGCGGGATCGACTACCGCGTGCTCGAGGAGAAGTCCGCTACAATCATTGACGCCATGCGGCAGACGGGCGACTTCCGCGACATCGACACCGATTTCCGCACCGGCATGCCCGAGGTGCGCATCTTCCCGAATCGCGAGCTCGCCACCGAGTCGGGCGTCTCGGTCGACACCATCGCCAACACGGTCAATGCCGCGATCGGCGGCGCGGTGCAGGGCCAGTACACCAATGGCGACCGGCGCTACGACGTGCGCCTGCGGCTGGAGGGCGGCGAGCGGCTCAGCCCGACGGACATCACCGCGCTCGACGTGCGCACCGATTACAACGAGCTGATCCCGATCGCCAACGTGATCACGACGAAGACGGTCGACACCTACCAGACCATCGCGCGCACGCTGCGCGAGCGCTCCATCTCCATCTACGCGAACGTCGCGCCCGGCGTCTCGCAGGCGGCGGCGCTGGATCGCGCGGAACAGATCGCGCGCCAGGCCATGCCGCCCGGTTATCGCGTCTTCCTCGGCGGCGAGGCGCAGACCTTCCGCGAGACCTTTGCCAGCCTGACCTTTGCGCTGCTGCTCGGCATCATCGTTTCCTACATGGTGCTGGCGTCTCAGTTCAACAGCTTCGTTCATCCGCTCGCCGTGCTGCTGGCGCTCCCGTTCAGTCTGACCGGCGCGCTGCTCGCGCTGCTGCTCACGCACCAATCGATCAATCTCTACAGCCTGATTGGGCTGGTGCTGTTGATGGGCATCGCGAAGAAGAACTCGATCCTGCTGATCGAGTTCGCGAACCAGAAGCGGTTCCTCGACGGCTTGAGCGTGCGCGACGCCATCCTTGCCGCGGGACCCATCCGCCTGCGGCCGATCCTCATGACTTCCCTGGCCACGCTGGCTGCGGCGCTGCCGCCGGCACTGGCGCTTGGGCCCGGCGCGGAGAGCCGCATTCCGATGTCGATCACGGTGATTGGCGGCGTGATCGTCTCGACCTTCTTCACCCTGCTCGTCGTGCCGTGCGCGTACAGCCTGCTCGCGCGGCTGGAAGGACACGGGCACCACGCGGAAGAGGAAATTTATGGCGTAACGCCGCGACCCGAACCGCTCACCTACGTGCCGCGTTCCCAACCCGTGGGAAAGACGTGAAGACAGACAGTCAGGCGGTAGCCGTCGACCTCCGGGCGACGGACGGGTCGAGAAGGCGCATCCTCCATAGTCCGTTGCCCGGAGGTCAACGGCTACCGGCTGACCTTTCGCCATGACCCTCTCCGACCTCTCCATCCGCCGGCCCGTCTTCGCCTGGATGATGATGGGCGCGCTCATGCTCTTTGGCGCGATCTGCTTCTTTCATCTCGGCGTCAGCCAGTTGCCGGAAGCGACGCAACCGGTGCTGACCATCTCGGTCGCGTGGACCGGCGCATCACCCGAGGTGATGGAGACGCAGATCGTCAATCCCATCGAGCAGGCGGTCATCGCCGTCGAGGGCATCCAGGACATCGAGTCCAACATGCGGCAGGGCATCGCCACGATCAAACTCACCTTCCAGACGAGCAAGAACATCGACGCCGCGCTGCAGGAAACCAACTCGAAGCTGCGCTCCGTCGGCCTGCCTTCCGACGTGCAGGCGCCGACGATCGACAAGATCAACACCGACGACAACCCGATCATGTGGCTGGCCATCACCTCCACGAAGCGGTCGTTCGCGGAGATGCTGAACTTTGTCGACCTCAACCTGCGCGACCGGCTGCGCGTCATCCCGGGCGTGGGCGACATCGTCCTGGGCGGCTGGGCCGACCGCAACCTGCGCGTGTGGGTCGACAACAACAAGCTGCTCGCCCAACAGCTCACCATCCTCGACGTCCGCAACACGCTGAAGATGGAGAACGCCGAGACCTCCTCCGGCTATCTCGAGAATCCGCAGGAGCAGCTCAACGTCCGCACCATGGGCGAGGCCTATTCGCCGGACCAGGTTGGCAACCTGCTCATCACCACGCGCGGCGGGCAGCGAATTTACCACTCCGACATCCACCTGCGCGACGTGGCCACGGTCGAGGACAGCCTGGCCGACGTGCGCAGCAACGCGCGGAGCAACGGCGAGATCACGCTCGGCGTCGGCATCCAAAAGCAGCATGGCCAGAACGACGTCGCGGTGGGCAAGGCGGTCACCGCCTGGGTCGCCCAGATCAACCAGGAACTGGCCGTGACCGCACCGGACCTGCACGTCGCGGTCAACTTCGACGGCACCGTTTTTACCGACCAGGCGATCCGCGAAACGGAGTGGACCGTCGTCATGTCGATCATCATCACGGCGCTGGTCTGCTGGATGTTCCTTGGCTCGTGGCGCTCGACCTTCAACGTCCTGCTTTCCATTCCCACCTCGGCGTTGGGCACGTTCATCGTGCTCAACTACCTCGGGTTCACGCTCAACTTTTTCACGCTGCTCGGCATGTCGCTGGCCATCGGCATTGTGGTGGACGACGCCATCATGGTGCTGGAAAACATCTCGCGCCATTTCCACATGGGCAAATCGGCGCGGCAGGCGGCGCTGGACGGCACGCGCGAGATCACCTTCGCCGCGACGGCCGCGACCATCGCGGTGGTGGCCGTCTTCATCCCGGTCGTGCTGGTCAACGGCTTCGTCGGCGTCTTCCTCTTCCAGTTCGGCATGACGATTTCGACCGCCGTGCTGCTCTCGCTCCTGGAGGCGATCACGCTCACGCCCATGCGCTGCTCTCAGTTCATGACCGCGAAGGAGGATGAGTCGCGCCTGGCGAAATTCGTCAACGGCCAGTTCCAACGCGGCGCACAGCTTTACCGGAGCGTGCTCGAGCGCGCGCTGCCGCATCGCGTGAAGATCCTGCTCATTGCCCTCGCGCTCTTTGTCGCCTCCTGCTTTTCCGTGCCGCTGCTGAACAAGGAATTTCTGCCCGCGCAGGACATCGGCGTCTTTCTCATCAACTTCCAGACGCCGGTCGGCTCATCGCTCGGCTTCACGGGCGAGAAGGCGCGCGAGCTGGAGAAGATCCTCGCCTCCTATCCCGACATCGGTCACTACTTCGTCAACGTCGGCGGCTTCGAGGGCGGCGAGACAAACAAGGGCATCTCCTTCGTCTCGCTCAAGCCGCGCGGCGAGCGTCCGCACAGCCAGACGCAGCTCATGAACGCCATCCGCGACCAGATCGCCAAGGACATTCCGAAGGATTTCAAGGCCTTCCTCATCGATCCCTCCGGCAACTTTGGCGGCGCGAAGCGTGGCACGAGCATCGAGATGAGCGTGCGCGGCCCGGACTACGCCGTGCTCAAGGAAAAGGTCGCCGCCATGACCAGGCAGTTCGGCGACAGCGGCATGATGACTGACATCGACACCGACTTCCGCGACGGCTCCGTCGAAGTCCACGTCGAGCCCGATCGCGACAAGGCCGCGGCCAGCGGCGTCTCGACGCAGGACATCGCCGACACGATCAACACCGCGATTGGCGGCACACGCCAGGGCAAGTTCACCAACGGCATCCGGCGCTATGACGTGCGCATCCGACTGCTGCCCTCGCAATGGCAGAACGTGGACGATATCGACAAGCTGCTCGTCCGCACCGGCTACGGCGAGCTCATCCCCCTTTCCGCCGTCACCCACATCACCGAGCAAAAGCAGCTCCTCACCATCACGCGCGAGATGCGGGAGCGCGCGATCAACATCTACGCCAACGTGCCGACCGGCCAGCCGCTGGACAAGGCGATGGCCTTCGCGCACGACACCGCGCAGAAGGTCCTGCCGCCCGGCTACCACCTCACCGACATCGGCGCCTCCAAGGACGTGAAGGAGGCCTTCACCAACTTCATCATCACCTTCGTGCTCGGGCTGATGATCTCCTACATGGTGCTGGCGGTGCAGTTCAACAGCTTCATCCATCCCATCGCCGTCATGGTCGCGCTGCCGTTCACCGTCACCGGTGCGTTCCTCTCTCTTTTCCTCACGCACCAGTCGATCAATCTCTACAGCATGATCGGCCTGCTCGTGCTCATGGGCATCACGCTGAAGAATTCCATCCTGCTCGTGGAATTCTTCAACAAGCAGCGGCGCGAGCACGGGCTGGCCCTGCGCGAATCGATCCTGGCTGGCGCGCCGATCCGCCTGCGCCCCATCGTCATGACCTCCGCCGCCACCGTGGCCGCCGCGATCATTCCCGCGCTCGGGATCGGACCTGGGGCCGAGGTCCGCGTTGCCATGTCGGTCGTCATCATCGGAGGTGTGCTGGTCTCCACCGCCTTCTCGCTGCTCGTCGTTCCGTGTCTCTACGACCTCATGGCGCCGCACGAGGACCGCTCCCGCCCGGTGCGCGAGGAACTCGACGCCGCCGAGGATGCCGAGTGGGCTGCCCTCGAGGAAGTGGCCCGGTAACCGCCGCCTCGATCTGAACTGTAGCGGCGGTCTACGACCGCGACGATTATCCGAAGGAGCAGCGTCAGCGGTGATAGACCGCCGGGACAAAGACTGCGCCTATATCAAATTTACCCCTCCCCAGTCCCAACTTCTACGCTCTAAGCTCTCAGCTTCCCCCTTGTGACTGACGACCATCCCCTCGCCTGCTCGGCGCTCGACAAGACCTACCGCCTCGGCAAGAGCACGCTGCCCATCCTGCGCGGCATCGACATCGCCTTTCCCGCGCGCGGCCTCAACACCATCCAAGGCGCCTCCGGCTCCGGCAAAAGCACGCTCCTCCAGATCTTGGGCGGACTCGAGGCGCCCGACCGCGGCGAAGTGCGCTGGCAAGGCGAATCGATCTACGGCTTTTCCCGCGCGCGGCTTGCCGCCTGGCGGAACCTCACGGTCGGCTTCGTCTTTCAGGCCTACCATCTTTTTCCCGAGCTTACCGCTGTGGAAAACGTCGACTTCCCCGCGCGCCTCGCCCGGCGCGGCGACACCGAGATGAGCAAGGCGCTGCTCGACCAGGTCGGACTCGGCTCGCGGCTCCATCACCTGCCCGCGGAGCTGAGCGGCGGCGAACAACAGCGCATCGCCATCGCCCGTGCCCTGCGCAACAATCCCGCCCTGCTCCTGGCCGACGAACCCACCGGCAACCTCGACCAGGCCACCGGCCACGGCATCGTCGACCTCCTCCTTCGCCTGCAGGGTGAGCGCCAGAACTGCCTCATCATCGTCACGCACGACAACGCCATCGCCGCGCTTGGCCAGCAGCGTTACCACCTCACCGACGGCCGGCTTGACCCGCGTTCCGACTAGGACGCCGCACAATCCCGAATGGCAGCCGTCACGGCGCAGCCTTGTGCAGATCCAGCCCGTAAAGCGTCGGGTTCGCTGCCAGGTCCTTGACCACGGTGAAGAGGTAAATCTTGCGGGGATCGAGGTCCTGATACTTCGTTACCTCCCGTTCGTCGACCGTCTTGAAGCCGTACCGCTCGAACATGCGCGCACCACGCCGCGTCTCGAACGCCACCACTTGCCCGTAAACCTGCGTCTCGCCGCAATCGCGTAGATAGAGCAGAAACATGTCGATCACCGCCCGCGTCGTCGCCACCGTGCGCGCCTCGGCCCGAATGTTGAAATGAAAATGCGGCATGTCCGGCGGCGAGAAGGGCACCTCGTGCCGCGCGCGGGTGAGCAGCCATTTCACATAGCGCCGCGTGGCCGGATTATAGGGGCGGGTGAAGTAGCGCCAGAGTCCGCGCAGCACCAGGCCGGGCAGGATGCGACGCTCGAACCGTTCCTTCTTCTGCGGGAAGCGGCAGCCCATGACGTAGCCCTTCACCACGCCGTCGATCTCGCAGACGTAGGTCGATTCCGGCTCCGCGTCAGTGTAATAGCGCGTCAGGTAATCGGCGAAGAGCTCGCGGTCCTCGAAGATGGGATCGATCGGCTGGCCGAGAAAACCGGTGTCCGCGCAGATCGCGCGGATGGCCGCACGGTCCGCGGGCCGGTAGGGCCGGATGAGATGACGCCCGACGGTTGCTTCCATCGCGGCGGCCGTCCTCACGCCGTCGCGTACACCGACTCGGGCAGCGTGCGATGCGTGATATCCAGCACCGCGTCGGCGATCGCCTTCTGCAACGCACCGGTGCGCACCAGGCTGGTGTCATCCACCAGGTGGATGGAGACGATCTCCTCCGATTGCAGGATCTCCGGCGGCACGCGCAGGAACACGCGATAGGTCAGGAGCTGGCCGAGCGGAACCGTCTCTGCCAGCGAGACAATGTAATCGACGATGGCCGAGAGGCGCATCGGCCCGCGCGCGATCGGCGGGGCCTCGCGTGGCGGCGGCGCGGCAGTGCCGTTCTCCGCCCTGTGCTCGGGCTTGACCGTCTCCGGCTTCGGCTCGTTGAGCACGATGGTGGGCGGCGTGGCGGCGCTGACGGAGGAACCGCCTCCCAGGCTCGCACGCTTCAGGTACTCCTCCAGCGTGATGGGCTGCTCGGCGATCCACTCGTTCTTGAGAAATGTCTCCGCTTGCGTGAGCGCCTCGGAAAACGGCGTGCTGGCGTTCAGTGCCACCTCGGAAAGGCTGCGCTGACCGTCAAAGGCCAGGAGCAGCTTCCACTGCGGGGCATGCAGGCGGATGCTGGGCGCCTCCCGCTCGTAAACGGCGGTGCGCTTGAAGACTTCGGTACCGGTCATGATGTTCATGTCGTGGGCGTGGGGGACGAGGTGAGTCCGAGGACAAAGTAAGCCTGCTCCTTGCGCCAGAGCAGGGGTTGCACAAACACCGCCGGCGGCATCTCGATCGGATCGTCCGGCACGGTGCTGAAAATATGGGGCTCCGACAGATGCAGCGCCGGCCCAAAGCGCTTGCGCACGTTGTGGGCGATGACGTTGGTCACGTCGCTCATCAGGTCGCGGCAGCTTTCCTCCGCGAATCGGCCGCGGCCGTAGCGTGACCCGTAGAGCTGCTGCAGGAACGGCACCGAGGCCGTGATGTAGACGAAACCCTCCGCCCCGCCCTTAAGGTGCAACAGGCCCGTGTAAGCGGAAAAGACCAGCGACTGGAACTCGATCGTCGGATCGCGCGGCACAATTTCGTTGGCCGTGATCTTGTTGAGATAGGTCAACGTGACGTCGATAAAATAATAGATATCGCGTTCAGGCAGCGGCATACGTCAGGCCGGGCAGTATCGGGTCACGCCCGCACGTTGTCGAGACGGATAAGGCTGTGGGGTTGCCAAGTGAAATCGGTCAGGCGGAATCAACGGAATGATGAAGGAGTCCTGTAGCGGCGGTCTATGACCGTCGTGCCTACGCGAAGGGATATCCGCCGGTGGTCATAAACCG
>CAJCIA010000162.1 GCA_903970275.1 Betaproteobacteria bacterium
CCGGTGGGATGGAACTGGATAAACTCCATGTCCAGCAAATCGGCGCCCGCGTGGTACGCGAGCGAGTGCCCGTCGCCGGTGCCTTCCCACGAATTGCTGGTGATGCGGTAGGCGCGGCCAAGCCCACCCGAGGCAATGACGCCGCGTTGGCCTTGAAAATCTTGAACCGGCCGCGCTCGCGATCGTAGCCGAACGCGCCGGCGATGCGGTCGCCATCCTTAAGCAGCGTGACAATCGTCCATTCCATGTGGACGGTGATGCCCTGATGAATGCCGTGATCCTGCAAGGTGCGGATCATCTCCAAGCCGGTGCGGTCGCCCACGTGAGCCAAGCGTGGGTAGCGATGGCCGCCGAAATTACGCTGCGAAATCTTGCCTTCCTTCGTGCGATCAAAGACGGCGCCCCATTTTTCCAACTCGTGCACGCGGGCGGGCGCTTCCTTGGCGTGCAGCTCGGCCATGCGCCAATTGTTGACATACTGGCCGCCCCGGAGGGTGTCGGCGAAGTGGACCTTCCAGCTGTCGCGATCGTCGACGTTGCCCATGGCCGCGGCCATGCCGCCTTCGGCCATCACGGTGTGCGCCTTGCCAAGCAGCGATTTGCAGACCAGCCCGACGCTGACGCCGGCGGCGGAAGCTTCAATCGCCGCGCGCAGGCCGGCCCCGCCCGCGCCAATCACGAGAACGTCGTAGGTAAAAGTCTCGTAGTTGGTAGCCAAAGCAGTGAGTAGGTAAAATTAAAACAGGCGGTAGTCGTGCCAGATGCCCATCGCGCAAAGGCGAATATAGACATCGGTAAAGCCGACCCAGAAAAGCGAGTACCAGGCCCAGTTGCCGTGCTTGCGATTGAGGCAGCTGGCGCAGTTATAGAGAGACGCGCAGCCCGGCGACTTCGTCTTGGCATCGAGGAAGCCACCGATGAGATGCCGGAAGGAGTGGCAGCCGAAGGTGTAAAGCGCGAGCAGGATGACGTTCACGATCAGAACGAGCGAACCGACCGCAAGACCGAAGTGCCGCGAGCCGTCCGCAGCCGTGAACCAGAGCCCATCCCAAGCATCGCGGGCCAGGATCACGATGAAGAGCGCCGCGAGATAAAAGAAATAACGGTGGATGTTCTGCAAGATGAGCGGCAGGTAGCGCTCGCCGAGATAGACCTTGCGCGGCTCGCCCACCGTGCAGGCCACCGGGTCCAGCCAGAAGGCCTTGTAATACTGGCCCCGGTAGTAATAGCAGGTGAAGCGAAACCCGGCCGGAATCCAAGCGATAAGAAACGCGGGCGAGAACGGCAGCCACGAGGGCCAGCCGGGCGGAATGGTGCCGAACCAGCCGGGATGACTCGGCACGCCAAACATGGGAGGCGAGTAGTAGGGCGAAAGATAATCCGCACCGCCACCGCCATACCAAAAGTAGCAGACGGCCTGGTTGGTTCCCTGCAGCGCCGCCCAGGTCGAGTAAAAGATGAAGGCGGAGAAGCCGAGAAAAGCGCCCAGCGGCTGCAGCCACCAAATGTCGGTCCGTCTCGTCGCGCCAAACCCTTGTTGAGGGGGCAGCGTGAGCACGTCCGAAGATGCCATGACGCTGGGACGGTAATTACTTGCGAGGGCGGCGTCAATGAGCCGTGGAATTTATTAGCGCGGGCGTCGACTGCCCTGCATGAACTTATCTGCGTTTTAACGCAGAAACGACCGCCCACAGATCGCGCTTCGGACGTTCGATCTGCACCGCCTGCCAACCCGCCTTGCGCGGCGCTTCCACATCGTTGCGCTGGTGATCGCCCACGCTGAGCAGCGAACCGGCGGGAAGCTTCAGCACTTCGCCGACGTGCCGATAGATCGCCGGGTCGGGCTTTTCCCAGCCGAGTTCCGTGCTGACGAAACGGTGATGCAGATACTCCCCCAGTCCGTGGCCATCGAGCACCGGATGCACCCGGCTGTCCCAGTTCGAGAGCACGACGAGATCGACCGGATAATCGCGCAGGGCTTCCAGGACCTCAGCGACCTCGGGATAAACCTCCCACGCTTCCGGCTTCGCGTAGTGGAGATAAACGGCCTCGAAGAAGTCGTCGAAGACCTGCGGGCTGGCGAAACCCTCCACGGGCACCGAGCGGCGGACGAGATCCTTCCACCAGGCGCGGTCGTCTCCGTTGCTGGGCACGGTGTTTTTCGCGCGCGGGGGCGAGCCCTTGAAGGCGGCGGAAAAGGCGAGCGTAATTGCCTCCGCCGGGAGCTTGACGCCATGACGGCACGCGAACTCAGCGTAGGTTTCTCCCACCGGTCGGGCGGGACAAATCAGCGTGCCGCCCACATCAAAGACGATCGCCCGGACTTTCGGCATAGGCGCAAATCCTACGGTGCGCCCGGCGGGGTTTCCAGACGTTCGTTGAGACGCAGGTCATTCTCCAGGCCGCTGCGCAGCGCCAGCAACTCGCCCACAAGAAATAGCGAGCCGGTTGCCAGCACCGGGCGCACCGGGTCCGGACGGAAGTCCGCCAGGGACTCGAGCACCTCGCACGCAAGCCCGGGAAAGTGCCGCGCGAGTTCGGCAGGATCCGCGCTGCGCTCGCTGCTCAGGCGTGCGAGCGAGACGCGATCCACCTGTGGGCGCAGCAGCGCCGCCATGGCGGCAATATCCTTGTCGGTCACGGCGGCGAAAAGAAGATGGGCGGACCTCCCAGCCCAGCCACGGCTGGCCAGAAATTCACTCCAGGTCTTCAGAAGGTTCCCCATCGCCTCGGTATTATGCGCGCCGTCGAGGACGACGAGGGGCGATTCCGAAACGATCTGGAAACGACCCGGCCAGAACGTGGCGGCGAGACCGCGTGTGACGGCAGCGTCCGGCGGCGGATCAGGCAGCAGGCGCAAGGCCGCCACCGCGCAGGCGGCGTTGCGCACCTGGTGCGTGCCGATCAAGCCGAGCTGGTAATCTTTTTCGCCGAGCCGCGCCCACTGCCGGCCGTGGCGCAGGCCCAGATTTTGCGAGGCCAGCTCGAGATCGATTTCGTGGAGGGGCGCACCGATGCGGCGACTTTCCGCCGCGATGACCTCGCGCGCGGCGGGTTCCACCACGCCGCTGATTACCGGCACGCCAGGCTTGATGATGCCGGCCTTTTCCCGCGCGATCTTCTCCAGCCGCGTGCCGAGGTATTGCGTGTGCTCGAGCGCGATGGTGGTGATGATCGAGGCGACCGGCTGGACAATATTTGTCGCGTCGAGCCGCCCACCCAGGCCGGTTTCCCAGACGACCCAGTCGACTTTCTCGCGCGCGAAGTACCAGAGTGCGAGCGCGGTCATGAGCTCGAAGAAGGTTGGCTCGCCTACCGCTGCAGCGTGCACCGCGGTCATTCCCTCCGCAAACGCCGCTTCGGAAAGCGGCTGGCGGTTGACCTGGATACGCTCGCGAAGGCTGACGAGATGCGGCGAAGTATAGAGTCCCACGCGATAGCCGGCCTGGCGCAGGCATGATTCGCAGAAGGCTGCGGTCGAGCCCTTGCCGTTCGAGCCGGCGAGGTGCACAAAGCGCAGCCGATCTTGCGGATTTCCCAGGCGCGACGCGAGGTCACGCATCGGGTCGAGGCCGAGCTTCATCCCGAAGCGGCGGGCCGCGCCCAACAGGGCGATGGCGTCAGGGTAGGTCATCGGTTTTCGCTCCTGTGCGTGCGTATTACGAGACCGCAGCTTTAAGACTATCAGGCCCGCGCTGCGCTGCTGAACCGACAGTCCTTGTGCTCGCCTAGCGGCCGCGGGCCGACGAAGCCGGCGATCGATCCGGGTGCGTCTTGTTCCAGGCGATGATGGCGGCGAGGAAGGCAATCTCAATAGCGGCGAAGCCGGTGGCGTAGCTGAGACCGCCCGTGCTCAGGCCGTAGCTGTGCAGGCTGCGCCCGTTCTGGCCCAGGATGAAGTTGACGCCGTACCACGACATCAGAACCGAGAGAAAACAGATTACGGAACCCACGGCCAGGCCAAATTCTCCCCACCAACCGGCCAGGCGGCCGTGCAGCAGCGCGAGGTAGCAGAGGAACGTGATCAGCGCCCACGTCTCCTTCGGGTCCCAGCCCCAGAAGCGGCCCCAGGAGTAATTAGCCCATACGCCGCCCAGGATCGTGCCGGTGCCGAGCAGGAGGATGCCGATCTGCATGGCGCGATAGATGAACTCGTTGAGATCGGCACGCGCCACGTCATAGCGCCGGCCCCAGAGACTAAGCACCAGCGCAATATGGCCCAGCGCCGCGGTGAGAACGAAGGCGGCGTAGCTCGAGACAATCGTCAGCACGTGGATGGTCAGCCACATGTTGTTGCGCAGGACTGCCGTTAGCGGATTGATCGATGAATCGAGAATCGTGGGCTGCGAATCGGCGATGATCAGCGTGATGATCGAGGCCGGAATGCCGGCGTAGAAGAAGAAGCGCTTCCGGTAGATGGCCTCCAGAATGACGGCGATGGTCATGGCGACGAAGGACACCCAGATCACCGTCTCATAGAGATCGGTCACCGGCGGCCGCCCGGAGATGATGATGCGGCAGAAGAAGCCGTATGCCTCGAACCCAAGTCCGAGGAGGACCAGCAGCCAGCCCATGCGGTAACCGGCCGTACGCTGCCAGATCGCGGTCAGGAGCAGGACCAGCAGCGCGAGCAGGTAGACGATCCACGCCTTGCGGAACGGATGGAGCTGCATGTAGGCGTGCTCGAATTGCAGCGTGCCGGCGGAGGGATAAACGGCGGGGCTGAGCGAAGCCAGCGCCGAGACAAGCTGCGGCGTCAGCGTGTTGAACGCGCCCATGTCGCCACTGCGCCACGCCGCGGCCCACTTCCCAAACGCGCCTCCCGCCGCCTGCGCGCGCTCATCGCTGGAAACATAATAGGTCTCGCTGCTATCGACCGGCGGCCACGGTGCCGCGTCCATCGTGCCAAGATTTTGGATGGGCAGCCAGCGACCGTTGGCCTCGCGCGGATGCGGCACGATTGTCTCGCGCTCGCCGTTCACCAAGTCCTGGAAGAGACGGAGGCGCTCGCCGAGATGCTCCGCTTCCTTCTGCGTGGCGGTGAGCTTGTTTTCATCCACCTGCCGGACCTTCGTCGCGGCCTGGAGCAGCGTGTTGAACGCGTCGTTGTGGATCAACTCGTCGTAGGTAAAGAGTTTCTGGCCGGAATCAACCGGCAACCCGAGCTGCTTCTTCAGATCGGCAAACGTGACCAGGATGAGCGGCTTGCGGTCCCAGCCTTCCGGCTTCAACCAAAGATCGAGCACCACGGAGTTGGCATCAAGCGCTGCCGCCGTTCCTCCTTGCACGGACGAGGCCTGGGGCAAGGCACTGGTGCCCGCCATCTCGAGCAGCATCTCGCGCGCGAAGGTGGTGAAGGGCTTCTTCCGCCCATGGTCCTGGACCGCAAGGGTGGCGAGCGAGTTGGTGTCGATGGCGCTCTCGCCGCGCGCGGGCGCGAAAGCGGCCAGCGTCGCCAGAACACCAAGCAGGAAGAAATTAGGTCGCATGGGAATCGTCGCGCCGCTCGCGGGCGCTGCGGCGGGGCATGAAGTAGAACATGAGGATAATGCCGGCGCAAATGCCGATGGACCCGGTCCACTTGAAGGGCCAGCCGGGATCGTAGAGCACCTGCAGCGTGGTCTGGTTGAGATTGCGCGGATCCCAATTCGCCTGCGAGAACTTGTAGTTCCAGCCCAGGAGCGAGCGCCAGAACGCGCCCGGGTACATCGCCGGCGAGTTCATGTGGGCGGTCCCGCGCACCACGTGGCCGGTGGCGGGGTCCTCGAAGCGGACGTTGCTGATGAAGTCCGCGGGCGTATCGGTGCCCTCGTCGCGCGGGACTTGGAAGTCGTCCAAGCCCACGGTAAAGGGCAGCGGAATGGTCTTCTGACCGAAACCGACGCGGACCAGAAACGCGCTCCCCGCAAAAAGCTCACGCGCCGTGCCGCCAGGAATCCACTCGGCCGGCCCGCTCGTCCCATCCGCGCCGATGAGATGCGCGTGAATGCCGGTACGCAGACTGGCCGCCTGCATCGGCGAAACGGGCGGCGTCAGCTCGCGCACTTCGCGATGCAGCTCTGCGTGCGGAAGCACGGCGTCGACCCGCGCCACCCACTTCGACCACCCTAGCCGGATGGTCTCGCCCTGCGCGGCGACGCCCCTTGCCTCAACCTTGCCGGCCCGCTGCAGCTCATAGACGAGATGATTCGGCTCCTTTGCCAACGCCAGCCGCATGACCAGATCCTTCGGCATGGGCGGCGCGGGCGCGGGCGGCGCGGCGGGCAGCAAACGCGTCGGGCCGGTGACCTGGACAAGCACCGCGGGATGGTTGGGCTGGTTCGAGAGCGAGACGGGTTGGCCATCCTTCATGGCGAAATCGGGCCAGAATCGAGCGACGCGAAAATGGATCGGATCACCATCACCGGCGAGGTCGGCCCAGTGCGCCTGCAGCTCCTTGATCGAGTAGGTATTGCTCATGACGCCACCAGGACCGGTGACGGTCAGGCGAATGGCATCGACGGTTTTTGCCGGCACGAGCTTCACGCTGTAGCCGCTGGCCATGTCGCTGTCGGTGTCGATGACGGGCGGCGAATCCGCGAACACGACCTGCGTCTCGTGAAACGGCGTGGCATCGCGCGGGGCCGCCGCGGGCGTCGACGACGGTGGTAGGGAAACCGGCTCGTTCTCCGGCAGCGTGTCGACGAGAAGGATCTTCGCCATGCCGAAGAAGTCGAACGTGCGGCCTTCATCCGTGCGCGTGAGAATCGCCGGCACATCCTGGTTCATGCCAGCGTTGAGGAAATGGAGTTCGATCCCGGCGGGCGCGGCCAGGTCGGCGCTGACGGCCAGCGTGTCATCTGGCGCGAGGTTTTCACTAATGCGATCGACCACCAAGCGGACGGGCGCACCCTCGATCGGCAGGACGAGCGGGTGCTGTGGGCTGGGCGCGCGGACCTCAAGATTAATGGGCATTTGCCAGCGCGCGCCGGCCATCGTCTCGACGGTGAGGATGTTCTGCTTGGTGAAAAGGCGCTGCTCGGGCGGCTTCGTCTTGTCCAACGTGACGAACGCCTCGAAGCCGGCCGACTTGCCGATCACGGCGCCAAGCAGCATGAGGATGATGCCCGCGTGCGTGACTACGAATCCGACATGACGCCGCTGCCAGGGCCAGCGGGTGAAGGCGGCGCAAAGAAGATTGAGCGCCAGCGCCATCAGCCAGAAATCGAACCAGACGGCGTCGTAGATATAATAGGCGGCGACAGCCGTATCGAACTTTGATTCCATCACCGTGGCGAAGGCAATCGCTCCCGCGATGGTGATGAGAAGAAAGACGGCTAGGTTGAGCGAGCCCAGGAGATGCACCGCCGTCCACAGGACCGAATCCTTGCGGCGCTGCCGGATTTCGGCACGGTGCAGCGCGGCGGCGGAGGGCTTGGGAGGGGTGGTCATGACCGGGCGGCAGGCGGTACAAAACGCGTGACGCCAGTCGGGGAGTTTCGTCGCGAACGGGTCTCGAACCAAGTCGAAAACACGCGCGGTCTTCCTCTATAAGTTGGCGTGACGGCCAGGTGGCGTGGCTGTTACCCATCCCGCGCCCCAAGGTTGAAATTGACGCTGCTCGCCGCGCCCTAGATATTGACACGTTCGCATGCATGCCCCCTCGCCCGCTTCCGTTGCCCGGCGCGCGCCGCGTTACCATGGGGCTCTGCACCGGTTCGCCTGCTTTTGCGCCGGATCGATTCTCTTCCTGATCTGCCTGGGCGGCCTGGTCACCAGCCACGAGGCCGGCATGTCAGTACCCGACTGGCCGACCACCTACGGCTACAACATGTACTTCTTTCCGTGGCAGGATTGGGTCGGCGGGATTTTCTTCGAGCACTCGCATCGCCTGGTCGCCAGCGGCGTCGTGACCATGCTGTGCATCCTCGGCGTGTGGATGATTTTCCAGGAGCGGGTCTGGCTCCGCTGGACGGCGCTTGCCATTCCGATCTACGCGCTGCTCGAGGCGGCGCTGGGCGGCATCCGTGTGGTGCAGGCAAAGGACTGGATCGGCATCCTGCACGGGTGTCTGGCCCAGCTGATCTTCCTGGCGGTGTCGCTCATGGCGTTATTCACCTCCCGCTGGTGGATCGAAACGCAGCCGAAGGTGGTTCCGGGAAAATGGACGGGCCGCGTGGCCGCCATCACCGTCCTGATCTTCGCGCAACTGCTCGTCGGCGCCACCATGCGCCACGAGCACGCCGGACTTTCCATCAACGATTTCCCCACCGCGTACGGCCAGGCCTGGCCGAAGACCGACGCCGCATCCGTCGCCACTTATAACCAGGAGCGGCTGAAGGCCCACCAGCAGCCGACCAGCGCCTTCTATATCCTGACGCAGATGGTGCATCGCGTCGGCGCCGTGCTCATCGCCTGTTGCATCCTGGCCGCGACGGCCGCGGTGTGGTTGAAGCGCGATTCGGCTCCCGAGCTGCGGCAATGGAGCGCCATCTGGGTGGTGCTCGTCTGCGTGCAAATTGGGCTGGGCGCCTGGACCATCTGGAGCAACAAGGCGGCCGACGTGGCAACAACGCACGTAGCCATCGGGGCGCTGACGCTCATCACCGGCGCGCTTCTCACCGCCATGAGCCTGCGGCTGCGGAGGACGGCGTGAACACCCGCGCTGTGCCGGTGGCGCCGCTCGAACCCGCCACGAACGAGCCAAGGGACGTGCCGCAGGAGCCGACGCTGCTTTCCGATCTTTCTCAGCTGGCCAAGACGCGGCTGACGGCGCTGGTCGTATTGACGACGCTCGCCGGTTACCTGCTGGCCAACCATGGACCGGTGGATGGCTGGCGGCTTTTCCACACGCTGATCGGCACGACGCTCGTGGCGCTGTGTTCCTCGATCCTCAACCAAGCCTTCGAGCGCGATACGGATGCCCTCATGCGTCGGACGGAGCTGCGTCCGCTCGTCACCGGCCGGCTGCCGCTCAAGGCCACGGTCACCAGCGGGCTGCTTCTCGGCATGGCTGGGTTGGTCGATCTCGCGGTGTTCGTGAACAACATTGCGACGGTGCTCACGGCGCTGACGCTGGCGGTTTACGTGCTGGCCTACACGCCGCTCAAGCGCCTCACTCCGCTGAACACGTTGGTGGGGGCGATTCCCGGGGCACTGCCGCCCCTGATCGGCGCGACGGCGGCTCGCGGCCATTTCAACACCGAGGGTTGGTGCCTGTTTGCGATCCTCGCGGTGTGGCAACTACCGCACTTCTACGCCATTGCCTGGCTCTACCGGGACGACTATCGCGCGGCGAGCCTGCGGATGGTTTCGGTTAGCGATTTGTCCGGCAAGGCGACCGCGTGGCACGCGCTGGTGGCGGCGGTGATTCTCCTGCCCGTCAGCCTGCTGCCCTTTCTGCTCGGCTGGGCCAGCGTGGTCTATGCCGTGTGCGCCATCGTGCTCTCCGCCTTCTTTATCGCAGCAGCGGTGCGGTTCGTGCGAAAGCCGGAGCGGCTGCCGGCGCGGGCGCTCTTCCTTTTCTCGATCACCTACCTGCCGCTCATCCTGACGGCGCTGGCCCTCGATATCCCGTTCCGAGCCTGGTTTCGGGCCTGACGCACCGCGGAACGCAGGGCCGGCTTGTCGGCGCGCAGCCCGCGGCTAATACAGAGGAAGAGTGACTTGGCTGCAGCACCTCTTTTCCACCCAGGGATTCATGCCGCACGGCATGTGCTACGAGTGGGATCCCCACGTCATCTGGCTGCACGTGATCGCGGATGGCATCATTGCGTTCTCGTATTACACGATTCCCATCACCCTGCTTTACTTCGTCCGGAAGCGCAAGGACATGGCCTTCGACTGGATGCTGGTCTGCTTTGCCATCTTCATCGTGGCCTGCGGGACGACCCACGTGATGGAGATCATCAACATCTGGCATCCGACCTACTGGCTTTCCGGGGTGATCAAGGCGATAACCGCCTTCGCCTCGATCGTCACCGCAATCCTCCTGATTCGGCTCGTCCCGGAGGCCTTGAAGATTCCCAGCCCCGAGCAACTGCGCGCCAGCAACACGGCCTTGCAGAAGGAGATCGCGGAGAAGACCGATGCCCTCGGGCGCGTGGCCCTTCTCAACCGCGAGCTGATCGATCGCACGTCAAACCTGGCCGCGTCCAACAAGGAGCTGGAGACCTTTTCCTACTCCGTCTCCCACGACCTGCGCGCGCCGCTGCGGCACATCAGCTTTTACATTCCGCTCCTGATCGAGGAGGCGCCGGACCTGGGCGAAACCGCCAGCCTCTACGCCAAGAAGATTGCGCGCTCGGCCGCGCACATGTCCCAGCTGATCGACAGTCTCCTCGCTTTTTCGCAGATGGGAAAAGCGGCGCTACGGCGCGAGCCCGTGAACACCAAAGAGCTGGTGGAGCAGGTGCGGGAGGAATTGGCGCCCGATATGGATGGCCGCGAAATAACCTGGAAAATCGGCGCCCTGCCGGAAGTGATCGGAGACAGGAACCTGCTCCGACAGGCGTGGCTCAATCTTTTGAGCAACGCCATCAAGTACACCCGCGGCCGGCAGCCAGCCCTGATCACCGTGGAAGGAAAGGAGACGCCCGAGGCCTGCGAATTTCTCGTTCAGGACAACGGAGCGGGATTTGACATGAAGCAGGCCGACAAACTCTTTGGCGTTTTTCAGCGGCTGCATGCTCGCGAGGAATTTGAGGGCACCGGCATCGGCCTCGCCAATGTGCATCGTATCATTTCGCGCCATGGCGGAACCATCCGCGCCGAAGGCCAGCCCGGACTGGGTGCAACCTTCTATTTCGTCATTCCGAAAAACACGGCCGGGAGCTGATAGCTCTTTCCTGGGGAGCGCGCCGCCACGGCACGTCGGCTGCTTCGGAAGCCTTGCCCTGCGTCGGCGTGACGCCCAGAATTTCCCATGACCACGGCGCCAGCTTCCCAGCCCAAGTCCGGTGTTCCCCCGCATGCCGCGCTGCGCGCCTGGGTGAACGAGATGATCGAGCTGTGCCAGCCGGATCACGTGTATTGGTGCGACGGCAGCGAGGCGGAGAAGGAGACGCTCACCGCCCAGGCTGTCGAGGCCGGCGTGCTCATCGAGCTTAACCAGGAGAAGCTGCCTGGCTGCTACCTGCACCGCTCGAATCCCAATGACGTGGCGCGCGTGGAGGAGCTCACCTTCATCTGCACGCGCACGCCCGAGGCCGCCGGCCCGACCAATAATTGGAAGGCGCCGCGCGAGATGTACGAGAAGCTGTACGGCCTGGCCCGCGGCGCGATGCGCGGCCGCACCATGTATGTCGTGCCTTATCTCATGGGCATGCCGGGATCGCCCCTGGCCAAGGTCGGCGTGGAGCTGACCGACTCGATTTACGTTGCGTTGAGCATGCGAATCATGACGCGCATGGGGCAAATTGCCTGGGACACGCTTGGAGCCGATGGACGCTTCACCAAGGGCCTGCACTGCATGCTCGATATCAATCCCGAGCGTCGCTACATCGCCCACTTTCCGCAGGACAACACGATCATCTCGGTCGGGTCCAATTACGGTGGCAATGTCCTGCTCGGGAAGAAGTGCCTCGCCCTCCGACTCGGCTCCTACCTGGGCCGAATCGAGCATTGGATGGCGGAGCACATGCTCATTCTCGGCGTCGAGTCGCCGACCGGGGAAAAGAATTACGTGGCGGCAGCGTTCCCCAGCGCCTGCGGCAAGACCAACTTCGCGATGCTTATTCCGCCAAAGCATTTTGCGGGCTGGAAGATCACCACGGTGGGCGACGACATCGCCTGGATGAAGCCTGGTCCCAATGGCCGCCTCTATGCCATCAACCCGGAAGCCGGCTACTTCGGCGTCGTGCCAGGCACGAACTCGAAGTCGAACCCGAACGCCATGGTGCTGATGGCGCGCGACACCATCTACACCAACGTTGCCCTCACCCCGGACGGCGACGTCTGGTGGGAAGGCAAGGACGGCCCCGTACCGGAGCAGTGCCTCGACTGGCAGGGCCGACTTTGGACGCCTGCCTCCAAGGAGAAAGCGGCGCATCCGAACAGCCGGTTCGCCGCGCCCATGGCGAACAATCCCGCGCTTGCACCCGAGGCGAACGACCCGCACGGCGTGCCGATCAGCGCATTGATCTTCGGCGGTCGGCGCGCCACCACGCTCCCTCTCGTCTTCCAGGCCTTCAACTGGATTCACGGCGTCTACATCGGCGCCACCATGGCCTCGGAGACAACGGCTGCCGCCGCAGGCGCGACCGGCCAAGTGCGCCGCGATCCGATGGCGATGCTTCCCTTTTGCGGCTACAACATGGGCGACTATTTCCGGCACTGGCTGCGCATGCGCAAGCTGCTCAAGCGCCCGCCAAACGTTTTTTGCGTGAACTGGTTTCGCAAGGGCGCGGACGGCCAGTTTCTCTGGCCTGGTTACGGCGAGAACATGCGCGTGCTGAAGTGGATCGTCGACCGCTGCCGCGGCCGCGCTCCCGCTTGGGAGACGCCCGTCGGCTGGATGCCGGAATCCGATGGCATCGATACCACCGGACTGCCTGATTATCCGCCGGAGAAGATGACCGAGGCACTCTCCCTCAACCTCGAGGAATGGAAGCGCGAGGTGCTGATGCAGGATGAACTTTTCTTTAAGCTCTACTCGGACTTGCCGAAGGAGCTGATTTTCCAACGCGAGTTGTTGATCTCGCGACTGTAGCCGGTAGCCGTCGACCTCCGGGCGACGGTGCCATCGCGGAGCGATCTTCCCCGGCACGCCGACAAGGAGCCGGTGTCGAGCTGCTCACTCATTCCTGTGAGCTTTGAAATCTGTCGGTGATCGACTCCGTCGCCCGGAGGTCGACGGCTACCAGCTGATCTCGGAGGAGGCCTCTTCCGGTCGATCCGTATCGTCCGGAACAGCCGCCCGCACCAATTCGATCGGCGCGAACGGACTCTCCTGCGCCACATCGATCTGGCGCAGCCGGATGAGCTCGAGCACGGCAAGGAAGGTCACGACAATCTCAGTTCGGCTGGCGCCAGAAACGAAGAGCTCCTCGAAAATGATGCGCGAGCGCTCGGTCATCTGCTGCTGGATGAGCTGGATCTTGTCGCTGACGGTGAAGCGGTCCTCGAAGATGTCCCGCAGGTTTTCCCGGTCGCTGGCGCGAGCGAGCACCTTCTGAAAAACCGCGAGCAGGTCGAACAGCCCAACCTTGTCAAAAGCCAGCGTCCCCTCACCCGCACCATCCGGCTTGAGCGCCGCGCCGCGGCGATGCACGTTTTCCTCGCGCGCCAGGCATTGCGAAAGCTCAAACGCGGCGTCCTTGTACTTTTTGTACTCGACCAGTTGACGCACAAGTTCCCAGCGCGGATCGTCCTCCTCCGCCTCGTCCTCGGGTGGCCGCTGGTCATGCGGCAGCAGCACGCGGCTCTTGATGTAAAGCAGCGTGGAGGCCACGACGAGGTACTCGCCCGCCACCTCAAGGTCGAGCATCTTGATCAGCTGCAGGTACTCCAGGTAGCGCCGCGTGATCTGCTCGATCGGGATGTCGTAGATGTCGAGCTCGTCTTTCTTGATCAGATAAAGCAGCAGGTCGAGCGGGCCTTCGAAGACGGGCAGTTTGACGTGCGTGAGGCTGCGGTTGTCGACTTCCGCCGTCGACGCGATCGGGTCAGCGTCCATGGCCGATCCCCGTGGCGCCGCGCGCCCGTTCCAGCACCGGTCGCGCAAGCTCGCGGGCGCGCCGGGCACCCTCGTCGAGAATCGCTTCCACCTCGGCAGGCTCGGCCTGATAGCGCCGATACTTCTCCTGAAAAGGTGCCAGAAAGTCCCTCGTCACCGCCGCGAGTTCCTTCTTGAGATCGCCATAGCCGCAGCCGCCGGCCCGCATCCTGGCGGTGAAGGTTTCGTATTGCGCGGCGGTGCCGACCGTCTGCATGAGCTGCGCAAGGATCGAGCCGTCCACGGGCTTGGGATCGGCCACGGGCGTGGAGTCGGTTGAGATGCTCATGATCCGCTTCTCCAGCGCCTTGGGCTCGGCGAAAAGCTCGATCGTGTTGTTGTACGACTTCGACATCTTGCGTCCATCCGTGCCTGGAACAATGGCGGTGGTTTCGCGGATGAGCGGCTCGGGAATCCGGAAAACTTCGCCGTAGCGGTCGTTGAACTTCTGTGCGATGTCACGCGCAATCTCAAGGTGCTGCTTCTGGTCCTTGCCCACGGGCACGGCGTCGGCGTGATAAAGCAGGATGTCGGCCGCCATCAGCACCGGGTAGGCGAAGAGGCCGTGGTTCATCTCCGCCCCCTGCGCGACCTTGTCCTTGTAGCTGTGCGCGCGCTCGAGCAGGCCCAGCGGCGTAACCACAGAGAGCAGCCAGGCCAGCTCGTGCACCTGCGGAACGTCGCTCTGGCGGAAGAGAATTGCTCGCGCCGGATCAAGCCCGCAGGCGAGAAAGCCCGCGGCCACGTCGAAAGTGTATTTGCGCAGCAACTCGGGCTTCGTCACCGAGGTGAGCGCGTGGTAATCGGCGATGAAGTAGACGGCCTGTCCCTGCCCCTGCAACTCAATGGCGGGCTGCATGGCGCCAAAGTAGTTGCCGAGATGCAGCGCCCCGGAGGGCTGGATGCCGGAAAGGAAAATCTTCATGGCCGAGCAAGCGAATCTAACAAAAGCGCAGGCGATGGAAAGCGCGAGTCCGTCGCAGGCGGCGCAGACTACAAATAGGGCGCAACTTCCGGCATGTCGCGCGGCCCGGGCAGCTTGCCGGTGGCCGCCTGCTGCCGAGCCTGGCGCGCGGCCGCGGCGGCATCAACCTCGCGCATGGTCTGCTGGTCCTGATGATGACAAAGCTCCATCAGGAACTGCGCCGTGGAGACCTTGATCGTGCGCTCGGGAAAGTTCGTCTCATGATGGAAGTAGAAGAAGAGGCTCGGGTCGTGATATTGGCGCGTCATCAGGTTCGCGAGATTATGCATATCGTCGACGTGGATGATTTCGCCATTTTGGAAGTAGAGGCGCGGGCCGGGATCCGCGCCGATCTCAAGCAGCAACAGGCCGTCCTGCTTCTCCTGGCTGAGGAACTGGACGAGCGTGAGCAGCGAGATTTCGTTGAGACCGCCGAAGAATTTCAGGCGCCGGTCCAGCGCCCGCGAAGCGCGCGGCAGGATGATCGGCGTATCCTTGAGCTCGTCCGGAATCTTGTCCGCGAGCACAAGCCGATGATTGACGATCTGGATGGTCGCGCCGGGCTCCAGCACCTGGCGGTCGATCCCCTCTCCGTTCACATAGGTGCCGTGCGTGCTGGCGAGATCGATGAGCATGAACTTGCCCTCACTGTACTTGAGCAGGGCGTGTTCGCGGCTGACTTTGAAGTCGTCGAGCACGACATCGTTGGTGTCGAGCCGGCCGATGTTCAGGACGGAGTGCGGGGCGAGTTCGTAGACCACTGCCCCGTCGCGGATGAGGTAGGCGGTTTTCGGTTCGGGAGTGGAGTCCGCCATGGGAAAAGAAGGTATGTCTGCCGCGGAGGCGCGGTCAAGGGAGGAGCGCTGCAGGGCTCTTAATGAAGCGTAGCTCAGGAGTTGGTCGCTTTCTGTAGCGGCGGTCTATGACCGCCGGCGCGCGAGCATGCGATTTACGCGCCTTACCGACGGTCATAGAACGCCGCTACAAGGAGGCGGCTGAAACAAAACCGCCCGGAACCGATTTCTCGATCCCGGGCGGTAAATGTGTTTGAACTGAGGCTTAGTTCGCGACCGCGTCGGCTTCCGGCGCGCGGAGCTTCGGCAATAGATCGAGCGAGTCGTCCTTCTCCGGGGAGATGAGCGGTTCGCCGACTTGCTCGGTGTTCTCGACCAGCTTGACCGCGCGATGCGCGTTGAAGCCGGTGCCGGCCGGGATGAGGTGACCCATGATCACGTTCTCCTTGAAGCCGCGCAGCTTGTCGATCTTACCAAGGGTCGCCGCGTCGGTGAGGACGCGCGTCGTATCCTGGAAGCTCGCCGCAGAGATGAAGCTTTCCGTCTCAAGCGAGGCCTTGGTGATGCCGAGCAGCACCGGGGTGGCTTCCGCGGGCTTGCCGCCCTTGGCCTCCACCTGGCGATTCTCTTCCTCGAAGGCGAGGCGGTCGATCTGCTCGCCCCAGAGGAACGAGGTGTCGCCCGGCTCGGTGATCTTCACCTTGCGCAGCATCTGGCGGACGATGATCTCGATGTGCTTGTCGTTGATCTCAACGCCCTGCAGGCGGTAAACCTCCTGCACTTCGTTGACCAGGTACTCCTGCAGGTCCTGCGGTCCGCAAACCTCGAGCACCTCGTGCGGGACAACGGGCCCTTCGGTCAGCTGCTGGCCCTTCTTCACCACGTCGCCTTTGTAGACGATGAGGTGCTTGGAGAGCGGGATGAGGTGTTCCTCCTCCGCACCCGTGTTGGCGTCCTTGATGATGAGCTTCTTCTTGCCGCGCACGTTGCCGGCAACCTCGACCACGCCGTCGATCTTCGCGATCTCGGCGGCGTCCTTCGGGCGGCGGGCCTCGAAGAGTTCGGCCACACGTGGCAGACCGCCGGTGATGTCCTTGGTCTTCGCGACCTTGCGCGGCGTCTTGGCCAGGCGCTGGCCGGCCTGCACCTTCGCGTCGGGCTTCACTTCGATGTGCGCGCCAGCCGGAATGGAGTAGGAGGCGATGACTTCCTTGTGTTCGTCGACCACGACGATCTGCGGATGGAGGTCTTCCTTGTGCTCGATGATGACGGTGCCGACCTGCTTGGTCGCCTCATCCATCTCGCGCTTCATGGTGACGCCCTCAATAATGTCGCGGAACTCGATCTTGCCCGCCTTCTCCGTCAGGATGGAGACGTTGTACGGATCCCACTGGACGAAGGTCTCGCCCTTCTTCACGTGGCCGCCGTCCGGCACGGAGATGACCGAGCCGATGACCACGGTGTAGCGCTCGAGCTCGCGGCCGTCGTCGGCGTTGATGCTGATGGAGCCGTTCTTGTTGAGGACGATGTGATTTCCG
>CAJCIA010000163.1 GCA_903970275.1 Betaproteobacteria bacterium
CGCACCGGTCGGCCAGCCCCGCCGCGACCACGTTCTTCGCCACGTACCGGCCCATGTAGGCCGCGCTGCGATCGACTTTGCTCGGATCCTTGCCCGAAAACGCGCCGCCGCCGTGCCGGCCCATGCCGCCGTAGGTATCGACGATGATTTTGCGGCCCGTGAGGCCCGAGTCGCCTTCCGGCCCGCCGATGACGAATCGGCCCGTGGGATTGACGAGGTACTTCGTCTTCGCGTCGAGCAACTCGCGCGGCAGAACGGTCTTGATCACCTGCTCGATGACGAACTCCTTGATCTCGGAGTGCTTCACTGTGTCGCGGTGTTGGGTGGAGACGACGACCGCGTCGATGCGCTCGATGTGCGTGCCGTTGTATTGGAGCGAAACCTGCGTCTTGCAGTCGGGACGCAGCCAGGAAACCTTCTTGTGCTTGCGCAGATCGGTCAGCTTGCGGCCGAGCGCGTGCGCGTAATAGATCGGCGCCGGCATAAGATTCGGCGTCTCGTTGCAGGCGAAGCCGAACATGAGGCCCTGGTCGCCCGCGCCCTGCTCCTCGTGGCCCTTGCCCTCGGCGGCCTTGTCATCCACGCCCTGCGCGATGTCGGGGCTCTGCGCGGTCAGCGCGTTCATGATGTGGACGCCGTTCGCGTTAAAGGATTCGCCCGGCTCGGTGTAGCCGATCTCCTCGATCGCGCCGCGCACCACCTTGTTGTAATCGAAATCAGCCTTGGTCGTGATCTCACCCGCGACGACCACGAGGTTCGACTTCACCAGTGTCTCGCACGCCACCCGGCTGTGCTTGTCCTGCGCCAGGCAGGCGTCGAGGACGGCATCGGAAATCGTATCGGCAACCTTGTCAGGATGACCCTCGGTCACCGACTCAGACGAGAAAATGTAGGATTTGGCCATCCCCGCAGGCTAGGAGCCGCAGCAAGCCCGCGCAAGCAAAAAGCCATGAACGTATCTGGATGCGTGGATGTGTGGACTGTACGCGTGCTACCCCTCGACCACCGTCACCTCCGCGCTGGCGCCGGGCCAGGGGCGGAACCAGCCGATGAGCTGGCCGAGCGCATAAAGCAGCGGCACCAGCGGCGCGAGGAGCCCGGCGAGGAGGCGCTGCCGCAGGTTTAGCAACCGCGGCAGCGAGACCGCGACGGCGAGCGCGACGATCAGCCAGCCGGCGGCAAACCAAAGCAGCCCCGTCGCTCCACACGCTATCGCCGTCACCGGCAGCAGCAACACGAGTGGTGCGAGCTGGTGCGGGGTGAAGTGCCCCCGGCTGACCTGTAGTTGCTTGGTGCGCCCGATGCCGTAGCGCACCAGCATCCGCGCCAGTTCGGTCCAGGTCGGACGCTGCGGTCGGAAGACCTGCAGGGCGGGATCATAATAGATGCCGACGCCGGCCATTTGCGCGCGGTCGAGCCATTCGTTCTCCTCGTTGGGGTAGAGCTCGACGGGGAGCTGGCCGATTTTCTCAAAGACCGAGCGCCTCGCGGCCATATTGCAGAGGATGAGCTCGGTTTGCGATGAGGCGCGGAACGCGCCCAGCGCGGCATAACGCGCCCGCACCGGTCCCACAACAAGTGGATGGGTCAGGAGGGCATGGAACGCTACCTCGCGTCCCTGCGCCTCCGGCCGCAGGAGCGCCGGGCCGCCAATCACGTCCACTTCCGGCCGCGCGAAGTCTCGCTCAAGCACGGCCCAGTAGTTCGGCCCAATGGCGCAATCGTTATCCAGGAAGACAATGATCTCCCCTTTCGAGCGCGAAAGCGCCGCGTTGCGCTGCCGGGCGGGATGCCGGCCAATGGCGATCAAAATTTGCACACCAGCCGCTGGCAAAGCGCCCCGCACTTGCGCAAGCGCCACATCCGCATCGCCAAGCCCCAGCACGGGAATGATTAGCGTGTAGCGCGGCGACATGCGTGGCCGGTCAGGGTAGGACGCTTCGCCGTGTGAGACAAGGAGCAGCATGCTCCAGGCTGGACCCGTTGGCGGCTGCGCCGACTCGTTTTGCAGGAGCGATGGAGCGGAACATCCCGCCGATCGGCTTATCTGCTTTTAACTGTTCGGAGGAGGAGAAAATGGGCATATTCGCCCTGCCTTTCATGCACCGTTTGCTACGTCATCGCGGCTGGACACTGAGCTTGGCGATGGCCGGGACGGTTGCGGTGTCGGCGGCCGATCCCTCCAAGCTCGACGCCGTCCATGCCGATTTTCTCCAACCCGCACAGGCGCAGCAGGCCGCAGCGCAGAATGGCACGTTTTCCACCTCGTCCGGGGTCGTCCTGAGCGATCCGTTCACCGTCCTAAGTTCCGGTTCGCTCTGGCAGGACAAGGAGAGCGTCACCTACTCGCGCACCATCAATGAGCGGCTGTCGCTCAACTGCACGTCCAGCTCCGTGAGCGAGGATGGGCTGCCGGACCAGCTCGGCACGGGGGTGCGGGCCGCGTCCGTTTACCAGCCGATGGATGGCGTGAAGATCACCGGCAACGTGCACAACGATTCCAACGGCGCCAGCCTGGCGCCGACCACCACGGACGGCGCCGGTTACTCGGTCGAGACGCACCTGCCGCTGGATGCGGTGTTCACCGCGGCGGTCAATCGCGACGTCTCGCACACCGATGCCAGCCCCGGTTCCGACATGACGACGCAAGCCTACGACGCGCAGTTGCAGAAGCCACTGGGCAAGCTGCCGGTGAATCTTTTGCTCAAGGGCCACCTGGTGGAGACCGGGGCGGCGTCAGCCACGACAAAGCTGCCATCCTTCGAGCAGTCGCTGGTCTGGAAACCGGCGGCCGACACGACGCTGCAGGCCGGCCTGCGCCAGCAGCAGTACCAGGATTTCCCCGGCATCGATCACGAACTCAACGAGGCCCTCTTTGCCGACTGGTCGCAGAAGCTGGTGGACGACAAGCTGAGCTGGCACAGCTACGCCGAGATGATGAACACGCGCAGCACGGTGGAGATCGCCGAGGCCGGGGCCGGCGCGAACGGCACCGCGCAGCCCGACGTTCCGCAGGGCGGCACGTCCGTTGCCAGCGCCCTGCCCGTCTCGACCACGGATGAGAAGCTGACCTTCTCCACCGGGCCCTCGGTGAAGTTGCAGGACGATATTTCCGCAAGCCTGCAATACAGCAGCAGCTGGGACCAGAATCCCACGCCAGGCACCACGGGCGGCGAGCAGCGCATTTCCGTTTCGCTCAAGGGCAGTTTTTAGGAACGGTCCGGTCGCCGTCGACTTCGGGCGACGGACGAAATGCGGACACATTCTCCCTCGAACGTACGTCGCCCGGAAGTCGAGGGCGACCACGAAGGCCGCTTCGCGCGCTGCCTACTTCGCGTTCTCGCAGCGCACCGGCCGGGTGGCCACTTTCTCGAGCATGTCGCGCTTTTTCTCGAAGATGGCCTTCTCCTCCGGCCACGGCAGCTTCGAGTGCACGCGCACTACGATCTCGCCTTCCGTCGCCTTCGCCTCCACCGACATGACCTTCTGGATGTGCGTGCGGTCGAGCGCGTCGGCCTGCCGCAGGATGCCCGCCAGGACCATCACCTTTCGTTGCGCGGAGGGCACCAGCTTGTGGAAATGCTTGTGCTTGGGCTGAGGCGACGACTTGCGGTGATAGCGCGCGATTTCCGCTACGAGGTCGACTTCGTCCGGCGCGAGATGGTGCCATTTGTGCTTGCGAATCAGCTCAGCGGATTTCTTGTGATGGCCGCAGCCCTCGGGCGTTTGTGACCAGCCGATATCGTGCAACAGCGCGCCGCACTCCTGCAGCTCCCGCTCGCGCGCCCCGTAGCGGTGCCACGGCTCCAGCGTATCGAAAAGCTCGAGCGCGAGCTTGGTCACATGGTCGGAATGGATCGGCTCGTCGTCGTAGCGATTGCGCAGCGCCAGCACCTCGGCGAGCAGATCGGAGTTCATCAGGCGCTCAGCATGCGGCCATCCACCGCCAGCGCGGCTTCCTTTACCGCCTCCGACATCGTCGGGTGCGCGTGGATCGTTCGCGCCAGGTCCTCGGAGCTGCCGCTGAATTCCATGAGCAGCACCGTCTCGGCAATCAACTCGGAGGCGTTGCTGGCCACGATGTGCGCGCCCAGTACCTTGTCCGTCTTCGCGTCGGCGATGATCTTGACGAAGCCATCTGTCGTGTCCGCGGCAATGGCGCGGCCGTTCGCGGTGAACGAGAATTTGCCCACGCTGACGTTAAGCTTCTTCTCCTTTGCCTCCTCCTCGGTGAGGCCGACGCTGGCGGCTTCCGGCGCGGTGTAGATGACTCCGGGGATGATCTGGTAATTCACGTGGCCCGGTTTGCCGGCCATGTTTTCCGCGACAGCGACGGCTTCCTCGTGCGCCTTGTGCGCCAGCATGGGTCCGTCGGTCACGTCGCCGATCGCCCAGATGTTTGGCACGCTGGTCTGGCTGTGCTCGTTCACCGCGACCCGCCCGCGATCCGTGAGCTTCACGCCCGCCTTCTCCAGCTCCAGGCCGGTGGTGAAGGGCTTGCGCCCAACCGCAACCAGCACGATGTCCGCCTTGAAGGAAACCGGCCCGGCCGCGTTGCTGCCCTTGAGCTCGACGCCCTTCTCGCTCACCTGCGCCGACTCGATCTTGGTATTGAGCTCGAACTTCATGCCGAGCTTCTCGAGATTGCGCTGCAGGATCTTCGAGGTTTCCGCATCGAAGCCGACCGCGGCGATGCGCGGCAGGAACTCAACCACGGTCACCTCCGCACCCAGGCGTCGCCAGACCGAGCCGAGCTCCAGCCCGATTGCGCCCGCGCCGATGACGAGCATCGACTTCGGCACCTCGGCCAGCGCGATGCCCTGGTCGCTGTTGATCACCCGCTTGCGGTCAAACTTGAGGAATGGCAATTCAATCGGAACGCTGCCAGTGGCGATGAGGATATTCTGAGTCTTGAGCTGGCGCGGTGCGGCGCCCTCCGCGGACACGTCCACCGTGTGGGCATCGGCCAGCTTGCCGAAACCTTTCACGACCTCGATCTTGTGCTTCTTCATCAGGTAACCGACACCGCCGGTCAGCTTGCCGACGACCTCGAGCTTCCGCTTCATCATGGCGCCAAGATCGACGCTGATTTCCTTGGCAATAATCCCGTGCGCGGCGAAACGCTCGCGGGCGAAATGCAGGTGCTCGGTCGAGGCGAGCAGCGCCTTGCTCGGAATGCAGCCGACATTCAGGCAAGTGCCGCCGAGCGTCGCGTCCTTTTCCACGATGGCCACCTTGAGGCCAAGTTGCGCGGCGCGGATGGCGGCGACATAGCCGCCGGGACCGCTGCCGATGACGACGAGCTGGTAATCAAAATCGGGCATAATCCCAAGCTAGAACCCTTCTCCAAATCCGACAAGGCCGCTCGCGGGTTCTAGGCCTGACCGGGCGGCTGACGTGGGTGAATACGTCAGCCGCTGCGATCACTTGCTAATGCTGCTGCTTGTTGTCGTCGTTGCCGTTACCGCCCGGATGCCCGCCACCACCACCGCCACCCGACGGCGCCGCATGCGGCGGCGGGGCGCTGGCGTGTTGAGGCGGCGGCACAAAGTGCTGCTGCTCGGCCGGCGGATGAGATTCCTGATGCGATTCCTGCGGATGAATCGCCTCGTGGTGCTCCTCCTGCGCCTGAGGATGAGATTCCTCATGGCGCACTTCCGTCTGCGGATGCGTTTCTTCGTGCTGGACGGCTTCCGTTTGCGGATGGACAGCCTGATTTACGGGCGCGGCTTCTGAGTGGTAGGTGGAGTGCACCTCCTGCGCTTGCGGTGCGCCCGTGTGCTGAACCGTCGTGGCATGAGGCGCCTCGGTTTCCTCCCGGTTCACGGCATGATTGACCGTGTTGCTTCCGGTATGATGTGATTCGGGGCCACCTTCCCCCGTGAAGGAACTCTCATGCGTGGCGGCGCCGGTCACGGCGGGAGTCGACATGCGGTTGCCTTGGACGCTTGACGCGCCTTCGCCCACGTTGGCCGTCCGGCGCGACTCATGCGGCTGATAGGAATTCAGCGGCCTCGTCAGCGTGGAGGACGGGTGCTCGCCGGGTGTCGCCACCCGGGCGTTGCTCGAGAAGTGCGTGTTCTGCGCCGCGGAAATCTGGGCCGCGCTGGGGGCCGGCGCGCGCACGTGCGCATTGACCTGCAGCGGCTGACTCAGGCTCGCCCCGGGATTTACCCGCGCGTTGTGAACCGTGCCCGCCACATGGCTAGGGCGAAACGCGTTTGCATTCGTCGCGTTCACCCGCGGAGCGAAGACGGAGAGCTGGTTGCCTTGCAGGCTCGCATTACCCACCCGGTTGCTCCGCGCCAGCCGGACGCGCTGCACCGGCGTGGTGGACTGCGCGTTGATGGTGGAAAAATTCGGTCCACCCACGCTCACGCGGCTGAACCGGCCGGCGCCGCGCTGATTGTTCACGTTGATGTTCGTGACGTTGCGCGTGTTGTTGATGATCGTGAAGTTGTTGTTGCGATCGAGATAATGGCGCCGGTAATCGCGTTCGCCGATGTAGCCGACCGGAATGAAGTTGTAGTAGCCCGGGCCGATGTCATACGCCGTATCGCAATCCCCGCCGATGTGGAAGCCGAGGCCCACGCCGCCGAAATCGATGCCGACAAAGGTGTCCGGCGGCAGCGGCGCCCAGCCGCAATAGCCGCCGCCGTAGCGCCAGCTCACCCAGGCCGGAGCCCAGGTGTAGCCCGGCACCCAGACCCAGCCGCGGCCGTCGATGTTTGCCCAGCGGCCATAGTGGTAGGTCGCCCAGCCCCACGGCTCACTATCGTCCGCCACCCACGTCCAGCCCTCGTCGGTATAGACCCAATGGCCGTCCGAGTAGGGCCGCCAATCGGGATCCTGGACGTTGGGCTGCCAGACGTAGCCGTAGTTGTCAGTCTGAATCCAATCGCCCTGGGAGCTCAGGTTGTTGTAAAAGGTCTGGAAATTCGCGTCGCCGCCGTTGTCCCCGGCATCGGGTGGCGGTGCACCTTCGTCGGGCGCGCCTTGATCGGGCCCCGGGGCCTGATCCGGCGGAGGCCCTTGGTCGGGTCCCGGCTGGCCGCCCGTGTAGCTCTGCTGCGGAGGCGGGGGCGCGGATTGATCGTCCTGCATCGGCTGCGGTCCGTCCGGCGGTCCACCGGCCTGCTGGTCCTGGCTCGGCGGTTCGCCGGTGTTCTGCTGCTCGGGCGGCGGCGGCGGATTATATTGAGCCGCGAGAGGCGAAAAGTGTCCGCTGAGCACAAAGGCAAAAGCGACCGCACCAAGAGAGAAAAGCTTGTTCACATCACCTAAGACGATGGAACTCTCACCTTGATTCGATATATCCAGCCAAGCGGCGTTGGCGAAGATGCCTGACTCCCTACCTGAATCACGATGCTTCCGTGTCATGCCGAGGGGGCCGGCGACGGCGAACGCCGGCCCACCCTCCCAGCTAGAACGAAACCTTGATCCCGCCGAAGCCGCCGAGGCCCAGCGCGGGATAGCCGAGCACCGGCTCGTAATATTGATTGGTCAGGTTCTCCCCGCGCACCCAGATGGTGAGCCATTTGTTGATCTGGTAGGTCGCACTGGCGCGCAGGACGAAGTAATCGGGCTGCTCGACGTCGGGGCTGCCGTCGTCGCGGTTCACCACCCACGTGCCGCCGAGGTCCAGCGTGAACTGCTCGATGGGCGTGTAGTCGATGGTGAAGTTGACCGTATCGCGCGGACGCCGAATCAGGCGCGTGTCGGTCGTGTTGTCGCGCGCATCCAGGTACGTGTAGTTGAGGTCGAGCTTCACCTCGTCGATAGGCTGCGCCGCGACGTCCAGCTCGACGCCCTCGGTCGTTGCCCGGTCGATGTTCTGCGGGATGAAATTGGCATCGTCCACGATGTCGTCCCGGATGTTGTTTTGAAAATAGGTGATGCTTGGGGTCAGACGGTTCTTCAGCAACGGCTGCGAGACACCCGCCTCCCAGCCGAGCGTCGTCTCGGGCTTGAGGTTGGGGTTGCTGAAATCCGGATAGTAAAGATCCTGGACCGACGGCGGCGTGTAGGAGGAGGAGCCCGAGGCGTGCACCACGGTCTTCGTGGCTGCCACCTCGTAGCTGACGCCCTGCCGCCAGGAAAACGCGTTGTCGTAGTCGGAATAGAGATCGTACCGCACGGAGCTCAGCACATTCAGCCCGTCGAGCGGCTGCCACTGGCTTTGCGCATAGGCGGCCGTGTTATCGAGGTGGTTGTTGATGTTGGACGGGGTCTCGAAGTTGGCCAATTCCACGGTGGACTCGTAATCGACCTGATGCGCGTGCTGGGAGCTGCCCTGAATGCCCATGGTGATCTGCCAGTTGTGGGCAAGCTGCAGGTTGTTCTGCCAGTCGTACGATTCCGTGTCGATGTCCAGCCGGGTGTCGCTCGGCGTGTAGGCGCCGGAGAAGAAATCAAGGTAGGTCTGGCGCGATTGGTCGTGATTGTACCAGAACTTGGTGGTGAAAAAGTCGCTCACCTTGGCCGAGACCTCCGGCGAGATGAACCAATCCTGGGTGTGGAGATGGGCGACTGGATCGAAGAAGGCGAGCGAGCCAGGCGTCCCGGCGTCGATCAGCGAGTAGCCGGTGTGCACATCGAAGTAGACGGTGGGCGCGATCTGGTAACCGAAATTTCCGCGGTAGACGACGTTGCGGTAGTTCTCGTTCGGCCGGTCGGAATCCGAGGTGGTGTCGGAGCCGCTCACCGCGTAATCGAAGTTGCCTTCTGAGCCGCGGCTCTGCACCTGCTCGCGAAAAGTGTCGAACGAGCCGCCCTCGAACGAAACGGAGCTCACCGGGTGGTCGAGCCCGCGGCCGTTGAGGCTCACGAGATTGATCACGCCGCCGGCCGCGTCGCCCGCAATGGAACTGCTCGGCGTCTTGACCACCTCGATCTGGGCGACGTTGTCGAGCGTCAGGCCGGAGAAGTCGTACGCGCCGGAGATGCCGGCGCCCATCTGCGGCCGGCCGTCGATGGTGAGCAGCGTCTGGTTGCTGTCGTTGCCGTGGATGAACACGGTGGTCAGCTGGCCGGGCGCGCCGTAGGGCGTCACCGCCACGCCGGGCACCTTGGTGAGCGCGTCGGCCACCGTCTGGTACCGGGCGGATTCGAGATTCTCCTGCGTGAGGACGGTCGTGTCGGTCGCGGTCGTGCTGGGCGCCTGCGTGTTGCGGGTCGCCGCGCTGACCACGATATTCGGCATCTCGTTTTCGGTCGGGGCGTCACCCGGCGCGTGCGGGCTGGAGGCGGCATCCTCAGCCTGCGCCGTCGCTCGTTCCGGCGGCGGAACCGGCGGGGCAGCGGCGGGATTTGGCGTTGGGCGGGGGGCGTCGGCCGTGCTGCTTGAGGCCGGCTGCGCAGTGGTTTCCGCCTTGGAGGACGGGGCGGGCTTTTTCGGCGAGTTGGCCGCGGGGGTAAGCGATTGCGCGAATGTGGGTACGCTGAGCGTGCCCAGAAGCAGACCTGCAAGCATGGCCCGCGCGGCGCACTGTCCAACATGAAGAGAAGGCATGGAGTTTCCTGGCAAAGCGGCGTGCCGGGCCGCGGTTTTCGAGTGCAGACGACGACCGTCCGCGAGAGACGAAGACCCGCGACGCACCTGGGCGCCGGGAAGACTCCAACTCCCATCCTGCCTGTGGCGAGGCAGCCGCCCACGCCATCCGGCGCGGGACTTGATGAGCGTTGGCAAGCAGGTCTTCTGACTTCGGGGTCGCCCTACCGGCTCCGCCTTACCATGCCTGCGCACAGTGGCCTTCCTGGAGCTTTCGTCACCCGTTACAGCGGCGCTACCGCACAGGATTTTCACCTGTTTCCCTATTCTCCCCGCGCCGTAACGCGGGGCACTTGCCAGCGAGGATCGGCCTCCCCTGAAGCCGATCACTTTCAAAGAACCGCTGTGTGGATAGGAGCCGCCGCGCGCGC